>NZ_SMKQ01000153.1 GCF_004348995.1 Nonomuraea terrae
AAGCCGCCCCGTCCGCTCGGCATCCGCGAAAAGCGCCGCCAGCCGCCCTCCAGGCCCGTCCGTACCGGTGTTGCCGACCCCGGGCGGGCTCGGGTTGGCGGGCGCGGTCGTGTCGGTGCTGTCGAGGTCGGTGCTGTCGAGATCGGTGGGCAAGGGGGAGGTCCCGCGGTCACTCCTGGCGTCGGCGCCGAGGAGGCGGATCAGGGTGGTGGGGCCGAGGGCGGTCAGGAGAGCGGACGCGTAGGCGGGGTCGCCGGGGGTGAGGGCGGCTACGGCGGACTCCACGCTGTGGCGGGCCGCCGTCGAGGGGTGGCGGTCGTGGTCGGTGAGCGCGTGCAGGATCGCCCTGGCGTCTTGCTCGGCGGTCTCGACCGCCTCGTGTTCGCTCGGGAACGGGAACGTTCCCGTGAGCATGCCGCGTTCGCGCACCGGCACGAGGCGTTCCAGCGTGTCGATGCGCCACCTGAGCTCCTGCCCGGACGCGTCGAGGAACGCCCGCGCGCGGTGCAGGGCCGGGGAGCCAGGGTCGCCGGCCCAGTCCTCGCCCGCCTCGGCGATCGCCGCGTCGAGCAGCGGACGGAGCCGGTCGAGAGCCTCTTTTCCCGCCTCCATCCGGCGGATCACCTCATGCGCCCCGCGGGGGTCGATCCCTACGAACTCCCCCATGAACCCTCCCAGAGGGTGTGGTCACCGGCCGGTGAGTCAAGCACACCGGCCGCGCCGGGCGACACACGTTTCACAGAACGGGAATCGCCCGGCCTTAGTCCCGATACGTCCGCGCGTAGTCGAACGCGGCCACGGCACCGGCCCGGTTCATGGAGATCAGCCCGATCGTGAGCCGGCCCTTCGCGGGCAACGTACGGAACCGGGGCCGGGCACCCACCGCCGATCCTCATCGAGCGCCGTGCCGTCGAACTCGTCAGTCCTGCCGGCAGGGCAGGACTCTCCTCATGCGGGGGCGTCCTCCTTCTCGAAGGAGCTCAGGGTGGGGTCGTGGTCGAGGGCGCCGATGTCGAACATCGGGGTCATCCAGTGGTAGAAGTTGTCGCCGCGCTCACGCAGCAGGTCGTACAGCCGGCGCATCAGGCGGCGGCGCACCGGCGCCAGCTCCGGATGGGTGTAGCGGTTGCTCAGCTCGTGCGGGTCGGCGTGCAGGTCGTACAGCTCGTTGACCGACTCCGGGTTGACGACGAGCTTGTAGCGGTCGTCGCGGATCATGCGCTGGGGGTACGGGAAGTGGTGGCCGTGGAACTCCGCGAGCAGTTCGGCCGGCCACTCCGGGCGCTCACCGCGGACGAGCGGCACCAGGCTGCGGCTGTCGACGGCCGGCGCGGTGTCGCAGCCGGCCAGCTCCAGGATCGTCGCCGTGCAGTCGGTGAGCGTCACGAACTCGTCCCTGACCTGCGGCCGCTCGCCGGGGATCCGCACGATGCCGGGAATGCGGTAGATGTCCTCGTACATCGCGGGGCCCTTGTCGTGCAGGCGGTGGGCGCCGGTGAACTCGCCGTGGTCGGCGGTGAAGAACACCGACGTCTGATCCGTCAGCCCCAGCTCGTCGAGCTTGTCGAGGATGCGGCCGATCTGCCGGTCGATCAGCGTGACGTAGCCCCAGTAGACCGCGATCAGCTTACGGGTGACCTCGATGGGGATCGTGTCGAACGTCCAGTGCGCGCTGTAGTTGCGCTGCACCGGCGGCTTGCCCTCGAACGTCTCCGCGATCGAGGCGGGCAGCTCGACCAGCGCGGGGTCGTACATGTCGAAGTACTCGTCCGGCAGCAGGTACGGCAGGTGCGGCCCGAAGAAGTGGGCGGCCAGGTAGAACGGCCGGCCGTCGGCGGCGTACCGCTCCAGTCGCTCGATGGCCCGGGTCGCCAGATAGGCCTCGAACGTCGCCTCCTCCGGCTGGTGCAGCCGCGCCGCCAGCAGGTTGCCGCGGTTGCCGTTCGGCGTGGTCCCGCGGATCAGGTCGGAGATCTTGTACGGCGGCAGCCCCCGCTCCTCCAGGTAGGCCAGGTAGTCGGGATGGTCGACCGGGTTGTGCCAGCCGGGCAGGTCGGGGCCGTCGAAGCCGTACGAGGCGGCGTTGCGGTGGGTGCCGCCGTGCCACTTGCCGATCAGCCCCAGCTGGTAGCCGCGGTCCTTCAGCGCCTGCGGGAAGGTGAACGCGTCGTCCCGCAGGTCCTCCAGGTAACCGACGTTGCGCTCGTAGTTCGCCAGCAGCCGGTGCCGGAACGGTGCCTGCCCGGTGAGCAGGCTGGCGCGCGCCGGCGTGCAGATGGCCGTCGGGGTGTAGAACCGGTCGAAGCGCGTGCCGGTCGCGGCCAGCCGGTCGAGGTTGGGCGTGGCCACGTGCGGGTTGCCGTAACAGCCCAGGGTGTCGACGCGGTGCTGGTCGGTCATCAGGAACAGCAGGTTCACTTCGAGTAGGCCTTCGTGTAGAGATCGCCGGTGTAGTACGTCGCGGGCTCCGGCTTCGACTTGAGCTGGCCGGTGCCGACGAAGAAGTCGGCCAGGCTGTCCAGCCACGTGCCGACCGTGCCGTCCTCGGTCTTGGCGACCAGGTCGGCGGTGGTCATCGTCCGCACGTTCGCCGCGTCGGCCTTGACCTTGGCCGGGTCGAGCTTGAGCAGCGCGGCGGCCTCGGTGATCGACTCCTCGGGGTGCGCGGCCCGCCAGTCGTTGGCCTCCTGCAGCACCTTGATCACCTTGTCGGTCAGCTCGGCGTCCGGGTTCGGTCCGCTGACGAACGCCGTCGGGAACGAGTTGTCGGGGAACTCCTTGGTGCTGGCGATCTCGACCGTGCCCGGCACCTTCTGCTTGATCGTGTCGATCAGCGGGTACCAGATGCCGGCCCCGTCGATCTGCCCGGCGGCGAACGCCGACACCACGGTCGCCGGGTCCATCGGCACCTTCTCGATGTCGCTCGGGGCCATCCCGGCCTTCTTCAGCGCCAGGTTGAGCACCATGTCGCCGGACGTGCCCTCCGGCACCCCGACCTTCTTGCCCTTCAGGTCCTGCATCGTGGCGACGCCGGGCCGGCCGATGACGCGGTCGGCGTACGCGAGCGTGTTGACGGCGACGACCTTGGCCTTGCCGGAGGCGGGCAGCCACATCGCGCCCGGGCCGATGTAGCCGAAGTCGAGGTCGCCCGCGCCGAGGGCCTGGATCTGGAGCGGGCCGTTGGTGAACACCTTGATCTCGGGGGTGAGACCCTGCTTGTCCCACAGGCCCTGCTTGTCGGCGATCGCGAGCAGGCTCGCGCCGTTGTAGTCGCTGATGTAGCCGAACCTGACCGTGGAGCCGTCGTCGGAGCACGCGGTCACGGAGAGTGTCAGGAGGCTCACCGCCGAGGCGGCCGTCAGGGCGCGGCGAAGAGAACGCATGGCGGATCAGTCCTTTCCGGGGGATGGGGGTACGGTCAGGCCGCGGGCACGGCCGGCGGCTGGTGGTAGACGGCGTGCCAGACCTCGTTGCGGATGCGCCCGAACTCGGGCGACAGCCGCATCTCCTCGGTCCTCGGGTACGGCAGGTCCACGTCGATGACCTGCTGGACGCGGCCCGGCCTGGCCGCCATCACGACGACCCGCCGCGCCAGGTAGACGGCCTCGTCCACGTCGTGCGTGATGAACATGACCGTGCGCTGCTCCTTGCTCCAGGTGTCGAGGAGCTGATCCTGCAGTTGCACGCGGGTGAGCGCGTCGAGCGCGCCGAACGGCTCGTCCATGAGCAGGACCTGCGGGTTCACCGCGTACGCGCGGGCGATCGCGCAGCGCTGCTTCATGCCGCCGGACAGCGTCTTGGGCAGCGCGTCGGCGAAGTCGGACAGCCCGACCAGCTCGATCGCGTGCTCGGCGCGCCGCCTGCGCTCCCCGGGCGGCAGGTCCATGAGCTTCAGGCCGAACTCGACGTTCTTGCGCACGGTCAGCCAGGGGAACAGCGCGTACTGCTGGAAGATCACGCCGCGCTCCGGACCGGGGCCGGTCACCGGGCGGCCGTCGACCAGCACCTCGCCCGCCCCGGGCTCGACGAGCCCGGCGGCCATGCTCATCAGCGTGCTCTTGCCGCAGCCCGACGGGCCGACGACCGTGACGAACTCGCGGTCGGCGATGTCCAGCGACACGTGGTCGAGCGCCGTGAAGACGCCGTCCTTCATCGGGTACGTCTTGACGACGTCCCGGAAAGAGATCTTGGTGTTCAACGGCGCTCCTGCCAGTCGGTGAGGCGTCGCTCGGCGAACAGCAGCAGTCGGTCCATCAGCAGGCCGAGCACGCCGATGGCGATCAGGCCCACGAAGATCGTGGACAGGTCGTAGTAGAGCTGGGCCTGCTGCATCCGGAAGCCGAGGCCCTCCTGGGCGGCGATCAGCTCGGCGGCGACGAGCGTGCCCCAGGCCGCGCCGAGCCCGACCCGCATCCCGACCAGGATGAACGGCGTCGAGGCGGGCACGACGACCTTCGCGAAGATCGTCCGGTCCGACGCGCCGAGCACGCGGGCGGCGTTGATCAGCGTCCTGTCCACGTCCACCACGCCCTGGAACGTCGACACGACGCTGGACAGGAACGCCGCCAGGAAGATCACGAAGACCTTCGGCACCTCGCCGATGCCCATGAGCACAATGGCCAGCGGGATGATCGCCAGCGGCGGGATCGTCCTGAAGAACTGCACGTACGGCTCCAGCAGGCCGCGCGCCGTGGCGTACCAGCCCATCAGGAAGCCGATCGGCACGGCCAGCAGCGTGCCGAGCAGGAAGCCGAGCAGGACGCGGCGCAGGCTGGCCAGCGCGTCCAGCGGCAGCGTGCCGTCGGCGACCAGCTCGCCGGCCCTGGCCGCCACCTCCAGCGGGGTGGGCAGGCCCTGCACGCCGACCGTGGCCAGCAGCGTCCACACGACCAGGCCGGCGACGACCGCGATCAGGTTGAGCGCGAGGGCGCGCCTCGGGCGGCCGGCGCCGCGCCGGGCGGCCCGCGCTTCGGACGGCTTGCCCACCGCGGTGAGCTGGGTCATGGGTGCCTCGATGGGGTCATGGTGGGGTCCTTTGCGAGATCGGGACCGGCTGGATAGCGGGACAGCAGGGGAGACTCGTGCAGCACCAGGGCGATGCCGCCGAGGGCGCCCGCGACCTCGCCGAGCGTGGCCCGGCGCAGGCTCAGCAGGTGCCGGGAGACCGGCATGACGTGCTCGTGCAGCGCCCGCTCGATCGGCCGCATCAGCGCGTCGCCGGTCTCGGTCAACTCGCCGCCGATCACGATGACGCCGGGACCGATGGTGTTGCAGACGGCCGCGAGGACAGCGCCGATCTTCGTGCCGACGTCCTCCAGGAGGGTCAGGACGGAAGCGTCGCCGGCCCTGGCCGCCTCGGCCAGTTGCGGGACGTCGCCGGCCCGGCCGCCGGCGGCGCGGTAGGCGTCGAGCACCGCCCTGATCGAGGCGACGGTCTCCAGGCAGCCCGTGCCGCCGCACTCGCAGCGCGCGCCGCCGGGCTCGACGGTGATGTGGCCGAACTCGCCGGACAGGCCCTGCGTGCCGCGGTGCAGCGACCCGCCGATCACCAGCCCGCCGCCGACGCCGTGCGACAGACGCAGGTAGAGCACGTCCTGCTCGCCGGCGGCGGCGCCCCAGATGGCCTCGCCCAGGGCGGCCAGGCGGGTGTTGTTGTCCAGCAGCACCGGCACGCCGAACCGCTCGCGCAGCAGGAGCTGCACGGGGTGCGGCGCGGCCCCGTTCGCGGCGGGGGCGTCGTCGCCCGCCTCTGACGCGTCGGGCCCGGTGACGGGGCCGACGACGCCGACGCCTATCGCGTCGAGCGCGCCCAGGCGCAGGGCTCCCGAGCCGGTGCCGGTGAGCGCGCCGACGAGCCGCTCGGCCAGCTCGACCCGCTGCTCCCACGGCAGGCCGGCGTCGTGCGGCTCGCTGACCGCGCCGACGACCTCGTGGGCCACGTTGACGGCGGCGACGTGCAGGCCGCGGCGGGCGAAGTCGATGCCGATCGCCTGACCCGCGTCGGGATTGAGGGTCAGCGTCTCGGCGGGCCTGCCACGGCCGCGGGGCGCGTCCTGCTGGCCGGCTGCCACGACCGTGCCGCTCGCGACGAGAGAGGCGAGGATGTCGTAGAGCGTCGTGCGGGACAGGCCGCAGCGCTTG
This sequence comes from Nonomuraea terrae, assembly GCF_004348995.1. GTDB lineage: Bacteria > Actinomycetota > Actinomycetes > Streptosporangiales > Streptosporangiaceae > Nonomuraea > Nonomuraea terrae. Next base: position 6,142 of record NZ_SMKQ01000153.1, read on the forward strand.
CCCAGCTCGCCCCTGCTGAGTGGCCCGTGTTTGCGCAGCAGGCCGAGCACGAGCTGCTCGTGCCCGCGCCGGAGCTGGGCCAGGGGACCACGAGGTGGTGACATGACGCCGAGTCTGCCGACGTCGCGGGTTTTTCGTCAATAACCCGGAAAAAATGATTCCGTTCCCCAAACGGCGTCTGTGAGCTGCGGAAACGAGGATCTGGCGGGCCGCGCGAAGCTCGTAACAGTCGCGTAACGAGCTTCGCGCGCCGCGTGACGGGAGCGGTCAGCCGCGCGGGGGAACCGCCATCTCGCCGAGCTCGGACCAGTCGTCCTGGGCGATCGTGGTGTTCACGATGCGCGGCGTCTCGGCCAGGTGGGGCGGCAGCGTCTGCTGGGCCTGCTTGAAGTGGGCCGACTGCACGTGCGCCGCGCCCGCCGCGTCGTCGCGGAACGCCTCCACCAGGACGTACTCGTTCGGGTCGTCGAGGCTGCGCGACCAGTCGAACCACAGGCAGCCGGGTTCGGCGCGGGTGGCCTCGGTGAACTCGCGGCTGATCTCCGGCCACCGGTCGGCGTGCTCGGGCAGGATGCGGAACTTGGCGGTGATGAAGATCATCGAATCGGGTCCCCTCGTTCGTCGTGCTGGTACGTGATCAGGGTAATTTTCTACATCTCATGTAGGAAATGTTGACTTTATGGTCGCGCGCTCGTAATTTCGTGGTCGTGGAGGGAGCCACGTGATCGAGATCAGCATGCGCGACGTGACCATGGCCTTCCCGGCCGGCGAGCCGGGCGGGCCGCGCACCGCGCTGTGCGGCGTCGACCTCGACGTGCGCGCGGGGGAGTTGCTCACGCTCGTGGGGCCCAGCGGCTGCGGCAAGTCCACGCTGCTCGACCTCGTCGCCGGGCTCGCCCGGCCGACGCGGGGCGAGGTCCTCGTGGGCGGCGTGCCGGTCGTCGCGCCCCACCCCGCTGTGGTCGTCCAGCAGTACGACCTGTTCCCGTGGCGTACCGCCCAGGGGAACGTGGAGTTCGGGCTGGAGGGCACGGGCGTGCCGAGGCCGGAGCGGATGCGGCGGGCGCGCGAGCACCTCGCGCTGGCCGGGCTGTCCGGTCATGCGGACCGCTATCCGCACGAGCTCTCCGCCGGGCTGCGCCGCCGCGTGGCGCTCGCCCGCAGCCTCGCCTCCGGGCCCGGCGTCCTGCTGATGGACGAGCCGTTCGCGGGGCTCGACGCCCCGGCCCGCGCGTCGTTGCGGGACGATCTCGTCCGGGCCCGGGAACGCATCGGCACGACCATCATGATCGTCACGCACGGCATCGACGAAGCGCTCCGCCTCGGCCGCCGGGTCGCGGTGATGACCCGCGCGCCCGGGCGGATCAAGGAGATCGTGGAGGTGCGCCTCGACGCCCGCGACCGGCGGGCGGGCCCGGCCTTCGGCGCGTACCGGAGGCATGTCTGGACCCTGTTGCGCGGCGAGGTGACGCGGGAGCGTGAGGCGGCGACCATCCATGGCTGAGACGGAGTACGAAGGCGACCTGCACTGGTACGACCTGCCCGACGACGAGTGCGAGCCCGAAGACGCGGCGCCCGGCATGCCGGGCCTGGTCCGCCGGCTGCTCGCCTGGAGGACGGCGCCGTCGAACGGGTGAGCGCCGCCGTTTTCCCGGCGCGCCCGACCTGCACCTTTCAGCCGCTTATACGCTGATATTTCCGCCTTTACAAGATCTTGTCACCTGGGATCAGCCGGTGTTTCCTCATGCGCAGATGCGTGTAAGCGCGTCCCTGACACGCAGGAGGCAAACGTGTCGACCAAGCCCTGGTTACGCGGCACACTCGTCGTCGTCGCGCTCACCGCGTCGACTCTCCCGCTCGCCGGAGCGGCGCAAGGCGAACGCCGCGAGCCCCCCTCGGTGGTCCACGACTTCCAGGCGGAGAACCACGGTAAGCCGGACGTGGACAACCGCCAGGGCCGGGTGCCGCCACCGGCCGGCGCCAACGCCCGCCGGGCCGGCCCCGCCGCCGACATCCGGTGGAACAACCTCGGCACCCCGGCCACCGTCACCAGCGCAGAACCGCTGGCCGAGGGCCTCGGCTCCGATCCCGTACAGGCGGCGAAGGCCTATCTCAAGGACAACGAGAGCGTCTTCGGGCTGTCGGCCGAGGCCGTCGACGCGCTGGAGACGGTCGCGGCGAACCCGATCGGCGACGGCCACGCCGTACTGCTGCGGCAGCGCTTCGGCGACCTGCCGGCCGGCGTGGACGGCCTCGTCTCGGTCGCCATAACGGGCGGCCAGGTCATGCACGTCACCTCCTCGCTCTCGCGGGAGACCGGCGCGCCCCCGGCCGCCGCGATCACCGCCGAGCAGGCCATGGAGATCGCGGCCAGGGACGGCGGCATCGACCTGGCCACGGCGGTGACCAGGCAGGCCACGCCGGTGGCGGTGCCAGCGCCGGACGGGGTGCACAGCGCGTACCAGGTGGTCCTGATCGGCGGGGCGCAGGGCGCCGAGGCCGGGTACACCACGCACGTGGACGCGGTCAGCGGCGCCATCCTGACCCGCGAGAACCTCGTCGACCACCACGCCGAGCCGGACAACCCCCAGTGGGAGGTCTTCCCGGCGAGCCCGCGCGGCGACTACTCCTCCAGGGACACCCGCGAGACGTGGTGCTTCACGCCCGCCCGCGGCTGCGACCACGTGGTCGGCGGTGACCCCGCGACCGGCAAGCCGTGGGACGTCGACCACACGACGAACGAGCCGACCGACACGAGCATCGGCAACGCGGCCAAGACGGTCGAGAACCGGGCCAGCGGCGACCCGTTCACCGTCGGCACCCGCTCCAACGTGCTCACGCCGAGCCGTGACTACGACTACCCGTGGAAGAACACCTGGTACGAGGCCAAGTGCGACCCGGCCGTGTTCGACCAGCCCGGCGAGGCCGATCTCGAGGCCGCCATGGCCAACCTGAACGCCATGCACAACCGCATGCACGACTGGTCCTACCGGCTCGGCTTCACCGAGACCGCGTGGAACATGCAGGCGGACAACGGCGAGCGCGGCGGGCTCGGCAACGACCCCGAGCAGGGCAACGCCCAGGCCGGGGCACGGGTGTTGTCGGTGCGTGACAACGCCAACCAGATCACCGGCCCCGACGGCGTCGCGCCGATCACGAACATGTACCTGTGGCAGCCCATCGCCGGCTCGTTCTACGCGCCCTGCGTGGACGGCGACTACGACATGTCGGTCATCGGCCACGAGTACACGCACGCCATCTCCGGCCGCATGGTCGCCGGCCCGAACGCCGGCTGGAGCGGCGCGCAGGCCGGCGCGATGAACGAGAGCACCTCCGACCTGTTCTCCATGGAGCAGCTCTTCGAGTACGGCACCCGCCCCGCGGGCGACACCCCGTACGTGACCGGCGGGTACGTCACCGGCGACAAGACGCGCGGCATCCGCAACTACGACATGTCGAAGTCCCCGCTGAACTACAGCGACCTCGGCTACGACATCGTCGGCACGCAGTCGCACGCGGACGGCGAGATCTGGTCGGCCACGCAGTTCGACGTGCGGGCGGCCTTCGTCAAGCGCTACGGCCAGGGCAGCGCCAGGCAGCAGCTGGCCTGCGCCGAGGGTGAGACCCCGGTCGAGAAGTGCCCGGGCAACCGGCGCTGGGCGCAGCTGTCGTTCGACGCCCTGCTGCTCATGGCCTCGGGCGCGGTCGACTACGTGGACCACCGCGACGCCCTGCTCGCCGCCGACCGGATGCGCTTCGGCGGCAAGAACCAGGACATCATGTGGCGCGCCTTCGCCGAGCACGGCCTGGGCGAGGGTGCGGCCAGCAACGGCCCGAACGACGCCGACGCCACGCCCAGCTTCGTCAACCCGGCAGGCAAGAACGGCTCGCTGCAGCTCAAGCCGCTGGGCGAGGCGAAGGACGCGGCGCTGCGGCTGTACGTCGGCGACTACGAGGGCCGCGTGGTCCCGGTCGCGGACACCGACCCGGCGACCGAGCTCGGCGACACCGCCGAGATGACCCCTGGCGTGTACGACTTCGTCGTGGCGGGCGCCGGCTTCGGCCACAAGCGGCTGAAGTACGCGGTCCTTCCCGGCGTCAAGCTGCCGCTCCCGCTGCCGCTGACCCGTAACCACGCCTCGGCGGCGAACGGCGCCACGGTCGCGGGCGACGGCGTCAACCACGACAAGCTGATCGACGAGACCGAGGCCACGAACTGGGCCTCGCTCACCGGCGCGCCGGCGGGCAAGTCGGTCGTGGTGGACCTGGCGGGCGACGAGCCGGTCCGGGTCCGCCGGGTGCAGGTCAGCGCGATGCTCCGCCCGACCGTCGCCGACGCCGCCGACCCCGGCACGCAGAACCGCTTCTCCAGCCTGCGCTCGTTCGAGGTGCTGGCCTGCAGCGCGGACTGCGCCGACCCGGCGAACTTCCGGAAGGTCTACACGAGCAAGGCGAACGCCTTCGACGCGGCGCTGCCGCGTCCGAGGGGCGCGGACATGTTGATCAAGTCGTTCGACATCCGCTCGGTCGACGCCACCCACCTCATGCTCCGCGCGCTCACCACGCAGTGCACCGGCAACCCGCTGTACGCCGGGGAGCAGGACAACGACCCCAACTCCGCGACGGACTGCGCCACGGCCAGCCCGCAGCGCGACCACCTCCGAGCGGCCGAGTTCCAGGCGTTCTCGCACTGACGCCCTGACCGGCCCCGGGCCCGCGCTCCGACTCGCCTGCCGGAGCGCGGGCTCCCTTCCGTCAGCGGCAGGCACGCCGTGCGATCAAGTACGCCGTGCGATCAAGTACGCCTGCGGAAACCCCCGCCGGCGATCCTCGCCGGGCGCGACGGAGAGCCGGGCCACCTCGCCGAGCCCGTGCTCCGTCAGCAGCCCGGCCACCCGATCGGGCGCGTGCCGGTAGGCGAGCGTCACCGCGTGGTCGTACGCCTCCGCCGGCCCGGCCCCGTCCCAGACCGGAAACCCGAGCAGCAGATGACCACCGGGCGCCAGCACCCGCCCGAACTCGGCGACCACGGCGGGCAGCCCCTCCGGCGGCGTGTGCAGGATCACGAAGTTGGCGACGACTCCCGCCACGGACGCGTCCGCCACGTCCAGCGCCTCCATCACTCCCACCTCGAAGCGCAGCTCCGGATGGGCGTCCCGAGCGAGCGCCACCATCTCCGGTGACAGGTCGACACCGAAGACGTCCAGGCCGAGCGCGTGCAGATGCGCGGTGACGTGACCCGGACCGCACCCCACGTCCACCACCACGCCGCCGCCTTCCGCCAGCACCAGCTCGGCGAGGAGCGGGACCATCGCGTGGTTGAGCGGCTCGGAGTGGTAGAGCTCGGGGATGCTCGCGGCGTAGCGGACGGCGTTGGCGTCGTACGCCGCGCGGGTGGTGGTGCGGAAGTCTGGTTCGGTCATGAAGGGCCATGCTAGATCGCGCCGGCCGGTGTGCGGTCAGCGCTTGACGGAGATCCGGTCCACGGCGAACGGCACGAAGGACGGCTGCGCCGCTCTGGTCTGGGCGGTGGCCGGGCCGCAGAGGCCCTCCAGGAGGTGGACGACGAGTGCCGGGTCGATCGGGCTCGCCGCCGGGAAGCCGTTCTCGTCGAGCGGCTGGTACTTCGTGCGGTTCATCCCGATCGACATCTGGCGCGTGCCGTCGGGGCTCGACATCGACTCCGTGCCCATGCCGAAGACGCTGCCGCTGTGCCCCCAGAACCGGCCGCAGGGCAGGTCGGTGGCGTAGATGCCGAGGCCGTAGGGCGCGGGGTAGCCGCCGAGCAGCACCGGCACGGTCTTCTGCATCTCGGCCAGCTCCGCCGGGCCGATCAGCCGGCCGCGCAGCAGCGCCCGGTAGAACTGGTTGAGGTCCTCCATCGTGGACACCACCGCGCCCGCCGTGGTGATCCACGACATGTCGTAGACGCTGTAGTCGCGCGGCGGGTCGATGAGGCCGTACATCGACTCGTACGCCCCGGAGTGCGGGCCCGGGATGTTCGGCGTGCGCGGGAACGACGTGTGCCGCAGGCCCGCCCGGCGGATCACCTCGCGGGTGATGTGCGCCTCGGCGTCCTCGCCCGTCACCTTCTCCAGGAGCAGCCCGGCCAGGATGTAGTTGGTGTTGGAGTACACGCCGGGCACCGCCCCCGGCTCGCCGGTCGCCGGGGCCGCCAGCGCGTCCCGCACCAGCTCCTCGGAGTCGAACGAACGGAACCGGTTGTCGTCCAGGCTGCTCGTCGAGCCCTGCGTCAGCGAGGGGAACGCCTGGGCGACGTGGTCGGCGATGTGGCTGGTGTGGTTGAGCAACATCCGCACGGTGATCTGCCGGCCGCGCTCGCCGGGCACCAGGTCGGGCAGGTAGCGGCCGATGGGGGCGTCCAGCTCGACGGTGCCGCGGGCGACCTGCCGGAGCAGGGCCACCGCGGTGAACGTCTTGGAGATGCTGCCCACGCGGTGCACCATGAACGGCTTCGCCGGGCGGCCCGTGTCCACGTCCGCCACGCCCGCCGCGTCCCGCCAGCTCTCGTCGCCGTCGCGTACGGCCGAGTAGACGCCGTACATGCCGGCCTCGTGGACGGCGTCGAGGCTCCGGCTCAGCGCGCCGCGGTCGAGCCCGGTGCCGGCGGCGGCCGGGCCGGGGGCGGCCAGGGTGCCCGTGGCGAGCAGCGCGCCGAGGGCGGTCACGGCGGCGGTCCGGCGGCTTGTTGCGACATATCGGTAACGGCGAAGATTCATGGCACAAATCATGATCGAAGCGCTTACGGCTCGTTAGTCCACGCTGTCACCGGCTCTGCATGACATCCGTCATGTCCGGGATGATCTCCAGCATGGAGTACGACGAGCTGATCCGCGCGGCGCCGGTCACCCCCTTCGAGGGATGGGACTTCGCCGTCTTCGGCGACCGCGTCACCTACGAAGGCGAGCTGCCCTGGCGCTACGCGGAATTGGTCGGCGCGCGGCTCACCGGGCGGCCGCGCTGCTCGACCTCGGCACGGGAGGCGGCGAGCTGCTGGCGTCGTTCGCGCCGCTGCCGCCGCGCACCATGGCGACCGAGGGCCACCCGCCCAACGTGCCCGTCGCCCGCCGCCGCCTGGAGCCGCTGGGCTGGAGGTCTCCTGGCGGTGCGAGGCGGGATTCACCACGGTGTTCCACGACGCCGGCGCGCTCGTGCTGTTCCTGCGCGTCCTTCCCTGGCAGGTGCCCGGCTTCGACGCGGACGCGTACGGCGACCGGCTGCGCGCCCTCCACGAGGAGATGGAACGCGGGCGGCCGCTGCTGGCCACCGCGCGCCGTTTCGCCCTGGTGGCCCACCGGCGCTAGCCGCCGGGAACGTCGGCCCGGGCGGCGTGCGCCGGGTCGTCTTCCTGCCACCGCTGAAGCGCGGCGAGCGCGTCCTCCGCGTCGCGGACGAGAGAGTCCATCAGCGAACGGTAGAGGGCGTCGACCTGGCGCTCGCCGAACGGGCCCGAGCCGGGGAAGCCGACGGACCTGCACTCCTGGAAGACCTGGCGCACCTCGGTGAAGACCGGCAGCAGGTCGTCCCTGATGCTCCGCCGGACCTCGCCGATCGCGTCGGGGCTGCTGTGACGGGTATCCGGATTCACGCCTCCACCCTGCAACATCCCGGGAGCGCGGGGCCGCGGCATCATCGAATCATCATTGATCGTTCTCACGTCGGAAACCCTTCGGCTCCTCGTCCGTCGCCGCAGCTCAGAGGCTGATCAAGGGTTCGGGGACAAAGCCAGCAATTCGTCCGCCCTGGGGGTTCGGATGATCCACGCCTCGCGTCCCCGGCGCTCGCGGATGATCAGCCGCGCGCCCCGCAGCCGGTCGCGGTGGCGCGTCAGCCCGCTCGGCCCGAGGTTCACCCCGGCGGCCGGCATGGACATGGTCATCGGCCGGTCCCGCGTACGCAGCAGCCGGGCGCGGACCGGGCCCACCAGCGCCGACAGCTCGTCCGCCGCCGGTCCGGCGGGTTCGCGCCAGAGCGGCCCGGCGCCCGGCACCGGGTAGGCGATCCACCGGAGTCCTGGTCGTCCAGGCCGACGACCAGCGCGTCCTTCCCGGCCGGCACCAGCACGATCGTCCGCTCACCCGGCGCCCCGTCGGCGCCGAGCAGGTCTCGCTCACCAGCGAGCGGGAAGGTAGTGGGAGACCCGGAACGGCTCCGCCACCAGGGAACGGGCCCGTTCCTCGATCGCGCGGTCCGAGCCGGTGAGCCGGGTGGAGTGCTGGCGCAGGTGCTCCTCCCACGAGGCCACCACGAACGTCTCCAGGTAGACGTCGGGGTCGGCGCCGGACCTGTAGAGGTCCCAGTGCAGCGCGCCGGTGCGCAGCCGGGAGAGCCCGAAGTCCCGCATCGCCGCGACGAACTCCGCGGCCCGCTCGCGCGGCACCCGGTATTCGACGGTGACGAGCACCGGCCCGTCGTCCCCGCCGGGCTCCAGCACCATGGCCGGCGCGGGCCAGTGGACCGAGAGCGAGCGGTCGAGCCGGGTGTCGGGGATGCCGAGACGGCGCCAGGCGACGAGGGAGCCGGCCGCCGTGAGCGCCGCGGCCAGCAGCAGGGCGGGAACGAGGCCGACGCCGTCGGCGAGCGCGCCCCACACGGCCGAGCCGATCGCCATGCCTCCAGAGAAGATCGTCAGGTAGACGGCCAGCGCGCGGGCCCGTACCCATCCCGACGTCGTGACCTGCATCTGCGCGTTCAGCGTGGACAGCACGGCGATCCACGCGACCCCGGCCAGGACCAGCACCGCCCCCGCGAGCCACGGCGACGGGGTGAGGGCCAGCACCGCCATGGCCGCCGCGAACAGCACACCGCCCCCCGTGAGCGCGGCGTTGCTCGACCAGTGGCCGCGGACGTACGACAGCAGCATCGCCCCCGCCACGGCGCCCGCGCCCACCGCGCCGAGCAGCACGCCGTAGCCGCCGGGGCCGAGCCCCAGCCGCCGGTCCGCGACGACGGGCAGCAGCGCCCACAACGCCGCCGCGGCGGGGACGAACAGCACGGTGCGGGCCAGCACCCGGCGCACGCGCGGGGCGTGACGCACGTAGCGGTGACCCGCGCGCAACGCCGGGAGGACCCGCTCGGCCCCCAACGGCCCCGCGTCGGCCCGGTACCGCCAGGTGAACAGCGCGGCCGAGGTGACCAGGAAGGACAGCGCGTTGACCGCGAACGCCGCGGCAGGCCCCGCCAGTGCCACGAGCAGGCCGCCCACCGCCGGGCCGACCGCCCGCGAGAGGTTCATGTTGACGCCGTTGAGGCTCGCGGCGTTCGGGATCTGCTCGCGCGGCACCAGGTCCGGCTGGATGGCCTGCCAGGCCGGCGTCATGAGCGCGTTGCCGCACCCGAGCAGGAACGTCAGGAGCAGGACCCCGGAGGCGTTCATCTGCCCCAGCGCCGTCAGGACCGCGAGCAGGCCTGCCGCCACGAACATGACCGCCTGCGAGAGCAACAGCAGCCGGCGCCGGTCCACGATGTCGGCGAGCGCGCCCGCCAGGATGCCGAACAGCAGCACCGGCAGGCTGGCCGCCGTCTGCACCAGCGCCACCAGGCTCGCCGACCCGTTCTCCTGCGTGATCAGCCACTGCGCGCCGACGGTCTGCATCCAGCTGCTGACGTTGGAGACCAGCTGGGCCAGCCACAGCGTGCGGAAGATCCGCAGCTGCAGCGGTTGCCAGACGGACCCGGTCGCGGTGTCGTTCATCGCCTGTCGCCCGGGGGACATGGCGGTGCCCCGAGCGGGATCAGGCCGCGGCCGCGTGCGACGGGAGCATGGCGTGCGCGTACGCCACGCCGAGCCCGTAGGCGCCCGCGTGCTCCTCGATCACCCGCGTCACGGCGTCGTAGGTCCGCGTACGGCTCCAGTCCCGCTGCCACTCCAGCACGGTGGTGAGCCAGGTGAGCGGCACGATGTCGTGCTGGACCATACGCCGCACGGCGTTGTCGTGCGCCTCCTGCGACACGCCGCCGCACGCGTCGGTCGGGACGTACACCTGGTATCCCTGCTCCGCGGCCGACAGCGAGGCGAGCGCGATGCAGACCTCCGTCCACAGCCCGGCCATGACGATCTTCGGGCGGCCGGTGGCCCTGACGGCGTCGACGACCCGCGGATCCTCCCAGCAGTTCATCGTGGACCGGTCGATCGGCGTGACACCGGGGAAGAGCTGCGCCAGCGGCGCCAGCAGCGGCCCGGAGAAGCTCTTCGACTGCACCGTGGTCAGGATGACGGGCACGTCGAAGACCTTGGCGCCCTTGGCCAGGCCCACGGTCGCGTTGATGATGGAGCCCCGGTCGGCGCTGGTCGTGCCGAAGAACATCTGCGGCTGGTGGTCCACCAGCACGACCACGCTGTCCTGCGGCGTGAGCAGCGACGACGCGGGATCGGGCTTGGCGTTGCTGAAGTCTGCCATGGCTTACCTCTCTGGGACTGTCACAGGACGAAGCAGGAGTCGAAGATCTCGTCCTCGGTCGTACGGCCCCGCGCGAAGCCTCGTACGGCCCGCCACTGGCGGTGCTCCTCGGACTCGGCGGCGGCCTCCATCACCGCCTGCGCCTGGCGAACCCCCGGAGCGGTGCGGTGGTACCCGCCGAAGAACGCGACCGGGCTCCACGACGGCTGGATGGCGGGCTGCGGCGGCGCGAGCCCCTCGAACTCTCCGGCGGCGTACACGATCCGGCCGCCGACGACGGTCAGCAGCGACTCGATGTGCGAGATGCCGTCCTCGGGGACCGAGAAGAAGTCGTCGGAGAGCACCGCGAGGTCGGCGTAGCAGCCCTTCTTGAGCACGCCCTTGACGCCGGCCTCGCCGGTGAGGCCGGCGCCGGCCGCGGTGTACATGCGCAGCGCCGTCTCCCGGTCGACGCGGCACTGCGGGTCCATCAGCTCGGTGCCACCGATGGTGCGGCCGGTCACCAGCCACTCCAGCGACAGCCAGGGGTTGTAGCTGGAGACGCGGGTGGCGTCGGTGCCGGCGGCGGTCAGCAGGCCGCGGCCGAGCATCTGCCGGATCGGCGGTGTCCGGGCGGCCTGCGCGGCTCCGTAGCGGTCGGCGAAGGCGCTGCCCTGGAACATCATCCGGTTCTGCACCGACAGGCTCCCGCCCAGCGCGGCGATCCGGTCGAGGTTCGCCTCCGACACGGTCTCGGCGTGGTCGAAGAACCACGGCACGCCGCCGGGGAACCCGTCCACCTTCTGGAAGACGTCGAGGTCGGCGTCGATGGTCTCGTCGTAGGTGGCGTGCAGCCGGAAGCCCCACCCGTTCTCGACCAGCAGGCGCACCGCGGCCTCTAGCTCCTGGTCGGCCTTCGCCGGGCGCAGCGGCCTGGGCTCGGTGAAGTTCTCGAAGTCGGCGGGCGACCAGGCGAGGTTCTCGCCCGCGCCGTTCAGCCGCAGCCACTCGTCGCCGTCGCCCGGGCGTACCGTCGCGATCCACCGTCGCAGGTCGTCCAGCTCCTGGCCGGGCGTCTGCGGGAAGAGGTGGTAGGCGATCCGCATGGTCAGCTGCCCCTGCTCGGCCAGCCTCATCACCGCCCCGTAGTTCTCCGGGAAGTTCTGGAAGCCGCCGCCGGCGTCGATGGCGCTGGTCAGGCCGAACCGGTTGAGCTCGTACAGGAAGTGGCGGGTGGAGCCGAGCTGGTCGTCCTCGGCCAGCTTCGGGCCCTTGGCCAGCGCGGAGTAAAGGATCGTGGCGGCGGGAGCGGCGAGCAGGAGGCCCGTGGGTTCACCGGCGTGGTTGCGGACGATCTGGCCGCCCGGCGGGGCGACGCTGTCCTTGGTGAACCCGATGGCCCGCACGGCGGCCCGGTTCAGGATCGCCGACTGGTACAGGTGCAGGACGAAGACGGGGGTGTCGGGGGCGGCGGCGTTCAGCTCCGAGACCGTGGGCAGGCGCCGCTCGGCGAACTGCTCACCCGTCCAGCCGCCCACCACCCGGACCCACTGGCCCTGCGGCGTGCGCCCCGCCTGCTCGCGCAACATCCACAGCGCCATGCGCAGCGACGGGACGCCGTCCCAGCGCAGCTCCAGCAGGTAGTTCAGGCCGCCCCTGATGACGTGGAGGTGGGAGTCGTTGAGCCCGGGGATGATCCGCCGGTTGAGCGCGTCGACGACCCTGGTCCGCGTTCCGACGAAGGGCGCCATGTCCTGGTCGTCCCCGACGGCGACGATCCGGCCCTCCTGTACGGCGAGGGCCGCGGCGGCCGGCCGCGCCGGGTCCTGGGTGTGCACGCGGCCGTTGCGGATGACCAAGTCGGCGGGCGTCTCGGCTGCGCTGTCGGGGACGATTCCCTCGACGGGCATGGCGTTGATCATGGCTCGGGCTCCTTGACAACGGGTGTGCCAGGCGGCTACCCCTGCCGTTCTCCGGCAGGCCCGAGCCGACCCACCCTTTGCCGAGGAATGGGCTCTGAGCGAATCGATCGGCCCGACCTTGACGGACCGCCGACGCCACCCCGACCCGCCGCTCGTGTCGAGTGCCCGGCGCCTCCGCGCGGGTCAGGTGCGGCAGGTGGTTTCGGCCGGGCCGGTCGTGCTGAAGGGGGTGTCGCCGCGCCGGTCCACCTGCGCGGCGGTGTCCTCGACGGCCCGGCCGACCCGCGTCGCCACGCCCGCGAAGTACGCGGGTCCGGCCTCGTAGTACCAGCGTCGGAGCGCGAAGCAGGGCTGCAGGCCCTGACGCTGCAACCGCGCGTCGGTGTCGTACGCGAGCAGCGCCCCCTCGACGACCTCGGCGGCGACCCGCCCCGTGTCCAGCCGGGTGAAGCCCTGGTCGCGCAGCGTCGGCGCGAAGGCGACCGTGGCGGACCGCGTCCGCACCGCCTCGCGGGCGGCGACCGCCCCCACCCGGTTCATCAGCTCCAGATCGGCCCGCCGCGCGTCGCCGAGCCCGATGACCAGCAGCCGTTCGGCGGCGACGGCTCCGGGCGGCGGCGTGATCATGAGTGTCTCCAGGGCTTCCGCTCTAAACTGCCCGCTGTCGCGCACCGCGCTGAGCGCGCCGCCGAGCCGCTCGTCCAGCTCGACCATCGAGCCGGTGAACGCCTGCCCGGAGGCTTCGTCGAACAGGGTGATGATCTGCAGATCGGCGGGTTGCCCGCTCGGGCCGACCTCCTTCACGCTGAGCTTCAGCCCGTGCGGCGCGGAGAAGACACGTTCCGGTACGTTCGCGGGGCTCGGCGTGGGCGGCGGCCCTTGGCGGGACGCCACGGCCGCGTAAGCCGGGGTGAGCGCCGCGAGCGTGACGGCGACGAGAACGGCCCCACGGCGTCGCCCTGCTGATCGGCCCATCCGACACCCCACTGAATCCGAACTACATCGACATTTAGTGAAGTATCCGGATTTTCACCCCTCTGCGCGTCGCCCCGCCGCACCTCGCCGCTTTCCCCGCCGAACCTTGGACGCGCCTTTAAGCCAGACGTACGCCGCCAGGTGCTCGGTCGGTCCGCACAGGGTCGTCCGGCCGTACTGGGCGGGTGAGCCGCACACCGGTGTCCCCAGGATCGAAGGCGGCGATCAACCGCTTGCCGGCGTAGTACGTGAACCCCGCGTCGTCGTCGGTGAGGAAGACCGCCGCCGCGTCCGTCCCCTCCGACAACGCTCCGGCGCCGGTCGTCAGCGCTGGACCTCGTACGGGATGATCTCCGCGAGCGCGGAGGCCCCGCCCATGCCGTAGTCCGCCCGAAGCCTTACATACCGGGCCGAGACGCCGTTCATGTCGACGTCGTTCGGCGCGGTCATGCGGGGCCACTCGACCCGCTCGACGTCCCTGAACGTCGTGCCGTCGTCACTGACCTGCACCACGCCCTCCAGGATGGTGCCGTTCATGTTCTGGCGCAGCTTGGGCTGGAACCGCACCGTGGACAGCTCCCGCACCCGGCCGAGGTCCACCGTGATGTAGTGCGGCTGCGGCTGCACCTCGGGATAGTCGGAGTGGTAGTCGGTCTCCACATTGCCGTCGACCGCGTTGCCCGGCTCGCCGATGCCCGGCTTGAACGTGGACGCGGTGGCGCTCAGCTCGGACGGCGGGATCCGGCGGCCGGCCGGGGTCGCGGGCCAGACGCCGGGCGCGTGCTCGGGCTGCTCGACGGCGTGGCCCTCCCAGTTGGCGGAGATCTCGTGCGGTTGATCGTGCCGCCGACGAACAGGTTCCAGGCCATCAGCCGCAGCTGGGTGCCCACCCGTTTCTCCGGCAGGGAGGTGACCGAGACGTCGACCGTCACGTCCTGCTCGGGCAGCACGAAGGGACGGCTGCGCACCTGCCCGTCGCGGCTGTAGAGGGTGTCCCGCGCCCAGACCTGGTCGCCGCTCCTGACGGTGGTGACGAACTCTTCCACGTGGTGCGGGCGGGGCTTGCCGGTCGCCACCACCGTGGCCTCGCTGCCCGTGATCGTGCTGTTCGCGGTCATGCAGCGGCACCTCATCGCCGGCATCGCCTTCACGGCTCCAAGGGCTGACCCCTGGGCGGGGTCAAAAGACAGTCGCCTTCGGGTTGGTTTGTCCTACGCACTCTTGGGAGAGCCGGTGGCCGATCCGCCCGCCGGGTGGAAGGCTGCCCGCAACGCACACCAACGAGAGGAGTGCCGCAGATGACGCAAGACGCCGGCCGCGTCGCGGCGAAGCGGATCAACGATCACGTGGAGCTCGTGCACGCGGACAACCCGGACGCGGTGCTGGCAGTGCCCCGCCTCGAATGGGAGGCGTTCACCGCGGCCGTCAAGTCGGGCGCGTTCGACCTCGAGACGCTCAACCGGCAGGCCGAGGAGAGTCTCGCCTGACCGCACCCGCCCGCTCCCCCGCACAGGGGAGCGGGCGTTCGCGCGTGCTCAGGGAAGCGGGCGTTCGTGCGGGCCGTCAGCCGCGTCCGGTCCAGTGGCTCCACGCGCGCTCCCATGCCGCCGTGCCCACCGCCCGGCCCAGCGTCCGGCCCTGCAGGTCGCCGGCGCGGAAGTGGATGCCGCCGTACCGGCGCGAGAGCCCGGCCTCCTCGGCTGCCGCGCTGAACGTGCTCCAGCGCAGCGTCACGTCCTGCGCGGGCGTCATCCCCGGCTCCACCAGCGACGAGCCCTTGGCGACGACCGCCTGACCGCCGAACGTGTCGGCGCCGGTGAAGCGCTTGAGCACCTCGGCCGCCGCCGCGCTGAAGGTGCTGTGCCCGGAGACGTACTCGGCGAACGGCGGCGTCGGGAACCACGACGGCTGGTACGGCACCCACGCGGCCCCGTCGACCGTCCGGCCGCCCCACGTCGGGATCTGCCGGCCCTGGTGCAGATGGCGGATCGCGGTGATCGGCCGGGCGTAGTCGTGGTCGCGTTTGACCTCCCACGCGGCGATCCCGGCGTCCATGACGGCGCCCGCCAGTGCGAAGAACAGCTTCACATCCTGGTCGACGCCGTGCCGGTCGCGGGCCGAGATCTGCTGGGCGAACAGGCACCAGTGCCCCGGCGGCGTCTCGCTGCTCGGCCCGTCGGCCCAGTACTCGGCGATCGCCTTCTGCCGCTCGGTCAGCGCGGCCGTGACCGACACGATCTCGGCGGCCTGCGCCCGGAACCCGGACGAGCCGTACGCGTACGGCGCGGGCACGCGGTCGGCGAGGGCGCGTGCGGTGCCACCGAAGGAGGTCACCCGTCCCCAGTGCGGGGCCATGAACGGCGGCGTCACCACCGCGCCGGCCCGGTTGGCGTACGTCAGAGGCGCCCAGCGGCCGGGCGCGTCGAGGCCGCTCGTCGGCTCGGCGACGACCACGGGGCCGTTGACCGGCGTGTATCCGGTGGTGTCGGCGTATCCGCCGGCCTGGTTGGAGCCGTCGGTGTGCCGGTGGTCGAGCACCGCCCGGCACGCGGTCACGCCGACGCCGGCGGGTACGCCGGACGCGTCGGCGGGGTCGTACCCCAGGTCGGCCATCAGCGCGTCGAAGAGGGCCCGCTGCGCCGGGTAGAGGTCGACCGCCGCCAGGTGGGCGGCGTAGCTGATGGCCTCGGCCTTGTTCGCCTCGGTGTGCTCGGCCGGGGGCCGCCGCAGCGAGCCGCCGAGCCGGGTGCCGGACGCGACCGCGTCGTAGGCGGCCCACGCGTCGTAGGCGCAGGTGTGCACGATCGCGAGCGCCCTGGCGACGAGGGGCGGGCCGAGCGTGCCGCCGCGTACGGCCTGCAGCAGCGCCTGGTTCCACCTGACCACCACGTTCGGCCC
>NZ_SMKQ01000154.1 GCF_004348995.1 Nonomuraea terrae
CCCCAAGCCACTATGGAGAACGCGGGACGACACAAGCACCCTGCCCGCGAGCACCAACGGGGGAACACGCATGGGGACATTTCACGAAGCCACCGCCGTCACCCGCCGCGGCCACGCCTACGAAACCGCTCTGGACCCACAATGGACCGTCGCCGGCAAACCGCACGGCGGCTACCTGCTCGCCACCATGACCCGCGCCGCCTGCCACAGCGCGGGCCCCCGCCACCCACAGCCCGCCACCGTCACCGCGGCCTTCCTCACCGCACCCACGCCAGGCCCCGCCGACATCCACATCGACCACCTGCGAACCGGCCACGGCACCACCCAGACCCGGGCCCGCCTCACCCAGAACGACACCCTCCACGTCGAAGCACTCATCACCCTCGAGCACCTGACCCATGACGGCCCCACCTGGTCAGGCCTCGAACCCGTCCACCTCCCCGCCGAACACCGATGCCCACGCACCCCACCACGAGAACCCGGCGGAACCACCCCCGTGCCACTCATGGAAGTCATCGAGCAACGACTCGACCCCCTGTCCGACACGCCGTCACACCGCGGATTCATCGCAGGCTGGCAACGCCTCGCCGACGGCACCGACTGGGACCCGCTCTCACTCCTCGTCGCCCTCGACCTCGTCCCGTCCGTCACCTACGACCTCGGCCTGCCCGACCGCACAACCACCATCCAGTTCAGCGCCTACATCCGTCGCATCCCCGCACCCGGCCCACTCCGCTTCAGCATGCACGCCTCGGACATCACCAACGCCCGAATGGACGAAACCACGTACCTCTGGGACAGCGAAGACCGCCTCGTCGCCCAAGCCACCCAACTCGCCGCCATCCGCACGCCGACATGAACAGGGAAGCCCCCGGCCTCATCCCGGCCGGGGGCTTCCCTGTCATCAGTGTGATCGTTGCGCATCCTCGCCGATCCACTACCCACCCCACCGCGGTTACACCAGACAGGGCCAATCAGGCCCCCGCTCCACGGTTCCCAAGACCCCCGGGGAAGGGCACGCTGTTCCCACACGCAGGGCACACCCGCCCTTCACCACCGACCACGACCACAAGAACTCCCGAGGGTGAACTCGTGAGCGCCGAACCGAGCCGACTGACGCTGACGGAGAGATCCGGCCTGAGCCGAGACCCCGAAGCGGTACGCGAAGCCCTGTACACCCACCGCATCAGACTCACCGGCCGGCTCGCCGAGCTCTCCCCCGCCGACTGGACGGCCCCCACCCGATGCACCGAGTGGACCGTCCACGAAGTCGCCCGTCACCTCGTCGACGTCGCCGAGTTCCACGTCGCCTGCCTCACCGGCCGGCTGGCGCACAGCCGCTTCGGCCGCCTCCGCGAGTTCGACCCGACCTCGACCCCCGGGGAATGGCTGCGCGACTCCGCCGGCCGATCACCGGAACAGACGATCGACGCGCTGGTCACGCTCACCGAGGCCGAACACGACAGCCTGGGCCGCCTCATCGACGCCTCCGCCACGGTGACCAGCCCCCTCGGCGGACGATGGCACTGGTCCGTGCTCGCCCTCCACATCCTCTGGGACGCGTGGATGCACGAGCGCGACATGTCCGCGACCCTGCGGGCCGGCCGGCCGCAGAGCGCCGCGATCCAGCGACTCGTCGCCCTCTACGGCCTGCTGGTCTCCGCCAGTGTCGCCGCGAGGTCCGGCGAGGTGCCCCAGGTGACCGTCCGTCTCGTCGGCAGCCCAGACGACATGTACGAAATTTCCGGACCCCGGGGCGATGTGCGGGTCACCGCCGGAGCCACCTCATCCCCGCACCTCAGCGGTCGTTTCGAAGCGGTCCTGGAGAGCGTCGCCGGACGCGGGCCGCGCCTCGCCGAGGTCGTCGGCGTCTCGAACCCCGCGGTCGAGCACCTCTCCCGGCTGACGGCCATCATGAAGTAGCAGCGCGGGCCTGTCGCTCGCAGGCGACGGGCGGAGCCCGTTCCTCAGTGGTGTCATGGACGGGCGCATGCCCGTGGAGGGCGCCTTTACATTGTAGATTCAGAAGACGACGCCGGCCCTGACCCACCGATGGGGGTCAGGGCCGGCGTGCGGGATCACCAGGTCAGCGGCCGGTGTCCTGCGTCTTCACCTTGCAGGTGGCCGTGGCCGTCTTGGCCGGGTCGCTCACCGAGGCCGCGGTCAGCGTGACCGTCCCCGCGTGGGCGCTGTCCGGCGTACGCGTCACGAACACCGGCACCGCCACCGACTCCCCGAACGCCGCCGTGGCGAGGTCGTTCGGCAGCTGAGCCTGCCAGCCCTCCCCCGCGGCCGAGGCCGACAGCCGGTAGACGTCGTTCTTCAGGTGCGCCCGCTCGTCCTGCGGGTGCAGCGCCGGATCGGTCGCCGCGTCCTTGCCGGTGTTGGTCAGCCGGAACGAGCAGTCGGTCGCGTGCGCCGGGGCCCCGCCCACGGGCTTGCCCTTCGTCAGCGCCACACCGCGCTGCTGCGGCCCGGCGCCCTCCGGGTTCTGCACGCCGATGGCGTAGTGCAACAGGCCCTTGTCGTCCTCGTAGTTGTCGAGGATGTAGAAGCGCAGGCCGTTGGCGGCGTCGACGTACTCGTTCTTGGAGCCCGAGTTCGTGCCGGCGTGGAACAGCGCGTCGTTGAGCTGCCGGTAGTCGCCGATCGTGCGCATCACCTTGGTGCCGTCGGGCCGCACGTAGTCAACCATGTCGATGTCCTCGGGATGCGCGTCCACCACCCACGTGAAGCAGTTGTAACCGCAGGTGGAGCCCTCCTCGCCGTCCTCGCCGGGCTCGAAGGTCTTGTTCTTGGCGATCAGCACGCCGTTGTCCGGCTGGAACGAGCCGTACCCGATCCGCTGCACCGTCTCCAGCGTGTAGTTCTTCCACTCGCCTGCGGGGCCGCCGCCGTCGCACAGCGGGTCGGTGCCGACGTCACACGCCGGCGAACGGTCGACCGGCGCGGCGCCGTCCAGCAGCACCTGGACGCCCGCCCGGGTGCCCTTGGGCAGCTCGCCCGCGTTCACCGCCCGGGCGACCACGTCCACGACAGCCAGGCCCGACTTCGCCAGCCCGTCGCGGTTGAGCCGCAGCACCGAGGAGTACGGGACGAAGCCCATCCCGATCTTGCTGCGCAGCGTCAGCTCGGCGCCCATCGAGGCGCCCTGCTGCGCGGGCACCTGCCAGCGGTTGTGCGGGCCGCCCGGACCGTTGAACGAGCCGCGGTCCATCATGTCCCACGTGCCGGAACCCGCCCGGTGGTAGGGCTGGATGTACGGGTTGTTGTTGTTGTCGCCGATGCTGAAGAAGAAGTGGGCCAGCTCGTGCGTGATCGTGCCCGAGCTCTCTCCCTGCCGGACCGTCGACTGGCCCCACAGCTGCGAGCCCGCCAGCCAGGATGTCCAGGGCACGTACCGGCTGCGCACGGCGTTGGGCTGCTCCGGGTTCGGGTTGCCCCAGATCTCGCGCGGCACGTCGTCCGGCGAGTTGAACTTCATCTCCCCGAACTCCTGCCACACCGAGGTCTCGTCGTAGCCGCCGTAGATGCGCAGCACCACGTCGAAGCCGCAGTTACGGGTGCAGTCGGCGTCCTCGTGCCAGAGCCGGTCGGCGTCGGTCTCCAGGCGGGTGCCGGCGCAGTTGTTGATGGCGGCCTTGTCGGCGACCGTCACCGCGCCGTCGAGGACGAGGTGCGTGCCGTCGGGGATGCCGGTGACGACCCGCTGACCGGCCGGCGAGACCCCCGCGATCGTGATGAGGTCGCCGACCTTGAAGAACTTCGTCGAGGCCACCGCGAGGGTGGTCACGCCGTTCTGGGCGCCGGTGACCGTGGTGGTGCCGGGGCAACCCTCCTGGTTCGGCTGGCCGATGTCGTTGAGTCCGTACTGCGAGGAGTTCTTCGGCATCCGGTACGGCCCGAACGACGTGATCGAGGAGACGCCGATCTTGCCGCCGCTCTGCTCCATCCAGTACCCGTTGATCGTCTGGAAGTTGTTCACCGGGCTCGGCTTGTTGAAGAAGTCGGCGTAGAACTGCGGGACGTCGTCCCGGCTGACCGGGTCGATCTGCGGGTTGCCGAACGGGTCCGACTGCTTCGGCTTGGTGATCACGAACGGCTGGTCGGGGAAGTCGACCGCGACCA
Organism: Nonomuraea terrae; assembly: GCF_004348995.1. Taxonomy (GTDB): domain Bacteria; phylum Actinomycetota; class Actinomycetes; order Streptosporangiales; family Streptosporangiaceae; genus Nonomuraea; species Nonomuraea terrae. The sequence continues at coordinate 4,129 of NZ_SMKQ01000154.1, forward strand.
GCGCCACCCGCAGCGCCCGGTCGGTGGGGACCGCGCCGTTGGTGGCCCAGCTGACCCCGGGGATCGGCTTGTAGTCGGCCCAGGTCATGTCCTCCTGGTCCTGCACCCGCTGCGGGTCGATCGGCTGCATCGCGGGCGGGCTCCACGCAGCGGCGGTGGTGGCCTGGCTGGCCTGCGTCATGTTCAGCGATAGGACGAGTACGAGAGTGCCGAGCACCGCCAGGGTCTTGCTCGACATTCGTCGGGATGGACGGCGGCCGCGGTTTAAGAGCACAAACAACACCTTCCTCAACGAACCTGCCGACGCCGAACCCTACGGTCCGCCGACGCCCGCGTCACTGTGCAGATGCCGAAACCGCGCCGCCGGCCGTCCCGACGTATGTCGAGATTCCACGCTCGAACCGTTTGACGGAACGCATGATCCGGCACATACCCGGAGAACCTTCCTACGTCCGTCGAAAGCGGTGCGATGCTGTCGGAGCTGCAAACGATCGTGGACTCGCTGGCGAGCCGCGTCGGCCGTCCCGCGCTGATCGAGGACCACCGCCAGCGGGTCGTCGCCTACAGCGAGCAACTCGAGCCGATGGACGAGGTGCGCCGGATGTCGATCCTGCGCCGCCAGACCACACCCGAGGTCATCGCGTTCTTCAGGAAGGTCGGCATCACGCAGGCCAAGGGCGCGATCCGCACCCCGGCCTGCGACGAGCTGCAGATGCTGCCCAGGATCTGCGTGCCGATCCGCCACGGCGACATGCTGCTCGGCTACGTCTGGGTCATCGACGCCGACCAGTCGATGACCGCCGACGAGATCGCCGCGGTCTCCACGACCACCGACGACCTGGCGCTGGCCCTGTACCGCGAGAACCTCGCCGGCGAGCTTGCCTCGCAGCGGGAGACGGAGGCGATCCGGCTGCTGCTCGCCGACGAGCGCGACGCCCGCCGGCACGGCGCGATGACGCTGCTGGAGGGCGGCCTGCTCGCCGGCGGCGACGTCCCGACGGCCGCGGTGGTCGCGCGGCTGATCCTGCGTCCCCACGTACGGCTCGACGACCTGGCCCGCATCGCCCTGGAGCAGGCCCTCATCGCCAGCCGCCGCCGCTGCGGCCCCAAGGAGGCCGTGCACCTGGTGCGCTACGACCACGGCGTGCTGCTGGTCCACGACCGCGACGGCGCCGCCCTGGCCGTCGCCGAGCACCTCAACGACGCCCTGCAGACGACCATCCGGGGCCTGCACTGCGTGGCCGGCGCGGTGGTGGGCGTGGGCCGGCCGCGCGCCGAGCTGCCGGAGGTGCGCCTGTCCTACGACGAGGCGGCGCTGGCCGCCCAGGTCGCCGTGCGGTTGCCCGCGGTCGGGCCGGTGGCCAGCTGGTCGCAGCTCGGCATCTACCGCCTGCTGTCGCAGCTGTCCGGCGAGGTGCTGATCAACGCCGGCATCCATCCCGGCCTGGAGAAGCTGATCGCGGACCCGTCGAACCGGCCGCTGCTGGAGACCCTGGAGATGTACCTCGACCTGGCGGGCAACGCGCACGCCACCGCCGTGCAGATGAACCTGCACCGCGCCTCGGTGTACTACCGGCTGCAGCGGGTCGAGCAGCTCGCCGGCACCGACCTGAGGAACGGCAGCGAACGGCTGTCGCTGCACATGGCGCTGAAATTGGCCCGGCTGGCAGGGCCGGCGTGACACCGGCCCTGCCACGGACGGATCAGGGCTCCGTGACCCTGTTCTCGAACGTCAGCGTCCGCGCCTGCTCCTGGTTGCCGTTGGCGTCCACGGAGCGGGAGTCGAGCGTGTGCGTGCCCTTGCGCAGCACCCGGAACGGCTCGCCGTAGGTCCGCCACTTCCCGCCGTCCAGCCGGTACTGGGTCCGGGTCACGCCGGAGCCCCAGCCGTCGTCCGCCGTGAGCGTCACGAACGGATTGACGTACGTCTCACCCTGGCGGGGCGGCCGCTGGGTCAGCGCCGCCTCGGTCGTGGGCGGGTCGACCTCGATCGCCTTCAGCGCCGCCCGCACATCGGGCAGCGGGCCGATGTGCTCGCCAGCGGTCGCCGAGCCCTGCGGGGTGCCGGTGCGCTTGAGCAGGTCGGCGATCTCCGTCGCCGTCCACGGCTCCTGCCCGGTGGCCTTCAGGTACGACTGGACGGCCACGACCGCGCCGGTGACGATCGGCCCGGCGCCCGAGGTGCCGCCGAACGTCCTGGTGTAGCGGACGTTCACGTTCGCCGGGTCGGTGCCGCCCTGCAGGTTGCCGTTGCCGCCGGAGGTGACGATGTTGTGTCCCCAGCCCTGCAGGTCGAACCTGGAGCCGTAGTTGGAGAAGTTCAGCCGCTCACGTTCGGTGCTGCTGCCGGCGCCGACCATGATCGCACCGGAGTCCTGGACGCTGCGGTCGAACCACTTGATGCCGTTCTGCACGTACAGGTCGGAGTCGACGTTCTGGTTGCCGTTGCCGCCGGTCTCCACCACGGTGACGCCGAGCCCGTCGAGCAGCTTGATCGCGTCGAAGACCGACGGGATCCACTCCAGCGGGGCGTAGTTGCTGCCGCCGAGCGGGCCCGACGTCTGCTGCTCCAGCAGCACCGCGTCCCCGGGCGCGAGCGCGCCGAGCCCGGCCAGGTACGCCAGCGCCGCCCCCGGGCTCCACCGGGTGCCGCCGGAGGGCAGCGCCTGCGTGGGCGAGATGCCGTACATCGTGGCCTCCGGCACGCTGCCGGTCACGCCGTAGCCGTTGTCCTGGCCGACCAGCTCGCCGAAGACCGCCGTGCCGTGCTCGTCGGCGAAGCCCGTGTAGCGCGGGAACACCGAGCCGCCGAGGTCGCTGGACGCGTCGAGCCGCAGGTCCTCGTGGGAGACGTTCCAGTCGTACTCCAGGTCGACGATCTTGATGCCGGCGCCGCGGGCGCGCGGGTCCTGGTGGGAGAAGTCGGCGTCGATGCCCTGCGGCGCGGGCCGCAGGTAGCCCTGCTGCTCGCTGAAGTCGGGAGTCGCCGACGCCGATACCGACGACGGCGGCGGGGCGAGGTCGGGGGCCGGGTAGGCGAAGGCCACCTCGGGGAGCGCGCGCAGCTCGGCGACCGCCTGCTCCACGTCCACGTCGGCGGGCAGCACCACGGTGTACCAGGAGGCCATGTCGGGCACCGCCTCGCCGCGCGTCCTGGCCCTGGCGCTCGTGTCGTCCAGCTTCGCCACCGCGGCGCCGGGCAGCAGCGGCGTGACGGAGCGGGCGCCGTGGCGGTCGAGGACGGCCTGGACGGGGTCGAGGTCCTCACCGCGGGCGCTGCGCAGGCTCTGGCCCGTGCCGCGGACCCGGAGCGCTTCGGTGAACTTGACCTCCAGGACGACCTCGGGCGTGACCGCGGCCGAGGTCGTGAATCCCCGGCCGTCGCCCAGGGACCCGGTCACGGTGAGCGCGTCGGTGCCGGGGCCGAGCCCGGCCCGGGACAGCTCCTCCTTGTCGGCGTGCACGACCAGGTCGGCCCGCCCGTCGTGGTCGGCGTCGGCCGTGGAGGTGAGGTATCCGCCGTCGTCGCGGGCCACCGGCGCGCCGTCGCCCAGCCGGACGGTGGCCGGGTCGACCGCGGTGGCGTCCACGCCGTCCGCGCTCAGCAGCGTGACGGGGACGAATCCCGGCCCGGCGATGTTGACGCCGGCCGGCAGGACGGCCTTGATCGGGAGTGCGGGCGGGGTCGCGGCGTGCGCGGGCAGAGCCACGACCGCGCCGGCGGCTAAGGTTGCGAGGGCGGCCAGAAGAGCCGGACGTTGCGGCATGACGTATCCGTTCCATGCGAGGAGGGCTGGCGGGGGGTCGGTGCCGATGGAAAGGGGTCGGCAGCATCTAATCCCGAGCGGGCCGCGTCGCGCACTGGCGCATCTGACGGAAGAATCGACGCCCGGGACCTACCGTTGTCGAAAAGGTGTTCCCGGCCGTTGGGGCGCTCGGGTAGCTTGCTCGGCATGCCCGCATACCCGGCCAAGCCCGAGCCCGGTGACAAGGTCGCCGTCCTGTCCCCCGGCGCGGCGGCGCCCGCGATCTTCCCGGAGCCGTACGAGCTGGGTCTGGCCCGCCTGCGGGACGACTTCGGGCTCGTGCCGGTCGAGTACCCGACCACCCGCGAGCTCGGGGCGTCGCCGGCCGCGCGGGCCGCCGACGTCAACGCCGCCTTCGCCGACCCCGAGATCAAGGCCGTGCTCACCTCCATCGGCGGCGACGACCAGATCAAGGTGCTGCGTCACCTCGACCCGGACGTGCTCCGGGCGAATCCGAAGCCGTTCTTCGGCATCAGCGACAACACCAACCTCTGCAACTACCTGTGGAATCTGGGCATCGTGTCCTACTACGGCGGCACCGTCATGACGGTGTTCGGCCGCGGCGGCCGGATGAACCCGCAGGCCGAGCAGGCGGTGCGGGCCGCGTTGTTCACCCATGACGTCCACGAGCTGCGCCCCGCAGACCTCTACGGCGACGTCGACCAGGACTGGAAGAACCCCGCGCTGCTGGAGCACGAGCCCGACATGTTCCCCGGCGACGGCTGGCGCTGGCACGGCGCGAGCCGCGCGGTGACCGGCCCGTCCTGGGGCGGCTGCCTGGAGCTGGTCGACTGGAACCTGCGCGTCGGCACCCACATCCGCGAGCCCGCCGCCTACGACGGGTGCGTGCTGTTCCTGGAGACCACCGAGGAGCTCCCCGACGCGGGCTACGTCTACACCGTGCTGATGTGCATGGGCGAGCGCGGCCTGCTCGGCCGGTTCGCCGCGGCCGTCGTGGGGCGGCCCAAGGCGTGGTCGCTGGACTCACCGCTCCCGCCGGAGCGGAAGGCCGCGTACGCCGAGGCGCAGCGTGCGGCCGTGCTCCGGGCGTTCGCCGAATACAACCCGGACATTCCGCTCGTCCTCAACGTGGACATCGGCCACACCGATCCCCAGCTGGTCGTTCCGTACGGGGGCGAGATCACCGTCGACGCGCACGCCGGCCGCATCACCGTGCGGTACTGATCGACTACGGGCCCGCGCCACCACTCCTGAGGACCGCGCCGAGCGGGAGAACGCTCCCGACATCTCGATCTGGCTCGGCGAGGTGGGCCGGGCCTGGCACGAGCGCGCTCTGGCCGACCCGGATCAGGATCACGACGGCGCCGAGCACGACGGCGCCCCGCCGGGGTACGCCGTGCTCGGCGGCGCCGTCACCGAGCAGGACGGCGCCTCCGCGGATCTGCTCATCAGGGTCCATCGGCCACGATGAGCCGGCGCGGGCTCATCGTCAGCCGGCCTTGCCGTCGGTGACGATCCGGCCGCGCAGCATGGCCTCCATGACCTGCATGAAACGCTGCGCGCGCGGCTCGCCGACGACGAACGGGTTCGCCGCGCCGCCGCGGCGCAGTTCCTCCAGGCGTTGCAGGCCGTGGTCGGACATCAGGTGGTTGTTCAGCTCGACGTCCACGCGCGCCCGCCGCATGTGGGCGGCGAAGGCGAGGACGGACGCCACGTACGTGCGCTTGTCCTTGGTCGCGGCCGGCGGGTTCGTCCCGCCCCACAACATCGCCGTGTGCGGCCGTCCCTTCCAGCGCACGGGGAAGATCATCGAGACGGTGCCCGGGGTGTGGCCGGGCGTGTGGTGGAAGGTCACGGTGGTGTCGCCGAGGGTCAGTCTCCGGCCGTCGGCGATGTCGAGGTCCGGAGTGAGAGCGTCGCCGGCGAGGGCCCGGTCGGCCTTGTGCATCATGACCCGGGCGCCGAACCGGCGGGCCAGGTACCCGGCGCCGCCGAAGTGGTCGCGGTGCCCGTGGGAGACGACCACGTACTTGATCGCCGAGGGGTTCACTCCGACCGAGCGCAGCTGGGGGACGAGGATCTGCTCGGCTTCGTCCGCCGAGTTCAGCGCGTCGATGAGGATCACCCCCCGGGAGGTGACGATCGCCGTGGCGGACACCAGGGAGGTGCTGACCACCGCCACGTTGTCGAAGGTCCTCAGCGGCTTGGGCGCCTTCACCTGCGGCACCTCGGCCCCGGGAGACAGCGCCCTGACGAGGTTCCGCAGGACCGGGTCCTCGCCGGCCAGCCGGGCCGCCCGCTCGTAGTAGTCGGGAGCGCTCGCGGCCCGCGCCTCCGCCCGCCCTCCCGCGAGGGGCAGGAACAGGGCGCCGGCCAGCACGGCGCGGCGGGACGGGCTCGGCTGCTCGATGGGCATCCGGAAGGTCACCTGCTTTCCAGTACGACTTGTTTCCAGTACGGCTTGTGGCACAGCCCAGCAGAGCAGAGCCGATCACGTGGCGTCCAATAGCGAGATCACCCGCGCACCGATAGAGGAGTCGATATCACCCCTGGTCGAACGATCGCTTGGGACGGCTTGCAGCAGTGAGCGCAGCAGTCGCGCGGCGGTGTCGGCGGACACTTCGCCGGGCGTGAGGGTGATCTGGGCGGCGAGCCCGTCGGCGAACGTGTGCAGGAGGGCCGCCCAGAGCTCGACCTGGGGATCAGGGTGCGGGTGCGCGGCCTCGCCCGGCTCGACGACCGGCTCGTGTCCGCGTACGGCGGCGACGCACTGGCGGTAGACCGCCCGCTGGTCGTTCCACGTCACAGAGCCTCCCTCTGGAGGGTGCCGGCGTTCCCATTCCACGATCGCCGACCACAGCGCGTACTCCTCGCGCCGCTCGGCGTCGAGCGGCAGCATCTCCTCCACGATCGTGGCGACCCCTTCGACCACCGAGCTCGTGGTGCGGGGCCGCTGCACGCGTGGGAGGACGCGCCGGCGGAGGGCGTCGGTGGCGGCCTGGACGACGTAGGTCTGCAGCTCGTGCTGGTTGCGGAAGTAATGCCGCAGGGACCCGGTGGACCAGCCGGCTTCGGCCGCGACTCTGCGGAGCGTCACGCCGGCCAGCCCTTCGCGCAGTATCACCCGGATGGCGGCCTCGCCGAGCTCGGCCCGTCGCTGGTCATGATCAACGAGGTCTGCTGCTGGCCGGGCCGCCTCGCGTGGGCGCGCTGCTCGGCGTGTACCTCGGATCGGTCGCGATCGCGTACTTCGCCTTAGGGGTGCTGCTCATGCTCGGCCTGGGCGCCGTCGTGCCGATCGTCGACGAGGCCGCGTGGGCCTGGGGACAGGGCGTACTCGGCGCGGCGCTCATCGTGGGGAGCTACTTCATCCCCGGCAAAAACCCCGAACGCGCGTCCATCCGGGCCCGGTCCTTCACCATGCGCGCGATGCTGCTGCTGGGCCTGGGGACGTGGCTGTTCGAGTTCGCCACGGCCGTGCCGTACTTCGCCGCGATCGGCATCATGACCATGGCCGGCCCGTCGGCCGTCCAATGGTCGCCGCTCCTCGGCGCGTACGTGACCGTCATGGTGATCCCCGGCATCCTGCTCTACGTCGCCTGGGCCGCCCTGGGCGACCGGATGCGCGAACGGTCCGACCGGTGGCAGGACAAGCTCTCCTCCGGACCCCGCACGACACTGAGCTGGATCGTCGGGACAGCCGGCTTCCTGCTCCTCCTGGACGTGCTGCCAGACGAGATCACCATCATGAGCCGGTGACCGCCCGCGACCGCACCGGCCTACCCGCGCCTGCCCAGTGACGTCAGGGTGCCGATCAGCCGGCCGACGCGGCAGTACAGGCGCGGCGGCAGGTGGGCGAGCAGCGAGGAGTGGCGCTGGCCGAGGAGCGTGACGAGCTGCCGCGGTGGCAGGTCGATGTAGCGCGGCAGGTTCTCGTACCAGCGGGCGCTGTAGCGGGCCGCCTTCTGGCTGGCGCGGACCGCGGATCGGCGTGTACGGGCGTAGCGGCGCAGGGCCACCGGGACGCGCGGGTCCCCCATCAGCGCGCCGGCCAGGCAGGCGGCGTCGGCCAGGGCCAGGGCGGTGCCGGCGCCGATGGAGTAGTGCGTGGTGTGCGCGGCGTCCCCGGCCAGGACCATGTTGTCGCGGTACCAGGCCCGGTTGGTCAGGGTGCGGAAGTGCACCCAGCGCGCGCCGCCCTGCCCCCCGCTCATCAGCGGATGGCCGTCCAGGACGTCGGCGAACAGCTTCTCCAGCAGGCCAAGGCAGTCGGCGTCGTTCATCTCGTGCAGGCCGAGCCCCCTCCAGGTCTCCGGCGGGCACTCGACGACGCAGGTGCTGTGGGTGGTGCTGAACGGATAGCCGTAACACCAGATCCAGCCGTGCTCCGTCGGCACGAAGGCGAAGAGGAAGGACTCGAAGACCTTGGTGGTGCCGAGCCAGGTGTAGACGTTGCGCCCGGCCGCGAAGTGCGGGCGGAAGTGGCCGGCGTGCCGCTCGCGCAGCACACTGTTGACGCCGTCACCGGCGACGACGAGATCCGAGCCGGCCAGCTCCGTCTCGTCGGTGATCTCGTGCTCGAACTCGATGCGCACACCGAGGGAGTAAGCGCGTTCGGTGAGGATGCGGAGCAGCTCGTGCCGGCCGATGCCGAAGCCGTCGTCCCAGCCCTCCACCGTCACGACCGCGCGGTCCTGCAGGTGCATCCTCCACGTCTCCCAGCGGACGGAGGCGTCCCTGATGGCGCACGCGGACTCCGGGTCGCTGTCGTAGAGGGCGTCGAGCAGTTCGGCCCAGTAGGTCACGCCCCAGCCGTACGTGGAGCCGGCCGGATTCCGCTCGTACACGGTGATGTCATGGGACGGGTCCGCCCCTTTCATCAGGATCGAGAAGTACAGACCAGCCGGTCCGCCGCCGACACAGGAGATCTTCACTGGAGTTCCCCACCATTACGCATTGCGACAATATGTAACAGAGTGTAGCAGCGAGGGTTGTCGGCTCCGTCGAGCCGCCGGTCAGAAGATGGCCAAGTCGAGGGCCTTATAGGGAAATACCGGCTTTCATGGTTCGGCTTGACTGTTGATCTTAGATGCACAAGATTGTTCGCGTCTTTCCAGACCATCCAAGGAATCCCATGAAGCGAACCATCGTCGGTGTCGCCGTGGTCGCGGGCCTGGTGCAGCTCAACGCCATCCCCGCGCAGGCAGCACCCGAGATCGACCCGGTCAAGGCACTCAAGGCCGCGCTGGTACGCGGCCAGGCCGTCAACATCGTCGCCACCGTCAAGGCGGACTACGGCCACGGCGTCTCCCTCACCTCCGGCATGGACGGCACCATCGGGTTCGGCCCCCGAGGCGAGATCGCCTCCGACCTGTCCCAGACCCTGCGGTACAGCAAGACGGCGATCAGCAGTGCCAGGAAGCTCGGCCTCGGCGACGACGCCGAGCTCCAGCAGACGCCCGTCAGGACGATCTCCTCCGCCGGCGACGACTACGTCTCCGGGCCCGTCGTCGACGAGGCCCTGCCCCAGGACACGAGCTGGGTGCGCTACCGCGACACCGACCTGCCGGCCAGCAACATGCTGCTCGAAGTCCTGGAGCCCGGCACGCTCAAGGCCCTGCTGATCTCCCGCACCTCCTACAGCGACGGAGTGCTCAAGGGCACCATCAAGGCGGACAAGCTGGCCAAGGTGTCGCGTTCGTTCGCCTCGCGCTTCGGCAAGCCGTCGAAGGCCGCCAACGTCTCCTACACCCTCTGGTTCAGCGGCGACGGCCTGGTCGAGCGGGTCGCCGCCAAGGCCGTCCTGCCCTCCCGCGACGGCTCCCTCCGCGTCGAGTCCGACACCCGCTACTCCGCGTGGGGCCGCCAGGTCACCATCCTGCTGCCCCTCGAAGGCGACGTGATCGATCGGGACCAGCTCGGCGACAAGGCGCCACGCCAGGTGCCCGGCGTCTGGAGCTGACCGCTATCGTCGTGGCGCCGCACCACCGACAGCAACGAGGAACGCCATGACCGACGCAGCCCCGCAGGGACGCCTCCGGGCCCGCTCACTGGGCGTCGCCGCCGGGGCGCTGCCCACCGGGCCACTCAACGCGATCACCGACGTCGACGGCGTGCTGGTCGGGCACGCCACCGTCGACGACGGCGCCGACCTGCACACCGGGGTCACCGCCGTCGTCCCCCCGCGGCTCGGGTTGCCGGCGGCGGTCCACACCGGCAACGGGTACGGCAAGCTCGTCGGCTCGACCCAGGTCGACGAGCTCGGCGTGCTGGAGTCGCCCATCGTGCTGACGGCCACGCTCTCGGTGTTCCGGGCGGCCGACGCGGTGCTGACGTACCTGATGAGGCTCCGCCCGGACGGGCTGTCGTTCAACCCGCTCGTGGGAGAGACCAACGACGGGTTCCTGTCCGACATCCGGCGCCGGCCCATCACCGAGCAGCACGTCCTCGACGCCCTCGAAGGCGCCTGCGGCGGGCTCCCCGCGGAAGGCTGCGTGGGAGCCGGCACCGGCACGACAGCCCTGGGCTACAAGGCCGGGATCGGCACCTCGTCGCGGCGGCTCGTCGCGGACGGCGCCCCCGTGACGGTCGGGGCGCTCGTCCAGGCGAACTTCGGCGGCGTGCTCACCGTCCAGGGCACGCCGATGCCGGTGGAGGAGGTCCTGCCGGGCGTACGGCACGAGGAGCCGCCAGGAAACTCGTGCATGATCGTGGTCGCCACCGACGCCCGGCTCGACGCCCGCCGACTCGGCCGCCTCGCCCGCCGGGCGATCTTCGCCATGGGACGCGTCGGAGCGTCGTACGCCCACGGGAGCGGCGACTACGCGATCGCCTTCACCACCGCGCCGCCACAACGCCCGCCCCTGCCCGACGACCGGCTCGACCCCGTCTTCGCCGCCGTCATGGACGCCGTCGAGGAGTCCCTGCTCAACTCCCTGTTCACCGCGACGACGACCACCGGCGTCCACGGCCACACCAGCCACGCGGTCCCCTACGACCGGCTCCCGATTCGCCCCGGCACGGGCGGGTAGAGGCACCCCCGGGGGGCAGCAGCTCGGTGCAGGGGGAATCGCATGGACGTCGCACACCATCGTGCCGAGACCAACGGAGTCCGGCTCCACTACGTCACCGCCGGATCGGGCCCGGTCGTCCTGTGCCTGCACGGCTGGCCGGAAACCCACCGCGAATACCTGATCCTCATCGAACGGCTCGCCCACCGCTACCGCTTCATCGCCCCCGACCTCAGGGGCTTCGCCGACAGCGACAAACCGTTCAGCGGATACGAGCCCAAGACGATCGCGGCCGACATGCTCGGCCTGCTCGAAGCCGAGAACGTGGAGCGGTTCCATATCCTCGGCCACGATCTCGGCGGTCCGCCCGCCGTCGCGCTCGCCTACCTGGCCGCCGGCCGCGCCCTGTCGCTCGCCACGATCGAGACACCCTTCTTCGGCCTCGACTACCCCGGCTACGTCGACCCGCGCGCCGCGTACTGGCACCTCGGCATGCACATGAACATGGACATCACCCGCTTCCTGGTCGAGGGACGCGAAGAGCAGTACCTGCGCCACTTCTTCCGCGACTTCGCCTACGACCCGACCGCGGTGCCCGAATCCGAGATCCAGGCGTACGCCATCCAGATGCGCCAGCCCGGCAACCTGCGCGCCAGCCTCAACCTCTACGGCTACATCCCGCAGATGGCCGAGCAGACGAAGGAGCTCACCGCCGAGAAACTGACGGTGCCGATGCTGGCCTGGGGCGGCCGCACGTCGTTCGGCTCCCACTGCATCGACAGCGCCAACGCCATCGCGACGAACGCGCAGGGCGGGGTCATCGAACAGTGCGGCCACTGGGTGTTCCAGGAGCAGACCGACTTCATCTGCGACGAACTGGACCGGTTCTGGTCCGCTACGTGACGCCCTCGCGGTACGCACCCTTCGCGGCAGGCTGATACATTCATGCGCATGTATGGTCGATGCGTCTTTTTCATGAGGCCTCGCAGCCGCGCCTGACGGCGCGGCACCGAGCACCCCTTGTCACGTGCCCGCCGTCCCGGCTGATCATCGCCGGGCGGCAGCTTCGTGCTGCCCGGCTCCGGAACGAGCTGCGGAGCGCACCGTGGAAACCACTCCCTCGACCCATGAACTTCTCACCGACCTCACCCTGACCGGCCGCCTGCCCGCCGGCGCCGGCGCGCACATCCGCGCCCGCGGCATCCGCGTCGTCCTCGGCGGACGTCTCGTGCTGGCCGACGCCGAGGCCACCATCTCCCACCGCTCGCGCACGGCCATCGTGGGCGAGAACGGCCGCGGCAAGAGCACCCTGCTGCGCGTCCTGGCCGGCGACCTCGCCCCCGACGACGGACACGTCGAACGCGCGGGCACCATCGGCGTGGTCCACCAGACCCTGCCCGCCCACGACGGCGAGACCGTCGCCACCCTCGTCGCCGAGTCCCTGCGCCCCGCGCACCTGGCCCTGCACGCCCTGGACCGGGCCACCAACGGACTCGAGAACGGCGACGCGGACGCCGACACCCTCTACGCCACCGCCCTCGACGCCGCCATGCGCCTGGACGCCTGGGACGCCGAACGCCGCATCGACCTGGCCCTCGACGGACTCCGCGCCTGCACCGACCGCGACAGGGAGCTCGCCACGCTCTCCGTCGGCGAGCGCTACCGCGTACGCCTGGCGTGCGTCCTCGGCGGCGGGCACGATCTCCTGCTGCTCGACGAACCCACCAACCACCTCGACGCCGACGGCCTCGACTTCCTGGCCGCCCACCTGCGCTCCCGCACGGGCGGCCTGGCGATCGTCACCCACGACCGCGCGCTGCTGCGCGAGGTCGCCGACGAGTTCCTCGACCTCGACCCCAGCCGCGACGACCGTCCCCGCCGCTACGCCGGAGGCTACTCCGGCTGGCACGAGGGCCGCCGCCGCGAACGTGAACGCTGGGCCCAGGACCACGAGGCCCAGCAGGCCGAGCACACCAGGCTCACCCAGGCCGTGCACGAGGCCCGCGATCGGCTCAGCACCGGATGGCGACCCGACAAGGGCACCGGCAAGCACCAGCGCCAGTCGCACGCGCCCGCGGTCGTCCAGAACCTCAAGCGGCGTCAGCAGCAGCTCGACGAGCACCGCGTGACCGTGCCCCCTCCCCCGCCGGCCCTGCGCTGGCCGCAGTTGCGGACCCGTCCCGGGACGCCGATCGTGCGCTGCGACGAGGTCACGGTCACCGGACGCCTGCACAACCCGGTCACCCTCGACCTCGACGGCGGCGACCGGCTGCTCGTCACCGGGCCCAACGGCGCCGGCAAGTCCACGCTGCTCACCCTCCTGGCCGGCGAGCTCACGCCGACCGGCGGGACCGTACGCCGCTCCCCCGGCGCCACGATCGCCCATCTCTCCCAGGAGGTGCCGCCGTGGCCGGCCGGACTGCAGGCGCACGAGGTCTACCGCGGGCACGCCCCCGAAGACGCCGAATCCCTCACCGCCATGGGCCTGCTCGACGCCGAGGCCCTGCGCACCCCCGTCGGGCGCATGTCGCACGGGCAGCGACGCCGCCTGCACCTCGCCCTGTGCCTGGCTCAGCGGCCTGACCTGCTCATCCTCGACGAACCCACCAACCACCTGTCCGCCCTGCTCGTCGACGAGCTCACCGACGCCCTGCGGACCACACCCGCGGCCGTCGTCGTCGCCACGCACGACCGCCAGCTGCTCGCCGACCTCGCCGCATGGCCGGTCACGACCATGTCGAGGAATCCATGAGGCCCAGCGCCTTTACAACGTAGATCAGTAATTCGTGGTTGACTGATTTTCATCATCAGTCACCCGGTCAGGGAGGTCTTGTGGCGGGAGTCTCGCAGCGGGGCGGGTCGCGCCTGCGGTACTGGTGGGACGGGCCGGAGAACGGCCCCGTCGTGGCGCTCACCCACGGCGCCACGATGGACCACCGCATGTTCGATCCCCAGGTGCCCGTCCTGACCGAGGCCGGTTACCGGACGCTCGCCTGGGACCTGCGGGGTCACGGCGAGTCGAAGCCGCTCGGTGAGACCCCGCTGACCATCGCCGACCTGGCGGCCGACCTGCTGGCGCTGCTCGACGAGGCAGGCGTCAGCCGGCCGGTGTGCCTCGTCGGCCAGTCGCTCGGCGGCTATGTCGCCCAGGAGGTGGTCCTGAGCCGGCCCGAGCGGGTCGGCGCCCTGGTCGTCATCGGGTCGACGTGCACGACCATGCCCGTCGCCCGCTGGGAGGCGTGGGCGCTGAAGAGCTCGCCCTGGTGGTTCGCGGCGTGGCCGTTCGGGGATCTGCGGCGCCGGATGGCCGCCAGGACGGCCGAGACGCCGCAGGCCCGCGCCTACGCGTACGAGGCGATCGGGCGGCTGTCCCGGCGCGAGTTCCTCGAGGTGTGGCGGGCGGTCGCCGGAGCCGTACGGCCGCGGCCCGGCTACACCATCGAGCAGCCGCTGCTGCTCACCCACGGCGAGCACGACACGACGGGGAACATCGCGAGAACGGCGCCGAAATGGGCGGCGAGGGACCCGAACTGCCGCTACGAGGTCATCCCCCGCGCCGCCCACAACGCCAACCAGGACAACCCTGCGGAGTTCAACCGGATCCTGCTCGAGTTCCTGCGGGAGCACCATCCCGTCGCCGGCCGGCGGTGACACCCGGCCCGGCCGCCTCACCGGCTCCCACCGCCGCTTGCCACGCGAGGGCAACGCCGACCGTCCCGACCGGCTCCGTCACCGCATCCTCTCGGCCTGCGGCACCGCCGGATGAGACAGAGCCGTTCACCGGACGGATCCCGCGAGCGCGTCGAGCATGTCCGCCCTGGCGGCGGCCGTTGCCCGTGCTCGCTCGTCGAGCCCGTCCCGGTCGGCAGTGGTCTGTGCGCGGATCGTTCGGATGCTGAGCGCGCTCGCTTCTGCTTGGTAGCGACCGGTGGCACGCGCGGCGGTTCGGCCCGAGCGGCGACGTACGTCTCGCCGCCAGCGGCGGCGTTCTGCGAGGCTCGCGAGGAGCGCCACCTCCTCGGGAGCGATGTGTCCGTCGCGCGCGAGAGCCGGCAGGGCCGCGGCGATCATCTTCCCCTCGCGGTTGCGTAGGACGAGCGCCACGACCAGCATCGCGAGGAACACCGGCACCATCACGGCTCCGTAGATCCTGAAGATCAGGAACGGATCGCTTCCGGCGAGCCCCGCCCAGTCCCATACACCGTGCAGCGTGATCGCGACGAGCAGGCCCGCAAGAGTAAGTCCTATGCGTCCGGCTCCGCCGCGCTTGCTCGCGGCGGCGGCGATGCCGAGCCCGAACACGGCGACCATGAGCGGGTGGAAGAACGGCACCATCACCACGCGCAGGAAGAAGCTGATGCCGAGCACGGAGACCGCGTCCGCGCCGGACGTGTCCGATGCGGCGAAGGTGGTGACGATGCGGCCGAAGTAGAGGACGTTCTCCGTGAAGGAGAATCCGGCGCCGACGAGTCCCGCGTAGACGATGCCGTCGAGCAGACCGGTGATCTGCTCGCGGCGACAGATCAGTAGCCAAACCAGGAACAGGCCCTTGAGGACCTCCTCGGTGACCGGGGTGATCACGAGCGGGCGGAACCATGCGCCGAAGTCGGTGCCCATGGTGGTGTCGGCGAGCGCTTGCAGCCCTTCTTGCGACCAGATCGAGCAGAAGGCCGCGAACGACGCACCCCACGCGAACGCCGAGACCAGGCGGCGCGGACGCTCGCGCTCCCAGCGGTCGAGCCAGAGGAACGCGCCCACGATCGGGACAGCGACGAGGGCGGACAGCACAAGGCCGACGGCCACCCCGTCCCACCCGACCTGGCCGGCCACCCAAGCCACGGCCGCCAGCCATGCGGCACCTGCCGGCACGGGCCAGAGGATCCACATCCGACGTCGCTCGGATCTCAAGAACGCTGGCATTCCTGTTCCTTCTCCTCAGCTCGACGCCGCCGTACGCGGTCGGCTTTCAGGAGACACCGTGCCGTTGCGGCATACTCAAGCCCGACGGTCGCGAGGCGCAGACGGGAGGGGCCGCATGGGCTGGAGCACGCGGGAGGTCGCGCGACTCGCCGGGACGACCCTGCGAGCCGTGCGGCACTATCACGAGATCGGTCTGCTCGACGAACCGGAACGGCTGCCGAACGGCTACAAGGTCTATCGCACCGAGCATCTGGTGCGGCTTCTGCAGATCCGCCGTCTCACCGGGCTCGGCTTCACACTCGCGACCATCGCGGCGATGGACGACGACTCCGAGCATCTCGAAGCGGCCCTGCACGCAGTGGATGCGGAACTCGCCGCTACGATCACGCGACTGGAGGAGGCGCGGGAGGAGATCGCCAGGCTGCGACGTCAACCCGTGCCGACCGATCTCCCTTTCGACCTGTCGGTTCCGGCGACCGACGCCCGGCTGTCACCGGCGGACCGGTCGTTGTTCGCCGTGATCTCCCACGTGATCGACGACGACAACTCACCGCACTGGCAAGCTCTCTTGCAGGACTACGAGCCGGACGATGCGACCCGCGAGTTCGACGCGCTCCCGCCTGATGCCGACGAGGAGACACGCGAACGGCTCGCCCGACGCATCGCTCCGCAGATGCTCGCGCTGGTCGACAAGCACCCGGCGCCGCCACGGACCATCGAGCGAGCGGCAGCCGGCACCATCGTCGAAGCGTTGCGCGATCTCTACAACCCGGCACAGCTCGACGTGTTCGTACGCATCTGGAAATCGGCACGTCTGATCTGAGCCGTCTTCACAGGCGGACACCGGGAACGCCGCTCGGGGTCGGACGGCTTCGCCTTACGCGGCGCCACCGTGCTCATCGATCTCCCGCTCGTTCGGTGCACGGTCCTCGCTCGTGGACTCCCGGCTCTCCAGGAGCGCGCCCAGTGGCCCGTGTTCGCCCGGGGGTACCGGCGGTCAGTCGAACATGATGCGGCGCAGGACGCGGGACAGGTGGGTGGTCAGTTCGGCGGCGGTCATCGAGGCGAGCGGGCCGGCCCTGACGATGTAGCGGTTGAAGGCCACGCCGGTCAGCTGCGCGGCCATCAGGTCCACGCGGACGTCCACGTCGTCGCCGTCCAGCACCGTCCGGTACGCGGCGACGCTGCGCCGCTGCATCGCGGTGTAGAGGTCGATCGCGGCCCGCTCGTCGGAGGCGGCGCTGCGGACCAGGGCCACGAACGGGTCGTCGGCGGCGTTCGTCTCCATGCGCGCGACGAACGCCCCGGCCACCCGCTCGGGCAGGGACGCGAGATCGCCCGCGACGACCTCGTCGATGTCGCGGGTGCCGGGCACGGCGCACAGGAACAGGCGTTCCTTGGACGTGAAGTGGCGCATGACGAGCCCGTGGGTGACCCCTGCCCGGCGGGCGATGTCGCGGATCGTGGCGCGGGCGTAGCCGCGCTCGGCGAAGGCCTCGCGGGCGGCCTCGAGGATCGCCGCCCGGTGGGTGTCCGGATCGCGCCTGCGCCTGCGGGCCGGCTCGGCGGGGGGTGTCGCGTCCGGAGCAGATGTCATGCCGCTAATGTACGCCTGGTCATTATCTGTGATTCGGGGGAACCACCATGAGCAACGCCCGGACCGAGCCCATGTCGATCATCGAGACGCGGCTCACCCACGACTTCCACCGCAAGGCCACGTCCTTGCTCGCGGACGCCGCGCGGCGCCCCGGCGTCCCGCTCCCCGCGGTCGCCGTGCTGCGCGACTTCCTGGTGGCCCAGCTGCACCACCACCACGAGAGCGAGGACGACCTGCTGTGGCCGCGGCTCGCGGCCGCCGACGCGCAGGTCGCTGCCGGGCTCGCCGAGCTGTCCGAGGAGCACGAGCGGCTGGACGCGTCCCTCAGCGCCCTGGCCGCCGCCCCGGCGCAGGACGACGGCGACCGCGCCAAGCTGGCGGAGGCCGCGTCGGCCGTCCGCGACCTGGTCCACCGCCACCTGGAGCAGGAGGAGCCGCTGCTGTTCGCGGCGCTGCGCGCCCACATGCCGGCCGAGGACTGGGCGGAGTTCTCGCGCCAGGTCATCGCCACCTCGCCGATGGACGCCGCCCACCTGCTGATCGGCTTCTTCGACCTGGTGGGCGACCCGCGCGAGGTCGAGCTCGTGCTGGCCGGGCTGCCCGAGCCCGCCCGCGCGGCCGTGCCGCTCATACGCGCGCAGGCGGAGGCCGACCTGCGCGTGCTCCAGGCGGCGAGATGAAACCCGGAGGCGGGGTGAAGCGACGGGCGGGCGGGGAAGTAG
>NZ_SMKQ01000155.1 GCF_004348995.1 Nonomuraea terrae
GTGGGGAACACCACCGGCTCGCCTGCCAGAAGGCGGGGGAGGAGCTCCAGCGCGGTGTCCGAACGGTGGCCGCGCTGCGTGTACGGGACGCCGGCCGCCGCCCACTGGCCGGGGCCGCCGCCGGATCCGACGCCGAGGACGAGGCGGCCGTCGGAGACGTACTGCAAGGAGGCGATCTGCTTGGCGGCCCACGCGAGCGGGCGGATGGCGGGGACGAACACGCTCGTCCCGATCGTGATCCTGGACGTGGCAGCGGCGGCGGTGGCCAGCGCGATCGGGGCGTCCAGCGTCGGGCCGCCGATGGCGAGATGGTCGCCGTGCCAGACGCCGTCCAGGCCCGCGTCCTCGGCGTGCCCGGCAGCCTCCCGCAGCGTGACGCCGTCCCGGCGCTGGACGCCCACTCCGGGCAGGATGACGCCGATCCTGAAAGTAGCCATGTCGCAACCGTGCAACCTGAAGCTTGGTTGATGTCAACGGCGCAGATCTTCAACGGCGCCCGTGGTCGGCGGCGTCATAATCGTGTGGCGCAGGACGGCGAGCGTGGAGGAGCATCGCCTCATGCTTCCCACTCCGGTACGCCCGGCCACCCCGGAGGACGGGCGGGGGTTCGCGCCGATGCGCCGCCGCGTGGAACGCCCCCTGTGAACGGCCGGGAACGGCGCTTCGCCGAGCGCGAGGAGCTGACCGGCCTGGTACGCGACGCGCTCGGCCGGCGCCTGGTCGCGGTGGAGCGGCTCAGGGGCGGCACCAGCAAGGGCGTCTACCGGCTCACCCTCGACGACGCCCCCAGCGTGGTGCTCTACGTCTGGTCCGACGAGGAGGACTTCTGGACCCGCACGGCCGGGGACCGGGACGAGCTCCGGCAGCGGGGCGAGGGCGCGGAGAGAGGGTCGGGAGGGCGGTCCCCGGAGGTGTCGGGGGTGCGGCTTTTCGAGGCGGCGCATGCGCGGTTGGCTGATCTGGGGGTCCGCGTTCCCCGTCTGTACTTCGCCGACGGCTCGGGAAGGCGCTATCCCGGTGAGGTGGCGCTGGTCGAGGACGTGCGGGGTGGCACGTTGGAGGCGCAGATGACCGGGCCCGCGATGGGCCGGCTGGCGGAGGGGCTGGCCGTGATGGCGAGGTGTCGTTCCCCGCAGCACGGGAAGGTCGCCCTGGTCGAGAACGGCCGGGGCGACCCGCGACCCGCGTCCCAGAGGGTCCTGGAGTGGGCGCTTCGCGACCTCGCCGAAGCCGCTTCCCGGGTGGAGCGGATCCGCGAGATCCGCGGCCGGCTGGCGGACGACCTCGGGCAGATGGCCGCCGGCCTGCGGCCGCGGGAGAGCCACGGCCTGATCCACGGCGAGCTGGGCCCCGACCACGTGCTGATCGACGAGCACGGCGAGCCGGTGCTGATCGACATCGAGGGCACGATGTACTTCGACGTCGAATGGGAGCACGTCTTCCTGCGCCTGCGGTTCGGCCCTCACTACGGCCGCCTCCGCGTCGAGGGCCTGGACGAGGCCAGGATGCGCTTCTACCGCCTGGCCCAGCACCTGTCGCTCGTGGCCGGCCCGCTGCGGCTGCTCGACGGCGACTTCCCTGACCGGGAGTCCATGATGGGAATCGTCCGGCATCACCTCGCGGAGGTGCTCGCCTGGCCGGCGCGATGAGTTACGCCGCTCACAGAGGTCTCACCGGTATGCGCAAACTCCTTTACTGCATGCTCATCTCCCTGGACGGCTACGTCGAGTCCCTCAACGGCGACATCAGCTGGTCGGGGCCCGACGACGAGGTCCACGCCTTCATCAACGACCTGTCGCGCGACATCAGCGGCGCCCTGTACGGCAGGCGCCTCTACGAGAACATGTCCGCCTACTGGCCCACGGCCGACGAACGGCCGGACGCCCCGCAGATCGAGATCGACTTCGCCCGCATCTGGCGGGACACACCCAAGTACGTCTTCTCCAAGACGCTCGACAAGGTGGACTGGAACAGCACCCTCGTCACCGGCGACCTGGAGACCGAGGTGACCCGGCTCAAGCAGGAAGGGGACGGCTACCTGGAGGTGGGCGGCGCCACGCTGGCGCACAGCATGATCCGGCTCGGCCTGGTCGACGAGTTCCGGATCTTCGTCCATCCGCTGCTGCTCGGCCGCGGCAAGCCGTTCTTCCCC
Organism: Nonomuraea terrae; assembly: GCF_004348995.1. Taxonomy (GTDB): domain Bacteria; phylum Actinomycetota; class Actinomycetes; order Streptosporangiales; family Streptosporangiaceae; genus Nonomuraea; species Nonomuraea terrae. The sequence continues at coordinate 2,153 of NZ_SMKQ01000155.1, forward strand.
GAGCTCGACACCGCGGTCAGGACCTCGCTGCTGGAGACCCGGGCGTTCGACTCCGGCATCGTCTACCTCCGCTACGGCGTCGAGCACTGATCAGCCCTTGCGCCCGAAGCGGAAATCGTCAACTCTTAAGAAGGTTTCCAATAGGGCTGGGGAGCGGCCGGTGCGTGGTGGACATGTCCTGGCGGTTCTCGTCCTGCTGCTGTCCGTCGCCTGTGGTCAAGCCGAGAGCGCCGAGAAGGCGGAGCCGGTCAACGCCGACGACGTGATGTTCGTCCAGATGATGGTCCAGCATCACCGGCAGGGCATCGAGATCGCCAGGATCGGCGCCTCGCGCACCGCCGATCCCGAGGTGAAGACGTTGACGGCGGCCATCGAGACCACGCAGCAGGACGAGGTCGAGATGATGCTGCGCTGGCTGCACGACTGGGACCAGCCGCTGACGGCCGCCTCGGCCGCGCACGACCACCACGGCGGCATGCCGGAGACCGACCGGCAGCGTCTCCAGCAGCTCAGGAAGTCGCAGAACTTCGACTACGACCTGCTCACCGTGCTGATCGAGCACCAGGACGGCGCCGTCACGATGGCCGCCGACGAGGTGACGCGCGGCGCCAACCCGGCGGTCCAGCAGTGGGCCGCCCAGGTGCAGACCTCCCGCAGGGCGCAGATCGCGATGATGACCGACCTGCTCAAGCGATGAAGCGGTAGAGCGGCAAGACCGCCATCACAGGCCATATGTCACGAAATAAACACTCCTCATAGACGCCGTGTCGATTAAGTGATTAGATCACTTGATATGTCCGAGGTGACGCGGCCGACGCTTTCCGACGCTCTGACCGAGCGCATGCTGGAGCTCATCCGTTCGGGAGGGCACCGGCCCGGCGACAGGCTGCCTTCGACCAGGGAGCTCTCCCAGCGCTTCGCCGTCACCACCCCGACGCTGCGCGAGGCGCTGCGCAGGCTCGAGGCCACCGGGGCCATCGAGATGCGCCACGGCTCCGGCATCTACGTCGGAGCCGCCATCGAGCGGCTGGTCCTGCCCAACCCCAACATGCGCGAGATCCGTGCCGCGCAGCTCCTGGAGCTGCTGGACGCCCGGATCGTCATCGAGCCGCCGCTCGCCGCGATGGCGGCCGGGCGCGCGGCAGAAGAGGAGCTGACGGCGCTCAAGCAGGCCCTCGCCACGGCGGGCCGGCATCTGGGCGGCGATGACGCCGAGTTGCACGACGCGAACATGTCCTTCCACCGCGCCACCGCGCGGATGGCGGGCAACGTCGTGCTGCACGAGGTCATCGACGCGCTGCTCACCGTCCACGGGCCGGAGCAGCGCGAGATCCTCCAGCTCTTCGACGACCGGCGCCGTGACCACGAGGAGCACCTGGCGATCCTTGCGGCCATCGAGGCGCGCGACGCGGCGCAGGCCGAGGAGCTCATGCGGGCCCACCTGGTCGACGTGAAGACGGTTATCGAGCACAGGGTGCAATCCCCCCGATGAACAAGGAGGCCGGCCCATGTTCCGGTCACGTGTGGCCACGCTCGGCGCGGCGGCGCTCGTCCTGACCGCCTGTGGCGGAGGCGGCGGCGAGGCGCCGCAGAAGAAGACCGAGCTGAGCCTGTACAACGACAAGGGCGCCTGGACGAAGTACTTCGACGAGATGGGCGCGGTGTCCAAGCAGAGCATCGGCCTGAGCATCAAGCCGACGGGATACACCGACTCGGCGCAGTACCAGGCGTTCATCAAGGCGTCGTTCCGCACGAACGTCAAGCCGGATCTCTTCACCTGGCAGACCGGGGGGATGCTGGCGGAGATCGTCAAGCAGAAGCAGGTGGCCGACACCTCGGCCGTCTGGCAGGAGGCGATCAAGGCCGGCGACCTGTCGCAGGACCTCATGCCCTACTACACGGTCGACGGCAAGCAGTACTGCGTGCCGATGAACGTCGCGTACTGGGGGATGTTCTACAACAAGAAGGTCTTCGACCAGTACGGCCTGAAGCCCCCGCAGACCTGGGACGACCTCGTCAAGGTCGCCGACACGCTCAAGCAGAACAACGTCAAGGCGTTTTATCACACCAGCGTGCTCTTCTCGTTCGTCTGGTTCGAGCAGCTGCTCGCCGGCACCGACCCCGACCTGTACGACCGGCTGTCCACCGGCCAGGCGAAGTACACCGACCCGGGCGTCGTCCAGGTGATGGAGCGCTGGAAGCAGCTCATCGACGCCGGCTACTTCATCAACCCCGGCGACAAGACCGACCCCGCCGACGTGCTGAAGAACGGCAAGGCCGCGATGGTGTCGTTCGGCAGCTGGTTCAACACCAGCATGGCGTCACGGAGCATGAAGGCCGGCACCGACTACGACTTCTTCGTCATCCCGAACGTCAACCCGGCGCTACCCAAGACCTCGATGATCTTCGAGAGCGGCCCGTTGTGCTCGCTGACCAAGGCGGCCGATCCCGACGCGAGCATGCGCTACCTCAAGTGGTGGACCACCGCCGAGGCGCAGGAGAAGTGGTCGACCAGCCGCGGCGACGTGAGCGCCAACCCGAAGGTCGCGATCGACGACAAGGCGCTCGGCGCGGTCACCAAGGACGCGGGCAGCGGCGAGTACCGCCTGGTGAACCGCTACTTCGAGGCCACCCCGCCGCCGATCCTGACCGCCGCGCTCGACGGCTTCTCCAAGTTCGTCACCGAGCCGGCCACGTACATGGAGGTCCTCCAGACCATCCAGCAGGCCGCCGACGAGTACTGGAGCACGCATCAGTGACCCGCATGAGCACGCGAGGGAGCTGCCGTCGTCTGGAGGAGCGGCGGGAGCGAAGCGACCAGAGCGGGGGAAGACGGCGGCATCCAGGGCGACCGAGCCGGCCTCGCGGAGCGAGGCCCATAAGCACGCGAGGGAGCGCCGTCGTCTGGAGGAGCGGCGGGAGCGTAGCGACCGGAGCGGGGGAAGGCGGCGGCATTCGGGCGACCGAGCCGCCGAACGGAGTGAGGCCATGAGAGCACGCGCTCCGATGCTCGGCAGGTTCAGGTACGGATACGTGGCGCCCGCGGCACTGCTGGTCGCGGGGCTGCTCTACGCCCCGTTCCTGTGGACGGCCTATCTCAGCCTCACCCGTTACGACGGCCTGGAGTCGCCGGCGTGGATCGGGCTGGACAACTTCGTCAAGCTGTTCGACGACGCGGCGCTGCTCACCTCGACCCGCAACACCCTGATCTGGGTGGTCGGCACGATGGTGCTGCCGGTCGGGCTCGGGCTGCTGGTGGCGGTGCTGTCCTATGACATCAAGGGCGGCGCGTGGTTCCGCGTGCCGTTCATGCTGCCGTACGCGCTGAGCGGCGCGGGCCTGGCGATGGTGTGGAGCCCGATCCTGTCGCACGACGGCGTGGCCAACCGGCTGCTCGGCGTGGACACCGCGTTCCTGCAGGACTCGCCGTACAACACGCTGGCCATGCTGCTGGTCTGGACGTGGCAGCAGCTCGGCGTGAACACGCTGCTGTTCGTGGTGGGCCTGCAGTCGATCCCGAAGGAGCCGATCGAGGCCGCCCGGCTCGACGGCGCCTCCGGCTGGCGGTTGTTCCGGCACGTGATCTGGCCGCTGATGCGCCCGCTGACGGCGGTCGTGGTCGGGCTCGCGCTGGTGGCGGGGCTGAAGACGTTCGACATCGTGTGGGTGCTGACCCAGGGCGGCCCGGGCCGCAACTCGGAGACGCTGGCGGTGACCATGTACAAGGAGACGTTCGTGTCCAGCGACTACGGCTACGGTTCGGCGGTCGCGGTGATGCTGACCGTGGTGACGGGCCTGGCGTCCTACCTCTACCTGCGCAGGCAGGTGACGGCCACATGATCAGGCGTGCCGTGCTGGTCGTGCTCGGGCTGATCTGGCTCGGGCCGACGTATCTGCTGCTGGTCAACGCCTCGCGGCCGGCCGACTCCTACGACCCGGGCAGCGCGTGGATCCCGTCGGGCGACTTCGCGCTGCTGCGGAACTTCGTCAGCGCCGTGGAGGGCGCGAACCTGTCGGGGAGCCTGGCCAGCACCGCGCTCTACAGCGTGGTCTCGCCGCTGCTCGGCGTGGTGATCGGCGCCCTGGCCGGCTACACGATCGTGGTGCTGCGGCTGCGGCACGGTTTCTGGTGGTTCCTGCTGATCTTCGGCGGCACCGTCTTCCCGTCCCAGATGCTGCTCGTGCCGCTCTTCGTCGGCTACAGCGACGCCGGTCTTTACGACAGCCGCGCCGGCATGATCCTGCTCTACACGGCGATCAACGTGCCGCTGGCCGCGTTCGTGCTGCGCAACTTCTACAGCGGCGTGGCGTTCTCGATCTTCGAGGCCGCCCGCATGGACGGCGCCTCCACGTGGCGGATCTTCTGGCGCATCTACCTGCCGATCTCGTTCACCGCGCTGGCCGCCGTCTTCATCCTGGAATTCACCTTCATCTGGAACGACCTCATCTTCGGCCTGACCCTCACCCAGACCGAAGAGGTCCGGCCGGTGATGACCGCCATCGCCGGCCTGATGACCGACGTGTACGCCGGCACCCCCGTCCCGGTCGGCCTGGCCGCCGGGCTCGTGGTCTCGCTGCCGACGGTCGTGCTGTTCCTCGCCACCCAGCGCCTCTTCGCCAGGGGCCTTGCTCTAGGGAGTGTTCATTGACCAGCCGGTTGCTCCAGCGCAGTCTGGGGAGCCCCGACTACGACGGCATCAGGCAGGCGCTGCGCGACGACACCTCGACGCCCGTCATCAGCGTGCGCGGGCTGGAGGTGCGGGTCGCGGTGCTGCCGCTGTTCACCCACGACGGCCGGCAGGCGGTCCGGGTGTCGAGCACCGAGCCGCTGACGCACGTCCTGGTGGGCGTGGACAGCGCGTCCGGCACCGACGTGACGCTGCTGGTGCCCGAAGTGGACGCGCCGCGCGTGCTGACCCTGGAGTGCCGTGACGACGCGGGCGTGGTCGGCAGCGCCGAGGTCACGGTGACTCCGCAGCGCAAGTGGAGTGTGTTCGTGGTGCACCACTCGCACCTCGACATCGGCTACACCGACCCGCAGGGCACGGTGCTCCGCCATCACCTCGACTACCTCGACACGGCGCTGCGGCTGGCCGAGGAGAGCGCGTCCTGGCCGGACGACGCCAAGTTCCGCTGGTCGGTCGAGTCGTCGTGGCCGGCGCTGAAGTGGCTGGAGGCCCGGCCGAAGGAGCTGACCGACCGGTTCACCGAGCTGGCCAGGGCGGGCGTCATCGAGGTGACCGCCTTCCCGTTCCAGCTGCACACCGAGGCGTGCTCGACCGAGGAGCTGCACCGCCAGCTCCGCTTCACCCAGGAGCTCGGCTTCCCGGTCAGGTCGGCCATGCACACCGACGTGCCGGGCGCGGTCGTCGGCCTGGTGGACGCGCTCAGCATGGCGGGCGTGCGCTACCTGGCCGCCGCCCACAACTGGGCCGGCCGGTCGGTGCCCTACCTGCACGGCGGCGACAAGCTGACCCGGCCGTTCCGCTGGCGGGCGCCGAGCGGGAACGAGCTGGTCGTGTGGTTCACCGACACGCCGCACGGGATGGCGTACATGGAGGGCAACACGGTCGGGCTGACGGACTCCTACGAGCTGGCCGACGACCTGCTGCCGCGCTACCTGTCGGCCCTGGCCACCCGCGGTTACCCGTACGGGCCGGGGACGTTCGGCTGGCAGGGGCCGGACGCGCCGAAGGAGCCGTACGAGCTGGACGTGCTGCACCTGCGGGTGCAGGGCGCGCACGCCGACAACGCGGGCCCGTCGATCGTCCCCGCCGAGATCGCGCGGCGGTGGAACGAGCAGTGGGCCTACCCGCGGCTGCGCTCGGCGATCAACAGCGACTTCTTCGACCACGTCGTCGAGCGCTACCACGACCGGCTGGCCGTGCACGAGGGCGACTGGACCGACTGGTGGGCCGACGGGCTCGGCTCGGGCGCCCGGCCCCTCGGCTACGTCCGGCGCGCGCAGTCGGCGCTGCGCGTCGCCGAGACCCTGCACACGCTGGCCGGCGTGGACGCGACGGAGCAGGTCGACGCGGCCTACGACAAGGTGGCGCTGTTCAACGAGCACACCTGGGGCGCGGCCAACCCGTGGGAGGACGCCGAGGAGGCGGGCGACTCGGGCGGCCTGCAGTGGACGCGCAAGTCGTCGGGCGCCTACCAGGCCCAGGACGACGCCGCCGACCTGCTGCACGCCGCGACGCGCAGGTTCGCCGCCGCCCTCTCCCAGGACGGCGACACCGGCGCCCTGGCCTCGTTCGCCGTCTTCAACCCCGCGACCACGGCCAGGACCGACGTCGTACGCGCGTTCCTGCCCCGCGACGTGGTCGCCCTGGACGTGCCGATCGCGCTCGTGGACGCCCGGACGGGACAGACGCTTCCGCACCACGAGGAGGTCGTGCACCCGGAGGACTGGCCGACCCGGCCGATCGGCCGGCACATCCACGCCGTCGTGCCCGACATTTCTGGATACAGCCATGTGCGCCTGGACGTGGTCCCCGGCGCCACCCAGGCCCCCGAGCCGGTCGAGCTCGACCCGACCGGCGTGATCGAGAACGAGTTCTACCGCGTCGCCTACGACGTCCGCGAGGGACACATCAGCTCGATCTTCGACAAGCGGGCCGGTCGCGAGCTGGTCAACGCCGACGCCGCCGCCGGCTTCGGCCAGTACGTCTACGACCAGTACGCCACCGCCCCCCACTTCAACCACCTGTCGGGCCACGTCGGCGCGCACGACCGCACCCTGCTCGGCGATCGCGCCATCGGCCGGCACGCCAGGATCACCAAGGTCCAGCGCACGGCCGTGGGCGAGAAGCTGGTCGTGGAGCTGCACGGCAAGGGCGTCGACTGGATCCGCACGACGATCGAGCTGCACGCCGGCGTGCCCCGGCTCGACCTGACGTACCAGCTGGCCAAGCAGGGCACCCCGGCCAAGGAGGCCGTCTTCCTGGCCTTCCCGTTCGCCGCGGGCCAGGCCACGGCCTGGGAGCTGACCGGCGGCGTCGGCGGGCCTGACGTGCCGAGGGTGCCGGGCTCGGCCGAGTACATGCTGCCGATCCGCCACTGGATCGCCTTCGAGGACCCGGAGCTGACCATAGCCTGGGCCACGCTGGAGGCCCCGCTCGTGCAGCTCGGCACCATTCACATGCCGTACGCGCCGTTCCCGCCCACGCTCGACCAGGAGGACGGCACGGTCTACTCCTGGGCGCTCAACAACATCTGGGACACCAACTTCCCGGCGCAGCAGCAGGGCGAGACGACCTTCCGCTACGCGGTCACGTCGGAGGTGGGGGCGCGGGGCAGGCGGCTCGGCGCGGTCGCGGCCTCCGGGCTGACCGAGCCGCTCGTCGCCGCGCTGGTCAACGGCTCCGGCACGGAGAAGACGTACGTCTCCGTCGACCACCCCGACGTGCTGGTCACGTCGCTCGGCCGGTCGGGCGACGAGTGCGTGGTGCGGCTGCAGTCGCTGGCCGCCGAGCCGGTCGAGGCGACAATCACGCTGCCCGGCCTGCGCTCGGCGCGGGACCTGGACGTGGTGGACGAGTCGGTCAAGGTACGCCTGCCCGCCTGCGGGGTGGCGGTCGTTTGGGGGACGTGTTCGTGAAGATCGCAGACATCAGGGCCACGACGGTCGCGGTCCCGCTGGAGGCGCCGCTGCGGCACAGCAACGGCGCCCACTGGGGCCGGTTCGTGCGCACGATCATCGAGGTCGAGGCCGACAACGGGCTGGTCGGCCTGGGGGAGATGGGCGGCGGGGGCGAGAGCGCGGAGGCGGCCTTCAAGGCGCTGGTGCCCTACCTGGAGGGGCACGACCCCTTCCAGCTGGAGGCCCTGCGCTTCAAGATCGCCAACCCGACGGCCTCGCTCTACAACAACCGCACCCAGCTCCTCGCGGCCATCGAGTTCGCCTGCCTCGACCTCATCGGCCAGCACCTCGGGGTGCCCGTGCACGACCTGCTCGGCGGGCGCGTGCGCGACGCCGTGCCGTTCGCGTCGTACCTGTTCTTCCGGTACGCCGCCGAGGGCCACGACGAGATCCGCACCCCCGAGCAGCTCGTCGCGCACACCGCCCGGCTCAAGGAGGCCCACGGGTTCACCGTGCACAAGCTCAAGGGCGGGGTGTTCCCGCCCGACTACGAGCTGGAGTGCTACCGCGCCCTGGCCGCGGCCTTCCCCGCCGACCAGCTGCGCTACGACCCGAACGCCGTGCTGTCGGTGGCCGAGGGCGTGCGCTTCGGCCGGGCCGTCGAGAATCTGAACAACGACTACCTGGAGGACCCGGTCTGGGGGCTCGAAGGGCTGAAGACCGTGCGCGAGCAGGTCAGGGTGCCGATCGCGACCAACACCGTGGTGGTCAACTTCGAGCAGCTCGCCGCGAACGTCATGCGCAGGGGCGTGGACGTGGTGCTCCTGGACACGACGTTCTGGGGCGGCATCCGGCCGTGCGTGAAGGCGGCGGGGGTGTGCGAGACGTTCCAGCTCGGGGTGGCCGTGCACTCGTCGGGTGAGCTGGGCATCCAGCTGGCGACCATGCTGCACCTCGGCGCGGTGCTGCCCAACCTCACCTATGCCGCCGACGCCCACTACCACCAGCTCAGGGACGACGTGATCGAGGGCGGCAAGATGGCCTACTCGGAGGGTGCCATCCCCGTGCCGTCGGGGCCGGGCCTGGGCGTGCGGCTCGACAAGGAACGGGTGGCCCGCTACGCCGAGCTCTACCGTGAGCTGGGCGGTTACCCCTACGATCGCGACCCCGGCCGGCCCGGCTGGTACGCCACCGTCCCGAACGAGCGCTTTGCGGACCCGGACATTTCCCAAGAAATAGCACCATAATTAGGCGGCATGTCTGAAGAGTCGAAACCCGCCGCCCCCGCCGACAACCTCGTCACCTCCTCCCACACGTTGCCGTCCGGCGAGGCGTACACCGCCACGACCGGGACCATGGTGCTGCGGGAGGAGGTGTTCACCGACGGGACGTTCGAGGGTCTGCGGCCGAAGGCCGAGATGTTCGTCACCGCGTACACCCTGGACGGGGCCGACCCGCTCACCCGGCCGGTGACGTTCGCCTTCAACGGCGGGCCAGGGTCGTCCAGCGTGTGGCTGCACCTCGGCGTGCTCGGGCCGCGCCGGGTCGTCATGGGCGACGCGGGGGCGCTGCTGCCGCCGCCGTACGGGCTGGCCGACAACGAGGAGACGTTGCTGAAGGAGAGCGACCTGGTCTTCATCGACCCGGTCTCCACCGGCTTCTCCCGGGCGGCCGAGGGCGAGAAGCCGGAGCCGTACCACGGGTTCAAGGGCGATCTGGAGTCGGTGGGCGAGCTCATCAGACTGTGGACCACCAGGAACGGGCGGTGGATGTCGCCGAAGTTCCTGGCCGGCGAGTCGTACGGCACGGTGAGGGCGGCGGGGCTGGCCGAGCACCTGCAGTCGCGCTACGGCATGTACCTCAACGGCGTGATGCTGATCTCCTCGGTGCTGGACTACATCACCGGCGAGTTCAACGAGGGCAACGACCTGGCCTACGCCCTCTATCTGCCGACTTATGCGGCTATCGCGCACTATCACGGGCTGCATGGCGACCGGTCGCTGGAAGACGTGCTCCGCGAGGCCGAGGAGTACGCCGCGAAGGACTACATGTGGGCCCTGGGCCGCGGCAACCGGCTCACCGCCGAGGAGCGGGCGGCCGCGGTCGCCAAGGTCGCCTCGCTGACGGGGCTGAGCGAGGACTACGTCGACCGGGTGAACCTGCGGATCGAGCACATCAGGTTCTTCACCGAGGTGCTGCGCCCGCGCCGGCAGGTCGTCGGCCGCCTCGACGGCCGCTTCACCGGATGGGACCCCGACGCGGGACGCGAGCACTTCGAGGCCGACCCCAGCATGAACGCGATCACCGGCCCCTACGGCGCCGCGCTCAACCACTACCTGCGCTCGGAGCTCGGCTACGCCAACGACCTGCCGTACGAGATCCTCACCTCGCGCGTGCGGCCGTGGTCGTACAAGGAGTTCGAGAACGCGCACGTGGCGGTCGTGGACCGGCTGGCCAGGGCCATGCGGACCAACCCCCACCTGCGCGTCCACGTGGCGTGCGGCTACTACGACGGCGCGACGCCGTACTTCGCGGCCGAGCACTCCTTCGCCCGCCTGCCCGTGCCCGCCGAGCTGGCCCGCAACATCGAGTTCACCTACTACGAGGCGGGACACATGATGTACGTGCACGAGCCCAGCAGGCTGAGGCAGTCGGCGGACCTAGCGGCCTTCGTCCGCGCTCAGAACGGCTGAGGCGCGCTTCAGCCGCTGCTTGAGGTTGGCCCGCAGGGCGGAGAACCGCGCGGGATTGTCGGTGATCACCTTGTCCTGCCGCTCGGCGTCGGCCGTGTACCAGGCGAGCACCAGCCCCGACGACCACTTGCAGGTCGTGTCGTCGGTGGCCGTGCGCTTCTCCGCCTCGCCGATCTGCGGCTGGTCCAGGTTCCAGCGCTTGTCGCCGATGGCCGCCTCGGGTGAGGCGTAGGAGTGGCCGGCCTTGCTCATGCACTCCCGCCAGCGCTTGACCGCCGTGACCACGGACGGGTCCTTGGCGGCCTGCTCCAGCGTGACGGAGTCCTGCTGGGCCAGCCACGGCCAGTCGGCCTTGGGCGCGCCCTTGTCCAGGTCGAGCGTGGCCTGGTCGACGCAGCCCCGGTCGGCTGCGGTGCCGTACAGCCGCTGCCGGGTCTGCTCGGGCAGCTTGGCCGCCCAGGCGTCGGTGGTGTTCGGAGCGGGCGGCCTGGCCAGGTGGTAGCCGTGGGTCCTGGCCGCGTCGATGTCGGTGACGCCGTAGCGTCGCGAGTTGCCGGGGTCGATCGCCGCGAGGGTCTTGGGATCCTCGGCCGGCGGGGTGACCGTGATGCCGTGCTCGCGCATGCACGCGACGAGCAGGCGGTTGTGGGCGTTGCCCAGGACGGCCCGCTGTTTGGGAGTGGTCTTGTACGCGTCGAACGGCAGCACCAGCTTCTCCACCACGGTGACGCCCTGGGTGGGCGCCGGCGGTGCGGGCGGCTGCGGCTGCTCGGCGGCGCAGGCCGCGGTGACGACCGCCAGCAACACTGTGCTGGCGAGGACCCCGCGGCGGCCGGTTTCCGGCGGCCAAGCCCGGAAACCGGCACTCCCGGCGTCGGTCAGCGGCACCAGATGTCGAGCGAGCTGGCGCGGTTGTTGCCGACGGCGTTGTTCTCGAGCAGGCCATCGTTCGAGTTGTGCGTGAACGTGCTGTGCGAGCCGGTGTAACCGGGGTGCTGCCACAGGGTGGCGCTGCAGCCGATCCGGTTCCGCACGGAGCTGGTGTCGTTGTCCATGCTGCGCCAGGAGTTGCTGAAGTCCCAGTTCAGCCAGTTGTTGTCGGCGAGGTTGGAGTCGTCCTGGACGAAGTCCCGCCAGTGGTCGGCCTGCCCGCGGTTGTAGTCGTAGCCGGCGTACAGGCAGACGCGGCCGCCGTAGCAGGTCGAGCGCGGGCTCGCCACAGCGGCGGCAGCGGGGGCGGCCACGGTGAACAGTGTGACCGCGGCGACGATGCCGGCGGCCTTCTTGGATAGCCTCACGGGTCTCTCCTCAGATCGGTGAGTGGGTTTCGACCTCGGTAATGCGGCGTGCCGAATCGAACGCGAGCCGTGGTGACCCGCTGATCCCGCAAGGCTGCGCGCCCCGGAAAGGGTCGCGTGCCCGGCCGCCGACCAAGACGTACCAGTCCTGTGATGTGGGACTTCGCCGCGTTGACGCAACGCTTGCCAGCTGTGGTGCGCCACTGGAGGAACCCGTGGGCTCTGCTTTCAGTCGGGGAGGGCTGTCACTCGGGGAGCGCGGCGGGGTTCTGCGCGAGCAGACCGCCGTCCACGCGGTGCTCGGCCCCCGTGATGAACGACGAGCGCGGCCCCGCGAGGAACGCGACCAGCTCCGCGACCTCCTCCGGCCGGCCCACGCGCCCGAGCGGGTGGGAGCGGCCCCACTGCGCCACCTGCTCCTCCTGCGACAGCTCGCCCCGCCACAGGTCCGCGGCCCAGCGCAGCATGGGGGTGTCGACCGAGCCGGGGCAGACGGCGTTGACCCTGATGCCGTCGGCCGCGTGGTCGAGCGCCATGGCCTTGGTCAGGCCGTTGAGCGCGGCCTTGCTCGCGGTGTAGGCGGCCACCTTGGCCTGCGAGGCGAACGCCTGCACCGACGAGACGACCACGATGGAGCCGCCGCCGCGTTCGCGCAGCCGGGGGACGGCCGCCTGGCAGGTGAGGTAGACGCCCTTGAGGTTGATGTCGAGCACTTCGTCCCAGACGTCCTCGGGGGTGGTCTCGACGGTGCCGTAGCGCTGCACGCCGGCGCAGGTCACCACGACGTCGAGGCCGCCGTACCGGGTGACGGCGAGGTCGACCAGGTCGCGCATGTCGCCGGCCCGGCGTACGTCGGCGATCCTGCCGGTGACGCGCTCGCCGTCGACCTCGGCGTCCGCGTCCGCGCCGCAGAACACCACGGACGCGCCGCCGGCGGCAAGCCGGTCGACCACCGCCCGGCCGATGCCCATCGACCCGCCCGTGACCAGCGCCACCTTGCCGTCGAACTCGCTCACGCCAGCACCTCCGCGCGCATCCGCATCACCTTCGTCTCGTACGGGTCCAGCGCGAGCGCCGTCCCGTTGGCCACCGCGGCGGCCAGGCCGTCGGTCGGCATGCCGGCGAACGGCTCCAGCCCGATCGTGTACGCCCGTCCCCACCAGGGGTAGCCGGTGGACGCGCCGAGCTCCTGCCACATCCACAGGAAGGGCAGCACCGTCGCATCCCATTCCACCCGAATGCCGATATCTCCCACGATCTCGTACCAGCCTGTGGAAAAGCCGGTCAGGTAGACGATGTCGCTGGGGGAGCCGGGCTCGGGCACGACGCTCAGATTGGTCAGCCCGCCGCCGTGGGCCGGGACCTCGGGCCACGTGCCGCCCGCCGCGACCCTGCGGTCCGGCGGGTTGACGGCGCTCTCGTGCGGGATCACCGTGACGCCCTCGGGCAGCCTGATCCTGGCCCCGGGCCGCAGGAACGGGCGGCCGTACACGATGTGCTGCCCCCACATGGCGTGCAGCGCCAGCCCCGACTCGTTGGTGGCCCGCCCCTCGACCTCCAGCGCGGCCGTCCCTGACCGCACCCGCAACACCTTTTCCATCCGGTACGGCAGCCGCCGCGTGCGCACGCTCAGCCGCACCGCGACCTCTTCCGGGGAGTCGGTCACGACCTCGCACTCCCACGGCAGCCCCGACACCTCGCCGTGCTGCGCGAGCCGCGCGCCCCGGTACTCGCTGGGCGCGCCGCCGTTCGGGAAGACCTCCTGCCAGCCGCCCTCGTAATGGTCGACGAACGGGGCGACGTCGTCGGGCGCGCCCTGCAGGTGATCGCGCGGGTCGCGCAGGCCCTGCGGCGACAGCCAGACGAAGTCGGTGTCGGTGGGCTTGTGCAGGAACTCCACCACGTCGCCGCCCTTGCCCGGCAGGACGGTCACGCGCAGCCGTTCGTTCTCCAGCGTGACCGCGTCGATCCCGCCGATGGAGCCCCGCCGCAGCCGGGCCGCCCAGTTGCGTCTCACCGGAACGTCACGTCCAGGAAGCGCGGCCGGTAGATGGAGACGTCGCGGTAGTGGTCGGTGTTGACGAAGCTGTTGACGTTGTACGACACCACCAGCCCGTCGCCCGCGACGTCGGGGTGGGCGTGGGCGTTGTAGGTGAAGATGTTCCCGCCGGTCTCAGGGGTCGTGTAGACGTGCTGCTTGCCGGTGAACGGCCCGAAGGGCGAACAGGACGAGTAGGCCACGATGTTCGGGCTCAGCGCCTCCGTTGTGTCATGCGTGATCAGGACATATCCGGATCCGACCTTGGTGACGCTGTACTCGTTCGCCACCCCGCTCATCACCCGCGCCGAGTCGGCCTCGTCCGGCGACCAGGTGCCGTCGGCCGTCAAGAACTCCCAGTCGCCCAGCAGGCTCCGGCCCTTGACCCGGGCGATGTGCATGTACTTGGGCGAGCCGAGGTCCTCGACCCCGTAGACGTAGGTGTGTCCGCCGTCCTCCAGGAGGCCGGACGCCCAGGCCACGCCGTTGCCCGACGGCAGGTCGTGCACGCCGATGGGCTCGGTGAGCCGGCCGGGCGCGAACCTGGCCACCACGTTGCGGTGCCAGCGCCAGTCCCATGCCCCCGGGCCGAAGCGCTCGTACTCCTGGTAGGTGACCTCCACGACCCCACCGGCCAGCGTGGCGTCACCGGCCCAGTACCAGTGGTTCGCGTCGCGCGGGGGCATCAGCGCCTCCGGCTTGTCGTCCGTGCCGCCCTGGATGGTGGCCAGCCGGCCGTCGCGCTCGACGGCGAAGGAATTGTTCAGGAAGACCGTCGTGCCGCCCTCCTCGACCACCGGGGGCCGCGAGCCGTCGGCGTTGACCTGGCCGAGGAACGTGTCGGAGAACACCCACAGCTGCCGCCCGCTCGGCAGCCGCAGCGAGTACGTGCCATCGGCGCCCGTCCAGTCCTTCAGGCTGCTGTTGTCGTTGCCGTGGCTGGTGAACAGGCTGGTCAGCCGCGGGTTGACCGTCGCGCTCCCGACCTGCGGCGCGCACGCCGGGGCCGCCGCGGGCTGCTGTGGGACGGCGACGGACGGGACGGGCTTCGGCGGGGCGGCGGAGGCGGGCTGCGGTACGGCCGTTAGACCGAGCAACGCGATGGCCAGGGGGGCGAGGGCGGAGCGGAATCGCGTCATCACCTGTCCTAGGGGGAGGAGTCCCTACAGTTCTAGTCATTAGATCACTTACTGTCCAGACCCTTTGTGAGCACAAGCCGCCATTAGGGTTGGACGCCGAAACTGTCGCTGAGTGGAACGGACGTGTAAATGTCAGCCCATGTGTCGGTGACCCGCAGGGGACTGCTCAAGCTCGGCGCCGGAGTCGCCGCGACCGCGGCGCTGGCCCCGGCGGAAGCCGCAGCCGCCGCCGAGGGCCGGTTCGACCTCACCGCCCCCTCGACCTCGCTGATCTGGAAGAAACCGCTGCGCGACGGCACCGTGTTGCAGTCGTTCGCCATCGACAACACCAACCGGCACATCTACGCGGTGCAGCTGAAGAACGGTGGCGGCTCGAACGCCGCGGGCGACCTGTGCGTGACCAAGCTGAGCCTGTCCGGGTCGATCCTCGGCCACATGTACCTCATGGGCTTCGGCCACGGCGTCCAGATCGGCGTCGAGCCGTCGGGCACGTCGGCGTACCTGTGGACGGAGACGGACGCGGCGGGCGCGGCCGACGGGGCGAGGGGCACGCGGCTGGCCAGGTTCAGGTTCGTCAACGGCCGCACGATCACCCCGTCGTCGTCGGGACTGACCAAGTACTCCCTGGTCGCGGGCGCGTCCAACACCACCTGCACGATCGACCCCTCGACCGGCCGGCTGGTGATGCGCTACCACGACGGCAGCGGGTTCCGCTTCGCCGCGTACTCGCAGGCGGAGGTCAAGTCGGGCTCGAAGAAGCGGGTGTTCGACGTCGCCCAGCCCTCCGGCCTCGGCACCTTCCAGGGTTACGCCGCGTACGGGAACTTCGTCTACCTCCTGACCGGCAACGCCTACCACGCCGGCGACAACCCGCCTCCCGGCGACACCTACACCCACTGCGTCGACCTGCGCACCGGGAAGCTGGTCCAGCGCGCCCGCAGCGTGGCCGGCAAGTCGCTCGACTACCGCGAGCCCGAGGGCATGGGCATCCAGATCGTCAACGGCGCCCCGCGCCTGTGCCTCGGCCTCGCTTCCGGCCCCAGCGGCGACCGCCTGGCCAGCATCTTCTACAAGACGAAGCTGATCTGAGCCGGCGGAAATCCGTGTGACGGCCTCCCGGGCGGGCCGATAGCCTCGTGCGGGGTTCCGGAGGGATGAGTCGTGGGACATGTGGAAATAGGGCACCTGACATACGTGCTGCCCGACGGCAGGCCGCTGCTCAACGACGTGTCCTTCCGGATCGGCGAAGGCGTCAAGGCCGCCCTCGTCGGGCCCAACGGCGCCGGCAAGACCACGCTCATGCGGCTGGTCGCCGGTGACCTGCAGCCGGTCGAGGGCAGCGTGGCGAGCTCCGGCGGCCTGGGCGTGATGCGGCAGTTCATCGGCAGCGTGCGCGACGGCAGCACCGTGCGCGACCTGCTGCTCGGCGTCGCCCCGCCGGCCGTGCGGAAGGCCGCCCAGCGGCTCGACGACGCCGAGCTGGCCATGATGGAGCGCGACGACGAGAAGACGCAGATGCGCTACGCCCAGGCCATCAGCGACTACACCGACGCCGGCGGCTACGACATCGAGGTGCTCTGGGACACCTGCACGGTCGCCGCGCTCGGGGTGCCGTACGAACGGGTGCAATACCGCGACGTGTCCACGCTGTCGGGCGGCGAGCAGAAGCGCCTGGTCCTGGAGGCCCTGCTGCGCGGCCCCGACCAGACGCTGCTGCTCGACGAGCCCGACAACTACCTCGACGTGCCCGGCAAGGAGTGGCTGGAGCAGCAGCTCAGGGAGACGCCGAAGACGGTGCTGCTGGTCAGCCACGACCGCCAGCTCCTCGCGAACGCCGCCGACCGCATCATCACCGTCGAGTCGGGCAACATCTGGATCCACGGCGGCGGCTTCGCCACGTACGCCGAGGCCCGCAGGGCCCGCAACGAGCGCCTCGACGAGCTGCGCCGGCGCTGGGACGAAGAGCACGCCAAGCTCAAGGCCCTGGTCAACATGCTGAAGAACAAGGCGAGATACAACGACGGCATGGCCGCCCCGTACCACGCCGCCCAGACGCGGCTGCGCAAGTTCGAGGAGGCCGGGCCGCCCGAGACGGCCCCCGCCGACCAGAACATCACGATGCGCCTGCGCGGCGGCCGCACCGGCAAGCGCGCCGTCATCTGCGAGGGCCTGGAGCTCACCGGCCTCATGCGCCCGTTCGACCTGGAGGTCTGGTACGGCGAGCGGGTCGCGGTGCTCGGCTCCAACGGCTCCGGCAAGTCCTACTTCCTGCGCCTGCTGGCCGGCGAGCCGGTCGCTCACGAGGGCGTCGCCAGGCTGGGCGCCCGCGTGGTGCCCGGTCACTTCGCGCAGACCCACGCCCGCCCCGACCTGCTCGGCCGCACCCCGGTCGAGATCGTCATGACCGAGCATGCCCGCCTGAAGAACGAGGCGATGAAGGCGCTGGCCCGCTACGAGCTGGCCGGCCCTGTCGCCGAGCAGCGCTTCGACACGCTCTCCGGCGGCCAGCAGGCGCGCCTGCAGATCCTGCTCCTGGAGCTGTCCGGGGCCACGCTGCTGCTGCTCGACGAGCCCACCGACAACCTCGACCTGGCCAGCGCCGAGGCGCTGCAGGCGGGCCTCGCGGCATTCGACGGCACGGTGCTCGCGGTCACCCACGACCGCTGGTTCGCCGCCGACTTCGACCGCTATCTGGTCTTCGGCTCCGACGGCAGGGTCTACGAGTCCGCCGAGCCGGTCTGGGACGAGACCCGCGTGGTCCGCCCCCGCTGAGGGCTTCGGGCAAGAGATCCCTTAAAGAGTTGGTACGCCCGGCGCGTGTCCCCTGCCGGGCACGCCCAGGCTCGGGTTATCACGGCAAAGTGATCCTGCGTAGCCGAACCGTCAGCCTCCTCGCACTCGGGGCGATCTGCCTCACCGGGTGCGCGAGCGAGGACCCGCCCGCACAGCCAGCGCTCAAGCCCCTCGCTCTCAAGGAGCAGGTCTCGAACATCGCCAAGTCCGCCGACGGATACGCCGTCAGCTGGGCGGGCGTGCTCAACAACGCCAACCCATGGCACTTCGGCGAGCACGTCGTGGCGACGATCGTCGGTCACGACGCCAAGGGGGCCGAGATCGTCCGGATGGACCAGCCGCTCGACGCGGTGCCGCCGGGCGGGCAGCTGGCCTTCACCGGTCAGACGAGCGCCGCGCAGAAGCCGGCCAAGGTGTCGATCCAGTACCGTCCCGCGCAGTGGCGGCAGGCCGCCCGGATCCCTTCGGCGTTCCACCGGTTCCCGGTTTCGCGTGTGCAGACGATGCGCCAGAAAGACGGCTCGTACCTCATTACGGGATATGTCACTAATCCTTATCGGGTGACAGCCGGCAGCCTCGTCGTGAACGCGTTGCTGCGCGATCAGTCCGGCAAACTCGTCGGGGGCGGCAGCACGTTCGTGGACGACGTGAAGGCGGGCAGCCCGCCGCGATTCGTCCTCACGGTGAGCGGGGTGCCGAAGAACGCGAAGGTCGCGAGGACGGACGTCTCGGCGCGTACCTGGGGGTCCACCGGGAAGCCGTACGAGGAGCTGGCGCTGGCCGGGATGGCTCCGGTACACACGGTCAAGCCGACGACCGAGCCGTTCGCGGAGGACCGCAGGACGCAGATCGTGTCAGAGTATAAGCAGTAGTTTTCGCCGCAAACGGCGAAAAATCGGGCGGGCTCGTGATAAGTCCCGTAATTTACGCATGAAATTCGGGCGCGTTGCCCGAAAACCGCTGCCATCGCCGCTGAAATGGTAGAACTACTAGTTACCGATCCATTACCTTCGGTCACATGAATGACCGCGTCCTGGTAGAAGCCCTCCGCGCCCGTGATCGGGCGGCGCTCACCGCGCTCTACGACACGTACGCGGAGAGCCTCTACCGCTACTGCTGGTCCCTTCTCCTCAGCGCCGACAGCGCCCAGGTGGCGCTGCGCGACACGCTCATCGCCGCCGAGGCGCACGCGGGCGCGCTGGCCGACCCTGGGCGGCTGCGTGCCTGGCTGTACGCGCTGGCCAGGGCCGAGTGCCTGCGGCGCAGGGCCGCCGCGCCGCCGGGCGCCGACGAGGCCCTGGCCGAGGCGCCGCCGCTCGACGACCCCGCCGACGCCGACCTGCGCGTCATGGCCTGGAACGCCGTGCAGAGCCTGCCCGCCGCCGACCGCGAGACCCTCGAGCTCGTCCACCGGCACGCCGTGCCTCCCGCCGAGCTCGCCCAGGTGCTCGCGATCCCGGCCCGCCAGGTCGAGCCGGCCATGGAGGAGGCGCTGGAGCGCCTGCAGGACGCGATCACGGCCGAGATCCTGGCCAGGAAGGGCCCGTACGACTGCCCGCGGCGGGCCCGCATCCTGGCCGGCTTCACCGGCGAGCTGACCCAGGAGATGCGCGAACACCTGGTCAGGCACCTGCCGCGGTGCGAGACCTGCGCGCCCCACCGCACCCGCCAGGTGTCGGCCGCCAAGGTCTTCGAGCTGCTGCCCCAGATCGCGCTGCCCGAGTCGCTGCGCATCAGGGTGATGAGCTGCTTCATCGATCCAGAATTGCTGCCGTACCGCCGTTATGTCGCCCGGCGGACGAGCGCGCTCGGCGCGGCCGGATTTCCCGTTCCCGCCTTCTCGCAGGCTCGGCGGTGGCCTCAGGCGCTGGCGGGCGCGGTGGCGGCGGTCGCGGCCGTGGTGGCGATAGCCGTCATCTTCGACCAGATCGGCAGGGAGAACGGCGGCGTGAGCGGCGTGGCGACGGCCGCGTTCCCGCCCACGGGCGAGCCGCCCGGCATCCGCCTGCCCTGGCAGGCCGAGCCGCAGGACATGCCGCTGACCGTGGTTCCCATCCTCGACGAGACGGGCGCCAAGCCGGTGGGGACACCTCCAGGTCAGCCCCCAGGCCCGTCCTCGGAGCCGGTCCGGGGCACGCCTCCGTCGCGCGGGCCGGCCCGGCCCGCGCCGAGCGCGGGCACGCCGACCTCGCCCGGCGCGGGCCACTCCCAGCCGCCCCAGACCTCGCACCCGCCGGTGACGGAGGCGCCGCCCTCCGGAGTGCATCCGACGGCGCATCCGACGGTCCATCCGACGAAGGGCCCGCGGCCTGGCTGGCCCGGCGGACGTCCGCCGGGAGCGCGCCCTCCGGGCAAGTGGGTCTCGTGCCGGCGCGACCAGCGTCACCACTGTCCCCCGCACAGCCACCGGCCGCCCC
>NZ_SMKQ01000156.1 GCF_004348995.1 Nonomuraea terrae
CTTATAGCCCTGTCGCAGCAGCTCGAAGTAGCGCTTCTTGGTAGCAGTCGGCATCTTGTTGTGGGCCCAGCGAGGCATGCGAATGTCCCTTTCTGCAGCATTCGCATTCACCGATAGAACTCAAGCCTGGAGTTCTCGCACGGCTTCCCCCCGGCCGACCACATCCTTGCCGAGCTCAGCAAGGAGTCACGCGTGTGGATGACGACCTGGCACTTCAACGGCGGATACACGATCCTCTACGCGGCCGACGGCCGGGTCAGGGCGCAGATGCGCAATTTCATCACCACCGAGCACGCCACGGGGAGGGCGATCCGAGCGTTCTGGCCGATTTCCGCGCCATGCTCGACGGCATGGACCCGGAGGATTACCGAGGCAAACGCAGCGCGGCGTTCACCTTCATCGAGGCGCAGACCGGGATGGGCATCGAAAGCGACTGGCTCGACGTCGAGGACGTCCCCGTCATCGTCATGGACGACTGGCATCGAAGTTGAGCTCGACGAGATCGACCATCGGCACCACCCGGTCGGCCGTCGAACCCGAGATCCGGATGTCGCGAACCTTCCGCGCTCATCAGCACGGCCTTCCCGAGCCGTCGTCCGATCCAGCCTCGCGAGCAGACGAGATCGAGCACCGCCCGCCAGTCCTCGACGGTCGTTCCTTCCACGACCACGTCGGGCACGGCGGCGCTGACGGACCGTGCTCTCGCCTTGGCGAGACAGGCAGGAGCCCGAACCGTCGACCTCACCTCACGCCCGTCCAGGCAGGCCGCGAACCGCCTGTACGAACGCGCCGGCTTCCACCGGCGAGACTCGATCGTCTACCGCTTCGTCCTGGACGCCGGGGCGCGATCTGGTGTGATTTCAGGGCCTTAGGGTCCAGTGAACGTTTGCCCCCCGGCGAGGTCATATCGAAGGAGTGGGTGGGATACCGTGCCTGCGGTGCCTCGAACCACGTGACCGGAGGAGTCGATGCTGGGATGACGACAGGGCGACCGATGCCTACACAGGACGACGTGCTCGGGTACTTCAACACGCTGTCGAACTGGGGACGGTGGGGCGACGACGACGAGCTCGGCACCTTGAACCACATCACCGACGACGTCCGGCTGGCGGCGGCACGGGCCGTCCGCCACGGCAGGAGCGTGTCGTGCGCATGGGAGGTTGCCGCACCGGAAGACATGGAGCGGTCGACGACGACGTGCCCGTGCGCCGCCGACATGCCGGGTGCCGAGAACATGCCGGCGCCCGGATTCCGCAACGACCGGCGCTGGGGCTTTTCGTCCGAGCGGCTCGGCATCACGTTCCACGGCAACACCCTCACCCACGTCGACTCGCCGTGCCACATCTTCTGGGACGGCACGATGTACAACGGGCGGTCGCACTCGCTGGTCGGCGCCGCGACGGGATCGGCGTGGGCGGCCGTCACGGCGGCGGCGAACGGGATCATCACGCGTGGCGTCCTGCTGGACATCGCGAGCGTGCGGGATGTGCCGTGGTTGGAACCGGGGCAGGGTGTGTTTCCCGACGATCTCGAGGAGGCCGAGCGTCGCCAGGGCGTGCGGGTGCGATCCGGCGATGCGGTACTCCTGCGAACCGGCTATGGCCGCGCCCGGCACGAGACCGGTGCGGCCGGCGGCTTCACGCAGGCCGGCTGGCATGCGTCCTGCCTGCCGTGGCTGCATGAACGGGAGGTCGCACTGATCGGCGCTGACACCCCCCAGGACGTTCAGCCGTCGGGGTACGAAGACGTGTTGATGCCGGTTCACGCCGTGAGCCTCGTCGCCATGGGTCTGTGGATGCTCGACAACTGCGACCTGGAGGCGTGCGCGACGACGGCTGCCGAGCTCGGCCAGTGGGACTTCCACCTCGCAGTCGCGCCGGTCCGCTTCGCCGGTACGTCCGGCAGCCCGGTCAACCCGATCGCCACCTTCTGACCGCGGTTCACGAGGAGGTGCGACGCCATGAAGGACCCGGCCCGCACCTGGAATGCGGTCGTGGTCGGTGAGGACACGGGCCCGTCGCCCTCCACCTGATGCGAACTCGTCGGCGACTACCCGACGTCGCCGCCCAGTTCTCCCACGTGCTGGACACAGCAGCGATCGAGCTGATCAGCAAGGGGCAGCGTGATCAAGGCTCACTCGGAAAGGTTCAGTAAGTACCGGGAGAACTGGCTTGTGGTTTTCAGCACGGCGGGATCCTGTTGAGGTGCGGGCCATATCTGAAGGTAGTAGTCGTCTACGCGATAGCTCTCTTCGTCCATTCCTCGGGCGTGATATCGCAAGCGGTATTTCCCCGGGCCGGCAGGCAGAGGAAGGCTGTAGACCTTGTCCTCATTCCAATCCATCGCCCATCCGGCCAGGAATGCCTCGCCCGACGGTGACTCGAAACCGATCTCCACGATGTCCTCGTAGCCGTCGAGGTCGGCGCCCGGATCTCGATCGGCGACGGCCACCGTGAAGGGAATCACTCCCCATTGAAGGGCGATATGCATGCTGGCGAAGCCTCTCCCCTCCATCGCGATGAGCCCGACGGATCGGGATGGGAAGTCGCCTGACCCGTCGCCTCCATTGTCCAGGAGATGGATCTGGCCGCAGTCCTCCACCTCCACATCCATCCGCTTGATCTGCACGACAGGAGTTTCGTTTCCGCTCATGGGCGGGAAGCATAGAGTCCGTCAGCGACAGTTTCGGCTGTCGGGGGTTCTCATGATGAAAGGCGCCGCGGTCGGCCTGCCGATGAGCGCTCTCACGTCCGGAAGGTGGGACTGTCATTCCTACCGAAAGGCGTTCTCTGGTTGTGGCGCCGGCCACGCACCACAGTTGACCCATGAGCATTTCCTCCTTCCTCGGTAACAAGCCCGTTCACCGCGTCGGCTTCGGAGCCATGCAGCTCGCCGGCCCCAACAGCTTCGGCCCGCCGGCCGATCCGGAGGCCGCCAAGGCCGTGCTGCGTCACGCCGTCGCGCACGGGGTCGACCACATCGACACCGCCCAGTTCTACGGCCCCGACGTCGTCAACGACCTCATCCGTGAGGCGCTGCACCCCTACCCGGAGAGCTTGCGGCTGGCGACCAAGGTCGGTGCCGTCCGCGACGAGCAGGGCGCCTGGCTGCCCAGCGGCGAACCGGCCGACCTCAAGCGCCAGGTGGAAGAGAATCTGCGCTCATTGCAGGTCGAACGGCTGGACCTGGTGAACCTGCGCCGGTTCGAGCGAGACATCCCGGACGGCACGGAGCCGCCGCTGGCCGACCAGCTCGGCGCCCTCGGCGAACTCCGCGACGAGGGCAAGATCGACATGATCGGCATCTCGAACGCGAACGCGGACACCGTGCGGGCCGCGATCAAAATGGCCGGCATTGTCGCCGTGCAGAACGCGTACAGCATCCTGAACCGCGCCGACGACGCCATCCTGGAGCTGTGCCGCGAGCACGCCATCGCGTTCGTCCCGTACTTCCCGCTGGGATCGGCATTCGGCAGTGGCGGCCCGAAGCATCTCGCCGCCGACCCGCGTGTGAGCGCGGTCGCGAACAAGCACGGCATCACCCCGACGCAGGTCGCACTCGCCTGGCTGCTCGCACGGTACGAGCGGATGCTTCTCATCCCCGGCACCGGCTCGATCGCCCACCTGGACGAGAACCTCGCGGTCGGCGCCCTCACCCTCGACGCCGAAGATCTGGCGCTGCTCGACGCGGTCGAGCCCATCCCGCTCGGAGCGTGAACCATGGTCAGCGCCGGGTGACGGCTTCCTCCAGGATCGAGCGGAGCGGGGTGGCCGGGCGCTGGAGGAGGCTCTCGAGGTCGGGACCGGTGGTGGCGAACTCGCCGCGGCGGGATGCGTGGAACATGCCGAGCAGCATGTCGGCCCGATCCGCCGGTACGCCGTGGGCGGTCAAGGTCGCCGTCCAGTCGGCGTCGTCGGCGACGACGCGGCGGATGACGCGTCCGGTGAGTTCGGTGAGGATGCCGGCGACGTCCTGGAGGTCGGGGGCGACCGGCGCGGTCAGCGGCGGGGTCGGGCCGTCGAACCGGCCCTCGTCGGCCAGGATGATCGCCGCCGCTTCGGCGAGGTCGGCGTGCGCGGTCCACGAGACGGGGCCGTCGGCCGGCGCGACCAGCTCGCCGGTCTCCAGCGCCTGGCCGAGCAGGAGGCGGACGGTGCCGGCGTAGAAGCCGTTCCTGAGCGCCGTGAACGGCGTGCCCGTCTTCGACAGGTAGCCCTCGGTGGCGGCGTGGTCGGGCATGGGCGCGAAGAGCGAATCCTCGGCGGCGCCCTGGTGGCTCGTGTAGAGGATGCGCCTCGCGCCGGCGTCGCGCGCGGCTTCGATGGCGGCGATGTGCTGGGCGACGGCTGCCTCGCCGCTCTGGTTCGTCGAGACGATGAGCACCTGCGTGGCGCCCTCGAAGGCGTTGGCGAGGGAGCGCGGGTCGGTGAAGTCGCCGCGCCGCACCCGCACCCCGCGTGCGGCGAGGTCGGCGGCGCGGTCGGTGTCGCGAACGCTGACGCCGACCTGGCCGGCCGGGAACCTCTGGACAAGCCGCTCGACGATCTGGGAGCCGAGCAGGCCGGTTGCGCCCGTGATGACGATCATGATGTGGACCCCTCGTTCGGTGTTGTAATCGCTGATATTAACAGTGATAGCAACATGGATAGCAAGCCTGCGTTACCATTGGCAGCATGGTCGAGGCCAGGTCAGGGAGCGCCGGCAGACACGAGGCGCGAGTGAGGATCGTCGAGGTCGCGGCACGACTCCTGCGCGAGCAGGGCGCAGCCGCGGTCACCACCCGCGCGGTCGCGCAGGCGGCCGGCATGCAGGCGCCGACCATCTACCGGTTCTTCGAGGACAAGGACGCGCTGCTCGACGCCGTCGCCGAGCACGTCTTCACCGCCTACGTCGCCGAAAAGGCGCTCGCCGAGGCCGGTGACGACCCGGTGGCGGATCTCCGGGCCGGGTGGGAGACGCATATCGGCTTCGGTCTCGCCAACCCGGCGCTGTTCGGGCTGCTCACCGATCCCAGCCGCACGACTCATTCACCGGCGGCGGTCGCCGGGCTGGAGGTCCTGCGCGGCCGGGTGCACCGCGTCGCGGCGATCGGGCGGCTGCGGGTCACCGAACGGCGCGCCGTCGAGCTCATCCACGCCGCCGGCACGGGCGCCGTTCTCACCCTGCTGTCCATCCCGCCGGCGGACCGGGACCTCGAGCTCGCCGACGCGATGTACGAAGCGGTGATGCAGGTGATCCTCACCGACGCGCCGGCGCTCGCCGTCGACGGCACGACCGCGGCGACGGTCGCGTTCCGGGCCCTCGCTCCGAAGCTACCGATGCTCACCGACGCCGAGCGCGCCCTGCTGTCCGAGTGGCTGGACCGCGCCGACGACGCCCCGGCCGTCCTCGACGCCGAGCGCGCCCTGCTGTCCGAGTGGCTGGACCGCGCCGACGACGCCCCGGCCGTCCTCGACGCCTGACGTCGCCGTTCGTCCTGCATCCGTGACCGCCGCAGCCTGAAGCCCGGTGTTCGGATCCGGCGGCTGAGAGACGCCCCGGTGAAGCAGGACGCGGAAGTAATCGCCGACCTCTGACGCGGGGGAACGGCGGTGAACCGGTCCCTCACCCGCGTCAAGCCTGGGAGCTGCCCGAACGCCAAGCGTGGACGAGCGGCGAGAACGAACGGAACCCTGCACTCCCCATTGAAGATCACTTCTTCGATCCGGAGGCAGAGCCATCAGCAGGTCCGCCCAGAACCAGGGCTTCACGTGCGAGAACCGCGGAGCGAGCGTCGCACCGCTGACCAACGGGAGCTACCGCAACCACTGTCCGGCGTGCCTGTGGTCCGAGCACGTCGACCTCGCTCCCGGCGACCGGGCCTCGGCCTGCCGCGGAATGATGCGCCCCGAGCGTGCAGAGCACCGCGGCGGCAAGGGACTCGTGCTGGTCCACCGGTGCGTCGTCTGCGGCTTCGTCCGCCCGCACCGGGTCGCCGACGACCCGGTGCAAGGCGACGACACTGACGCGATCGTCGCGCTCATGTCCATAGCCGGGTAGCACCACGGTGCGGCGCCCACGAGATCACCCTCGTGGACGCCGCACCCGGCCGCGTCAACCACACCGAGCCGGTCAGGCGCGATCGGCGTTGCGTAGATGGCGCACTGCGCCGATTTCGGCGGCGTTCTTCATCAGTTCGAGGTTGGCCCAGGCGAGCACGTGGCCGAGGGGGAGGGAGCCGTCGGCGAACCAACCGGTTCGTCCGGTGGAGTCCAGGTCCGTTTCGCTCAGCGAGTTCAGGGCGGTGGTCCACTGGTCGTGGCATTCGTTCAGCCAGCTGACCGCCGAGGCCACGTCGCCGGGCCACGGGGTCAGTGCGGCGGCTTGCGACCAATCGAGCGCCGCATCGGGTTTCCCGAAGCACTGGGTGTGGGCGTGGCTCCACCAGAAGCCGATGTGCCACATCACCCATCCGATGGACAACGCCGGGATCGGCTCGGGCTCCGGCACGGCCCAGTCCGCCGCCCAGGTGCCGTCCGGCCGCCGGCGAACGCTCCAGCAGTTGGAGGCCGGCTCCCAGAGAGCTTCTTCGTCGGTGACCTGCTTCAGGTGTAAGGACAGCAGCGACCAGGACACATCCAGCTGCCAGCGCAGGCGCTCCAGTTCGGGCATGGCGGAAACCCTAGCCGCCGAGCAGGTCGAGGACAGGGGTCAGGGAGTCCGGGCGGGCGCCGACGGGGAGCGGGTCCACGAGGTGCACCGGGCACCCGAGCGCGGCGGCGCCGGTGTCGGCCTCGCGGTCGTCGCCGACCATGAGGACGGTGTCGGGCGACAGCCCCAGCGAGTCACACGCGACGTGGAAGATCTGGGGGTCGGGCTTCTTCGCGCCGATCTCGTACGAGAGGACGAAGACGTCGACGTACTGGGTGAGGTCGTGAAACGCGAAGACCGGGCGCAGGTCCCAGCCGATGTTGCTGACGACAGCCGTGGGCACTCCCCGCCGGCGCAGCGCCGCGAGGACGTCGTGCGTGTCCGGATAAGGGTGCCAGGCCTCGGGGCGAAAGGTGCGCTCGTAGAGGGCGTCGGCCAGGGCCGGGTCGGGGAGCCCGGCCTCGCGGGCCAGCGCCGTGTAGCAGGCGCGATGGCACTCATCGGTCAGGTCGCGATCACGCCAGAGATCGGCCAGATGCGGGGGCACCTCATGAGGCGTGGGCCCGCCGGGCTGCGCGCCCATGCGCCCCAGACGGTCGGCGCACGCGGCGATCTCCGAGTCGTCGAGCCCGCCGTGGACGTCCAGGGCGCCCCGCAACCACTGCTCCACTGGCTCGATCCGCAGCAGCGTCCCGGAAAAGTCGAACATCACACCCTTGATGGACAACGCGCGCCTTTCGTCGATGTGTTGACCGGCTGGATGGGGGATGAACGGCGCACGCGATCACGACGGCATCACCGCCCTGCTCAGGCGCTACAGAGGCATGAAGCGACAGTCAGCGCCGGTCGCGTGACAACATGACCAGTACGACGATCACGATCGCCAGCACCACGACGGCGAGAATCACCAACTCGGCCCAGCCCACGCCGAACATGGGGTTTCCTCCCAGCCGATCTTCATGGGACCGACTTTACGTTCCTGACAGCCCGATCGCGTAGCGTCGTTCTCCCAGAACGGGCCTCCACGGGACGATGGAACCCCTGGCACAAGATCGTCAGGACAGGAGCAGCCGGGCGACGGCCCGCCCTGAAGCGCCGCTCACGCCCGGCCCCGGCCAGGCGGCGGCGCCGATCAGGAAGAGGCCGGGCACGGCGGTGGCGTATCCGCCGCGATGAGCCGCCACCGGCCGCTGGGTGAACCCCTGGGTCAGCGCGTTGTGGCCGGCGGTGCTGTCGCCCGGCCCGGCGTTCGGGTTCGCCGCCGCGAGGTCCGCGGGGCTGAGCACGTGCCGGGCCAGGATCATGCCGGTCAGCCCGGCCACGTGCCGGCTCGCCTCCGCGACCACCCGGTCGGCGAACCGTTCGCTCACCTCGTCCGTCCATCGGCCGTCGGCGGCGATGTCCTCGGCGGCGTCACCCACCGGACGCAGCGGCGCCTCCAGGACCTGGAGCCGCACGACGGCCGAGCCGGCCGGAGCCCGTCCGGGATCGACCGCGGTGGGCTCGTGCCAGGAGATGGAGGGATGGGCGGGCAGCAGGCCGTCCTCGGCCTGGCGCACGGACCTGATCAGCTCGCCGACGCCGTGGCCGAGGTTGACCGCGCCGCCCCGGTCGAGGCGGGGGTCGGTGAAATGCGGCTTGCGGGACAGCGCCAGGTTGACCTGGAAGCAGCCGCGCCGGTAGCGGAACCGTGCCGCCTGGTCGCGTACGCCCGCCGGGATGCCGGGGGCGTAGCGCAGGAGCCTGGCGTACAGCTGGTCGGGGGCGGCCGTGGCGACGACGGCATGGGCGGCCGTGTACACCGCGCCGTCCGTGGTGCGCACGCCGGCGGCGCGTCCCCCGCCGACCAGGACCTCGTCCACCTCGGCCCCCGTGATCACCGTCCCGCCGTGCCGTTCGACGAGTGCGGTCAGTACGGTGGCCAGCCGCCCGCTGCCGCCCTCGGGCGCCGGGTTGCCCGCGGCCAGCGCGGCCGCGAGCACCGAAGCCCACAGGGCGCCGCCGGCGTCGTGCGGGGCGATGCCCACGTGCAGCGGCCACGGCAGCAACGCCGAGCGCAGCTCCTCGGTGTGGAACCGGTCGGTGATCAGGTCGAACGCGCTGCCGGTGACGAGCTCCTGGAAGGGCAGCGCGCTCGTGGCGCCCTCCTCGTACAGCCCGTCCAGCAACGCGCCCGCCTCGGGCGTGGTCAGGTCCATGCCCAGCAGCGGGAAGAGCGAGCCGAGGTGCTGATCGAGGTCGGCGAACAGCCCCGTCCATCCCTCGTACTCGCCCAGGCGGTCCAGCTCCGCGGCCAGTTCGGTGGGATCGGTCGGGATGACCGCGCTGCGGCCGTCAGCCAGCGACGCTCCCGTGGACACCCCGCCCTGCAGGTAACGCAGGCCCAGCTCGGACAGCTCGTCGCCGAGCTCGGCGAAGACCGGTCCGTGGGCCAGGACGGGGTGGAGCGCGGAGTAGGTGTCGTGCAGGAAACCGGGCAGCGTCAGCTCCTCGCTGCGGACGAATCCGCCCGGTGTCTCGGAACGTTCCAGCAGCGCCACGCTGCGGCCGGCCTTGGCCAGATAGGCGGCGGCCACGAGCGCGTTGTGCCCGGCGCCGACGAACACCACGTCGAAGGACGAAGGCATGCCGTCACCTCCCGCGCCGGGTGACGAGATGCGCTGCGACGCCCCAGGACCCGTCGGTCATCAGAGCGGACAGGTGCTGTGCCATGGGACGACCCTTCTCGGTTGCGAGGGTTTTCCACAGGCACACTACGAGGCCGCGGGCTCCCCGGCGAAGGACGAGCCCGGGGTTGGCAACCCCAGTCAGACCTGCTTGAGGAAACCTGCGTCGACGGCGAAGTCGGCGCCGGTGGTGCTGGCCGAGCGGGGTGAGGCGAGCAGGGCGATCACGTCGGCGACCTCCTGGGGGTCGACCAGGCGGCCCGTAGTCAGCTTCATCATGTCCGGCGCCACCTTGGTGATGACGCTCTCGCGGTCGGTGCCGGCCTGGGCGGCGATGATGTCGGCCGCGCCGCCGCTCTTCGTCCACCACGCCGTACGCACCGGCCCGGGGGAGACGGTGTTCACCCGGATCCCCTGGGGCGCGAACTCCTCCGACAGCGCCTTGGTCAGGTTGTTCAGACCGGCCTTGGCGGCGTTGTAGTCGACGTTCATGGGGGCGGGCAGGCGGGCGTTGCCCGAGGAGATGTTGACGATCGAGCCGCCGCCGCGGGCGAGCATCGGCGGGATGGCCGCCCGGATGGCGCGTACGACCGCGAACAGGTTGAACTCGAACATCACCCGCCAGTCCTCGTCGGTGGGCGCCATGAACGAGAAGCGCGGCAGCGCGACGCCGGGCGGCGGTCCGCCGGCGTTGTTCACCAGGATGTCGAGCCCGCCGAACTCGCGCACGGCCCGGTCCACGATCCGGGCGGGGGCCTCGGGGTCCATCAGGTCGGCCGGGACGTGGAGCAGATCGCCGCCGAGCGCCGCCAGCTCGGGGCTGCTGCTCCGCGAAACGGCCACCACGCGGGCGCCTTCGCCGAGGAGGGTACGGGTGACGGCCAGCCCGATGCCCTGGGAAGCGCCGGTGACAACGGCGATCCGGCCGGAAAGCTGCAGATCCATGAAGTGTTCCCTTATTCGAGTGAATCGTGCGAAGGGAACGTTACGGATAGGGGTGTGATGAAGGCTGGCGTGATCCAGACTGGCAATTACCGCTGATTTCGGACGTCGCATGAGGAAGCTGGGAGGCAGCATGGTCGACAGACCGCGGATGACTTTGACGGCCACCGTGCTCGGGGCACCCGACGCCCGCGCACTGGCGGCGTTCTACCAGCGGCTGCTCGGCTGGACGGTCAGGGACGACGAACCCGACTGGGTGGCGCTGCGCGCCCCCGACGACAGCGCCGGGCTGTCGTTCCAGACCGAGCCGGACTACGCCCGGCCGACGTGGCCGTCCGCTGCGGGGGAGCAGCAGATGATGATGCACCTGGACATCGAGGTGGACGACCTCGACGCCGCCGGAGCCCACGCGGCCGCGGCCGGGGCGGTGCTCGCGGACCACCAGCCCCAGGACCACGTGCGGATCTACCTCGATCCCGCCGGCCACCCCTTCTGCCTGTTCCGAAGGGAAACCTGAACGGGTCACGCCGCGTCCGGCCCGGTCGGCACCTCCCCGAACAACTGCGATATCGGCCCGGCTCACCCGCTGGGGCTATGTCATTCTGATGCCGGGCCAGGCGGCCAAGTCGGTGAAGGTTTGGGCATTTGGGGAGAATATGGTCGACATCGCTGCAATTCACGGCATCAAC
This sequence comes from Nonomuraea terrae, assembly GCF_004348995.1. Taxonomy (GTDB): domain Bacteria; phylum Actinomycetota; class Actinomycetes; order Streptosporangiales; family Streptosporangiaceae; genus Nonomuraea; species Nonomuraea terrae. Next base: position 10,928 of record NZ_SMKQ01000156.1, read on the forward strand.
ATGCATCGGTCACAGCGCTCGGCGATGCAGCAAAGTTGGCACACGGCGATGGTGGACGGCCTGGCGAACATTCGCAGTCGGCACACCGGAACACTGTCACTCGAGTGTGCCTTCTACGGCCACGAGTACAACGACGGCAAGGCCGGCGGAGAGCCGGAATACGCCGCCATCGACATCGCCCCGGGCCTTGAGGAGGAGTTGCTGATCGCCATCGGCGACGGGCTCGAAGAGGACGCGGGCGGCGACAACGAGGGGACCGGGACCAAGCTCTACCTGCCGGGCATGGTCCAGCGCGCCCTGGCGGCGATTCAGCGCAGCGACCTGTTCGACGGCCGGGACAGCCGGGCGATCGCGTTCGTGAAACAGGTCAACCGCTACTTGACCGACCCCGATTTCCGCAAGCTCGTCCACACTGAGGTGTCGGCGGTGATGGAGCAGTCGCCGCGGGTGGTCATCGCTCACTCGCTGGGCAGCGTGATCGCCTACGAATGGCTGCGGGAGAACGAGCCGGAGAACCCGCCCGCACTGATCACCCTGGGATCACCCCTGGGGTTGGAGCCCGTGCGGCGACGCCTGCTCCAGCGCCCTGGGCCGCTCGGATGGCCGGGGCAGGTCCGCTCGTGGACGAACATCGCCGCCCGGCACGACGCGGTGGCCATGGTGAAGAAGCTGGCCCCGTTGTACTCGCCGGATGTCCGGGATCTGCCCTGCGACAATCCCCGCAGGTCGGCGCACTCCGCGCTGGTCTACCTGGCGAATGTCCGCACTTCCCGCGCCATCGAGGTGGCGCTGGCATGAGACCGCGAGGGATCTTCTGCCTCTCGGGGGTCGGCAAGCACGACGACGGCGTCTGCGAGAGTTACGGCCTCGACGATCTCGACGGCGTGCCGAGGGAACTCAGCACCATGCGACAATGCCTGACCTCACTCGGTCTGCGGGAATACCTTCCCTTCACCTCGGAGGAACGCAGGCACGATGTACTCGCGTCCGGCCTCTGCGCCCGCGAAGCCCCTGTCGATGCCGAGACCCTGGTCATCTACTGCACCGGGCACGGCCTGTTCCAAAGCCAGCGGTTCCGGTTGCTGTTGCCGGATGGGACCCCGTTCGACCCCGCCTCCCTGATCGTGAACCTCGAGCACGAGAAGTGGAAGGCACTTCGGGAAATCGTGCTCATCATCGACGCGTGCTCGGCCGAGCCCGGCCTCGACGCCATCCTGCAGGAGGCGCGGAAGGTCAACACCTGGACGTCGACCGTGGGGTTCTGGGGGATCGGTGCGAGTCGTCGCCTGGAGAGGGCCCGGCAGGGACTGTTCGCGACCGCCTTCGAAAAGATCGTCGATCGGGCGGTACAACCGTCCTGGACCAAGCGCTACCTCAATCCCGCCGACATCGCCGAGAAGGTCAACGAGGAACTCAAGGGGGCTCAATCCGTCTGGATCACCGGCGGTCACTCCGCCGGGCGGTGCCGGGCACTGCCCAATCCCCGTTATCAGAGCTCTTCACCACCCCGTGGCTTACCACTTCCGGCCGATTGGGTGGCAAGTGCACGGGGAGTCGCGGCTGCGGACCTGCCCGGGTTCTTCTTCGGGGGCCGTGCCGCCCTGCTTGACGAGCTGCGCGAGCACCTGATGGGTGTGGACGGTGATCCCGTCGCCGTGGTCACCGGGAGCTCGGGGGCGGGAAGGAGCGCACTGCTCGGGCACCTCGTCCTGACGCTTCACCAGGACACGCGGCGTTCGATGCCGGCTGAGGTCACGTCTGCCTGGCCGGCGCTGCCGCTGTCCGTGGCCGCGGGCAGAGGAGATCCGTCCCAGGCCACCGCCATGCTGCTCAGGGAACTCGCCGGTTCGAACGGCGAACGAGAACTCGCCGATGTCCTGCGATCGGCACCCGAACCTCTCGCCCTCGTGCTGGACGATCTGGATGAAGCCACCGAACCGGAGGTGTGGTCGCGATTCTTCGCAACGCTCCGGTCGGTGCCGGGCGTCCGTCTGGTCGTCGGCCTGCCCGCCTCGTCGCGGATCCCTGTCGAGGCGGACTCCCGGGTCCATGACCTCGACGATCACTTGGACGAGTGCGTGCAGGATGTACGGAAGTACCTCCGGCTCCAGGTCCAGCTCGCCGTTCCAGGCGCCAGGGGACAACAGCTCGACCGGGCGGTCGACGCGCTCGCCGCGCGCACGGGGGCGGAGTGGGCGGTGGCCGTCACCGTGACCGCCCTGCCACGTCTCCCCGCTGGTGAGACCTCCGTCAGCAGGTACGTGGACCAGGCGACCAAGGCGCTGGACGCGGCCGCGCATCGGGTTTGCCGGGAGCGCGTCGGCGCCGTACTGGGGGAGAAGGCGAAGGGCATCGTGTCGGCGCTCTCGGCGCTGTGCGGATACGGAGACGCCGTCGCCCTGCCGGCGTTGGAGTGGGCTGCCGCGGCTTCGGCTCCGGGCGGGCCGCGCGTCGGCGTTCAGGACGTCATCACCGCCGCGGGCCTGATGCGCTCGCTCGTGGAATGCCGACCCGCCGCGGACGGGTCCGCTCGCTGGCATGCTCGCTTCGGCCATCCGGAGGGCGGCGGCCACCAGAAGCCGGAGGAGTTCCTGCAGCGCCTGCCCCAGGTCGCCGACTGGGGGACGACGGACTGGCGGACGGTCGATTCCGGTGTCCTGACGCTGGTGTCGCGCGCGGCCGCGCTTGGCCTGCTGCCCGGCAGCCTGCTGGACGATCCCGTGTTCCTGCTGGATGCTCCGCCGGTGGTGGTGTCCAGGGCGTTGCAGCAGCTCCATGCCCGGGGGGATCGCGGGCCGCGCTCTCACATGTGGTCGCTCGTGCCGCACAACGCCTCCGTCGCCGACCGCGCCCTGATGTTGCGCATCGGAGCGGAACGCTTCTCGGTCATGCCCCTCGTGACCGCGTTCCGGACGTCGCGGCGCGCCGAGCCCGGGAATCACCGGCAGCACTCCGTGGACGTCGAGTGGGTGCAGCCGGACAACGCGCGTACGACTCGCGTGACGCACATGAGTGTCACCGCCGCAGGCCCTCACGCGGCGATCGTCACCGTCCAGGACGACGATTCACTCGCCTTCTGGGATCCTTCGGACGGCGCCAGGCTGCGCGGGCAGGTAACCGTTCCAGGAAACCCGCGAGACGTTACGGTCGCGGTCGTCCGAGGCAGAGCCGTCGCGCTGGTCTCGACATGGAGGCGGGAGATCTGGCTGGTCCCGTGCCATGAGGACGCGCCGCCGACGGCACTGCCGGAGTTCGTCCCACCGTGCGGCGCGGGCGGCACCGGCAGCCGGCTGGTTCCGCTGCTCCTGTCACTGCATCCGAGCGGCCGTGTGGTCGTCGCGTCGGGAGCCACCGCGTGGGCCGGCATGCTGGGCGACGGGGAACCCGTACGCAAGCTGACCACCATGGATGCCGAACTGGTCGCCGTCCGTACGGCGGGGCCGGACTCCGCACCTGTCGTGTGGCTGACGTCCGCGTCCGGCCACATCCGCTCACTGAGGCTGGGGGAATCGTCAGGCGGGTCGGTGGCGCCGTTCCCCGTCCCGCACCGTCCGCTCACCGTCGCGGTGTCCGAGAGCGGAAACCAGGGGCTGATCCTCGATGCCTCGGGAGATCTGCACCTGCGCAGCCTGGGCCGGCAGAGCGTGGTGCTGACGAAAGCTCGCCGTGCCGAGACGAGGGCCGCCGCGCTCGACGATTCGACGGCGGTCGTCGGTGGATCGACCGGCCGCTCCGGCTGGCTGGAGATCCACGATCTGACCCGCTCCGCGGCCCCGGCGCGGCTTCCGCTCGACGAGCCCGCGGTCGAGATGGCTCTGCACGGAGGAAACCGGCTGCTCGTGGCGCGCACGTGCGGACTGCTGTCGATGAAGCTTGTAGGAGCGATGTGACGGAGAACATCCGCGCCTCGGCGCCAGAACGTGACCGGCTGACGGCGGGCCTGGTCCTCGCCAGGGCCATTCTGGCTGATCCGATACGAGCGGGCGATGCGGTCTGGCGACACCTGACCTACTTCCACGCCTCCGTCGTCCGGCCGCTGCTTGAGCACTCGCCCGATGCCGAGCGGGAGCAGGTCCTTCGCTGGGCCGGCGCGCTCGGCGGCGCCGCGGTGTTGATGGAGCTGGCCGAGGCGGCGATGGACGCCGGGATGTCCGACGACGTGGTGCATGACCTGATGACACTGGCGGACCTGGTAGCGGGGACGGTGCCCGAGGGAGACCTGCCCGGCGCTTCCCGAGGGGAAGTACTGGTCGGCGGCCCCGGCGGGGAGTTCGTCGTCCTGACCGTCGACGAACAAGGCGACCCCCGCTGGAGTTCGGCCCTGGAGGCGACGGAGCGGCCGGCGGTCGAAGCCGCGGTCGACGCCGTCCTGTCCGCCTATCCGAGCAGGGAGCCGGCGGCGGAGTCCTGGCCCTTCATGCCCCACGTGCGCTGGCCGAGCCCGGTCGCCCTCTCGGAGGCGGCCACCGACCTGCCGATGGCGCTGTGGCTGCTGAGCGAGATCTTCGGCCTGGGCCCTTCGCCACTGGTCAGCGCCGGACGCTACGACGGCACGAACTTCCAGCCCCTCTCCCCGTCCGAGCTGGATCCGCGGGTGGACGCCGCCCGAGCAGTGCGCAGAGACCTGCTGGTGCCCACGGCGACGGGCTGGCAGTGCCATCCAGGCGACGGCTCACCTCCCCGGAACTTTCCCGCGCCACGAACGCTGGACGGCGCCGCGTCGATCGTGTGGGGTGAGCAGTGGTCGCAGAAGAAGCGCGACGCGCACAAGCAGGAGCTCGACCTGCTGGGCTGGCACTTCGTCGACTGGAGCCGGACACCCGAGGACCAGCCGATCCCCGACTGCACGATCAGCCAGGTGCGGCAGCTGGAACGCCACTTCCTCGACAAGAGCGGCCCCGGGACGGTCGCGATGCTGGGCGGCACCAGGCACAGCGGCAGGAGCGTCATCGTGCGTCGGCTGGCCGCGGGCCTGGCCCGGCGGAAACGGCCCTGGACCGTACAGGTGATCACCGGAGCCACCCGCGAACTTCCCGACCGGCACAGCGCCCTGCGGATCGCTGACCACGCTGTGTCCGCGGCGGCCCACCCCGCCGATCAGTCCGGTCGCTGGCTGCTGGTCTTCGAGGATCTGCAGCCGACCGGTGACGGCAACGCCTCCGAAGTGCTGCGCTTCGTGGCGGAACAACTCCGGATCACCGTCCTGGGAGTGCTGGAGTACGCCGAGAACTCGTCCGTCGACTGGGACACCGACAACGCGTACGTGGCCACGGCGGTGGTCGGCCAGGAGGCGCGCAGGCGGTTCGTCGAGGACCTCGCTGCCGCTGACACCTCACTCGACCCGGATCCGGCGCTCGCCGCTCTGAACTCCGGTGTCCCGGTCGACCTCCGCATGCTCACGAGGCTGATGAGCGGCGACGCCGACCTCGCCTCGCGCCGATCCGCCCGCTTCCGGGAGATGTGGCAAGAAGACCGCGAGGCACTGGTCTTCACCGCGGCGGTCAGCCTGGTGTCCGGGGACGTCGAGGAGCAGCGGCTCGACACGATCAGTGACGATGATCGGTGGCTCTTCGGCATCGGACCCGGGCGAGGTCCGGGGACCCTACGGATGACCAGCGCGAACGACTGCGTCGCGATGCTCGCCCTGCAGGCAGCCGAGGACAGGCCCGCTGGGCGGGGGGAGCCGCGGTGGAAGGCCATCAACACCGTGCTCACCCAGCACCTCGGACCCGACCTGGACCGTTTACTGCGGGCCGGCGACAAGCTGGCGGTCGAACGGCTGCATGGTGTCCGGCTGTACCACCAGAGCGCGTGCCGCTCGTTGTTGAAGGCCGCGGGCGAGGACGGATCACTGGACGAATGGGTGCTGACAGCACCCCTCCTGAGCGTCGCCCGCATGGTGGAGCTCAGCGATCTCATGCCCGACCGTACGGCGCAGAAGGTGGTCACGCAGATGGCCACCAGGGCATGTCGTGGGAGCACGCAGTTTCCCCCCGACCAGCTGCTGGCCCTGATGCGCGCCTGCCAGCAGGTTGAGTATCTGCTGGCGGGTGATGTCATCGACGAGCTCGTGGCGTGGTTCATCAACGGGGTCAGCCAGGCGTTCGACGAGGTCGAGGGGCGCCCGGACGAGCGTTTCGCGATGCTGTCCGCGCTGGAACGGCTGAACCGCGACGACGCCACCGGCCTGGTGGCGGAGCGCGCCCTCGACGTCCTGGACGGTCTCGCCGTCCGCGTGGAGGACTACCGGCTGGTGCGAAGAGTGGACCAGCTGTATCGCCGGGCGGCCAGGAAGACATGGCACGAAGCGCCCTATTTCCCGGTGGACCAGGAAGAGCCCGTGCAGCAGTTGCTCGAGCGCAAGCCGGACTCGGCCGACGGCATCGGAGTGTTGTTCGAGGCGATGAATCTGAGGCTCAGCCTCGTCGACCACGACTGGGAGATCACGTTCCCGGCGTACAAGACCGCGCTGAACCAGGCGTTCAGGTCCGCCACGGCGTCCGAGCTCGTGCTCGGGCTGCAAGGGATCCGCGCGCCGATCCCCCAGTTCGGCACGTGGCTGCTCACGAAGTGGAAGGAATTCCCTGACCTCGTCAGAGAGCTGCTCATCACCCAGGCGGGCGCCACCGACACCGCGGCGCTGATTCACGCGGTGGCCAGAGCGAACGTGTACACGGCGTACCGCATACTCAACGACGGCCCTTCCGGCATGCTCGTTCGCGTGCTCGCGCGGCGGGCCGGCGAAGCGAGGGACGCCAAAGGCATCGGGCAACTTCTCTCCGCCGCGCGGTCGGTCGAAGACCTGTTCAGGGAAAGCGGCAGCGTCTTCTCGACGGAGATGGCCGAGGCGGTCGGCGCCGACCGGATCATCGAGTTGCTCAACTACGATCCTCGGACGTCGGTCCGCTACCACGTCATCAAGGGGGTGTGGGACGCACAGGCGAGCTACCGGAGTGAGGTGCTGAGCGACGCGCTGTCGGTCGTCGTCGACGCCGTGCGCCGGGGGCGCAAACAATGGGGCCCCGAGATCGCGTTGCGGCTCGTGAGCGAGCCGCACCTCGGGGCTGTCGCTCTCAGCGAGCTGCGGAACAAGCTCCGCAGGCAGGACCTGCTCTCGGGTATGACATCGGCGACCACCGCGCATGCCCGTGCCGTGTTCCACCGGCTGGGCCGGGTGGTTCATCCGGACCTGCCGGCACTCTTCCTGCAGCAGTGGGAGCTGACGCCCTTCGTTGAAGGTCTCGCCACGTCGAGCCCGACGGCGGCGCTGGAGGTGTGCGCGGAGGTCGCGCGTACGCTGACCGACGCCGACGTACCGGCTGTCGGCCGCGAGATCGCCGCAGCGACCGGAGGCGCGGACCAGTGGGCGCGCCGTCTGCGCATGGTGCGTAACGAGGAGGCCTTCGTCCAGGCGATCCGTCACCTCACAGCGATCGACCGGGCCACCGCCGGCGACACGCTCGATCGGCTGCGAGACACGCCCAGCCACGTCACGATCGGCGGTCGCGTCGCGGACATCCTGATGGCGCGGCTGCGCCGTGCGCTGCTGGGGGAGCCGACCTGCGCGCCGGCGATGCTGCGCGCCATCCACGACGTGCGTCCGCAGCTCGCGAGGGATCTGCTGGCGGACGTATCGGCCGACCAGCACGCCACCTTCGTCTTCCGCGGTGAGATCCAGCAGATTCAGAATCCGGTCACCCAGTCGACCGCTGCCCGCGACCTGCTGAGTGTCGGAGTCACACGCGAGTTCGGCAGCGCCTGGATCGAACCGGTTTATCGCGTCCGCATCCAGGGGTTGCCTCGCTTCAGCAGCCCTCGCGCGATTACGGCGCTGCTGAGGATGATTTCCGCCTGGGACGCCGGATGGGGATTGGCCGCGGCCGGAGAGGTGAACGTCCAACGGGTCGTCGGCCGGTTGGCGTTCGCCGGGAGCACGGATGTGGTCGATGCCATCGAGCTGGCGCGCACGATGGCGGCCCTGGGGAACACGGCCGGTGCCCAGCGGCTTCTCGAGGAGCTGGCCGGTCACGACATCGCGCGGCTCGCGGAGCGTCTCGACGTCGCCTCGCTCTGCGCGCTGGTGGACGTGCTCGGCGAGATGATCCCCGAGGCGGTGCCGCGATTTTCGCGGGCACTCGCCACGGCGCTCCAGACTCTCGTCGGCCAGCTGGTCGTCAGTGACGAACGAGCGCACTGGCTCCAGGCCGGACGGGCGTGCCGGATACTGAACCAGGCGGGAGCGCCTTCGGCGTCCGTCGGCGAACCGCCGATAGCGCCCAACGTCGCCTATGCGCCGGCCGTCGCCTGGGCGGCGACCGGACTGAATCAGCCGGGCTGGGGCGCCGACGCGCTCGGGCGCGCGGCAACGCGCCTCACGTCGCTGCGATCGACGCCGGACGCCACGGATCTGGCATGTCTGCTGTCGGCGACGGGCCAGGGCTGCGCCCCCGAGCTGCGGCGAAGCCGGACCGACTGGGATGTCGGGCAGGCGCCTCTGTGGCTGTTGCGGATCTTGTACGCGGAGGAGGCCACGGATCCTTACCTGAGTTCGGTCCTCTCCGCGTGTGAGCCCGCGATTCGCGAGCGCGTGAACGCGGACATCAACCGACCTCTTTGGGACGCCAGCCGATTGCGACTGATGCTCGACGCCCGTAACTTCCTGAGAAGCCGGCCGGGGAGCCAGACCCCTGGAGATCGTGCAATCGAGTGACCCTCCGGTGCCGAAGCTCAGTCTCTCGATCTGCCGGGGGCACTCACCCGGCAGTGTCGGGGACGTAGCTCAGGTTGAGGACGCCCGTCTGGAACGTCTCCGACGTGACCAGCTTCAGCGGGTGGGTCGGGGTGTCTTCGAACAGGCGCTGGCCGTGGCCGACGGCGATCGGGTGGACGAGCAGGTTCAGCCGGTCGAGCAGGCCGTTGGCGAGGAGCCAGCGTACGGTCGTGGCCGAGCCGGACATGTTGATGTCGCCGTCGATCCGCTCCTTGAGCTCGCGGACCCCGGCCGCGACGTCACCGGAGATGATCGTGGTGTTCGCCCACTCGGCCTTCTCCAGAGTGTTCGACAGGACGTACTTGGGGAGCTCGTTGAAGGTCCTGGCGATGTCCGGGTCCGCGTCCGTGGTCGTCCAGTACGACGACCACTCGTCGTACAGCTTGCGGCCCATCAGCATGGCCGCCGCGCTCTGCATGCCGCCCTCGACCGCCGCGCCCATTTCATCGTTCCAGTACGGGAAGTGCCACTGGTCCGGCGATTCCACTACGCCGTCAAGAGAGATGAAAAAGCTGGAAATGATGTTGCCCATGGATTCTGTTCCTTCAGTGGCTGTTCGCGGGCATCTCCCGCGCGCGACAAGAGACTAGAGGGAACGAGCGCTCCCGGTCTTGTACAGAAGCGACAGCGTCGCTCTCCCGTGGCATCGTGAGGGGATGGCGACGACATGGGATGAGAGCTTCGCCGAACGGTACGCGGAATGGTCGGCGCACATGACGGCCGACATCGCGTTCTACGTGGGGCTCGCGCGGCAGGCCGACGGGCCGGTGGCGGAGCTGGCGGTGGGGGACGGACGGGTGGCGATCCCCGTCGCGCGGGCGACCGGGCGGCAGGTCGTCGGGGTCGACGCCTCACCGGCGATGCTCGCCCGGGCCCGTGCCCGCGCGACGGCGGCGGGAGTGGTGCTCGACCTGCGTGCGGGGGACATGCGCGAGTTCGCCCTCGACGAGCCGGCGGCGCTGGTCTACTGCCCGTTCCGGTCGTTGCAGCATCTGCCGACCTGGGCCGACCGCCGCCGTACGTTCGAGCGGGTCGCCGCCGCGCTCCTTCCAGGTGGGCGCTTCGCCTGGAACGCCCTCGCCTTCGACCATCACCTCGCCGCCCGTGCCGACGGCGCGCGGGGAGAGACGCCCGTGCCGCACACCATCCGGTACGCGGTGGGCGACAACCGCATCGACCTCGTGCTGGACGACGGCTCGACCAGCTCGTCCTGGTGGGCGACGAAGAACGAGTGGCTGGGGCTGATCGACGTCGCCGGGCTGGAGCTGGAGGCGCTGTACGGCGGTTTCGCCGGCGAGCCCTTCACCGAGGACAGCCGCGAGTACGTCTTCGTGGCCCGCCGTCCCACCGGTACCCGGCGCTCGCCCGGCGCCTGAGCCTGGTCCCGGTGGTGGCCGCGTGAGGTGCGGTGCCGGGCGAGCCGCGCCGGGGCGGCAGGGGAGAGCCCGTTCACAGGGTCACCGGATCACCTCGTGGTGCGGCCACTCTTCGGTGATCACCTGGGCGAGGAGGTCGTGGGAGCTCTCGACGATGTACGGCACGTGCTCCGGGTCCTTGACGACGGCGCGGGCCGGGGCGGCAAGGAGGTCCGCGCCCCAGGGCTCGATCGCGTTGGCCACGAATCCGGACAGTTCGAAATCGATGTACTCGGGCGCCGTCCACACGTCATAGGCCGCCTGCAGGTCCGCCGGGTGCACGCCGAGCCATAAGGCGAATGTGGCGGAGAACCCGTGGGAGAGCCGGACCGGCAGCAGGCACCTGACGAAGGTGCCGACGTTCTCCACCGCCATCATCACGTCGTTGCCCCAGCGGCCGGCTTCGAGCTCGGCGGGATCGAGGGCCAGCACCGGGTCGGGAAGGCGGAAGCGGATCTGGCGGTCACGCTCGTCGAGCGGTGCCCCGCAGGCGCACAGGGCGCTGTCGGTCATGCGTATCCCTTCCCGAGGCGGCGTACCCGATCGTAGGGGTGTTCGCGCCGCCCCGCCTCCGGCGGATACCGAACGGCATAAGGGAAAAATCCCGATGCATGGCGGATTCCACGGATCCGCCGGGAGCTGGCATCGATGACGATCAACGGGCCTGGCGTCAGAGCCTGTGCATGGTGACGGCCATCGCGGGACGCTCCATCGAAGAGCCACGGTACGCGTACGACGGAGAACAGGGCGATGGCCGCGCGACCAGTGTGGTGCGCGGCCGGGCGCGACGGAAGGGAGTTGCCCATCGGTGACCCCGACTTGTTGCCCCCACCCTGCTCCGCCG
>NZ_SMKQ01000157.1 GCF_004348995.1 Nonomuraea terrae
CCCCAGCCACCTCGACCAGCCCCCGCTCCTCCAGGCGGGCGAGCAGCTGACCTGCGGTCACCTTCGACAGCCCGGTCCGTTCGCCGAGCTCGGCCCGGGTGAGGGGGCCGTCCCCGAGGAGCAGCTCCAGCGCCGCGCGATCGTTCAGCCGGCGGAGCAGCCGGGGGGTTCCCGGGTCTCGACTCATCAGCGCACCCTTCTCGTCACGATCGGCTAACGGGCGTTTCTTTTAAGAAAGTTTCTTGTTAGTTTAGCAGGCATCGTTCGGCATTGACGATCAGCCTGGTGCGGACCGTAGGCCAGCACCCGGGAAGGGAGAACCCTGTGAGGATCGCGAAGATCACAGCCACTGCGGTCGCCACGGCCACGCTGGCCTTGGGCCTGGCCGCCTGTGGGTCGAGTGACACACCCCCCACGTCCTCACCCGCTGCCGCCGGCGGCCCCAAGTTCGCCGGCAAGACCCTGACGATGTGGCGCCTGGGAGACAGCAACCCCGACGCCAAGAAGTACAACGAAGAGCTGATCGCCGAGTTCCAGAAGCAGACCGGCGCCAAGGTGAACGTCGAGTGGATCCCGTGGGCGCAGGTGAACGACAAGTTCGCCGCCGCCGCGGCGGGCGGCGCGGGCCCCGACGTGACGGAGATCGGCAACGACCAGGTGCCGCTCTGGCACAGCCAGGAGGCCCTGGAGCCGGTCACCGACATCGTGTCCTCGGGCGACCAGGCCCAGATCCCGAAGAACCTCATGGGGCTGGAGACCATCGACGGCGAGACGTACGCCATCCCGTGGGGCGGCGGCAGCCGGGCGGTGCTCTACCGCGCCGACTGGTTCAAGGAGCTCGGCATCGAGGTCCCCAAGACGTGGGACGAGCTCGTGGCCGCGGCCAAGAAGATCCAGGAGGAGAAGGGCTCCGACGTCGACGGCTTCGCCTTCAACGGCGGCTCCGACGCCAACCACCTCCTCGGCGCTCTCGCCTGGACCGCCGGCGGCGAGTACGCCGTCAAGGAAGGCGACCGGTGGGTCGGCAAGCTCACCGAGCCGAGCTTCAAGGAGGGCTTCGCCCAGTACACCGGTCTGGTCACCGACGGCCTGTCCAGCAAGTCGCGGCTCAGCCAGAACACGACCGAGATCCGTACGCGCTTCTCCAACGGCAAGGTCGGCATGTACCTCACCGCCGCGTGGGACCTGGCCACCATCGAGGAGGAGAGCAACGGCGAGCTGAAGGGCGACAAGCTGGCCTTCTTCCCGCTCCCGGCCAAGGACGGCGGCGAGGCTCAGTCGTTCCTCGGCGGCAACGACATCGCCGTCTGGGCCCTGGCCAAGGAGATCGACGCGGCCAAGGAGTTCGTGAAGCTGGCCACCAACAAGCAGTGGGGCGTCCGGTACGCCACCGAGGGCGGCCTCCTGCCGGTCTACTCCGACGCCCTGTCGGCGCTGGCCAGTGACCCGGTGCAGGCGCCGTTCGCGGCCGCGTTCGCCAAGGCCAAGGCCTTCCCCGCCGACCCGCAGTGGACCGAGGCCAACGAGACCAAGGCGGTGCTGCAGAACGCCGCGCGCCAGGTCATCGAGGGCGACGCGACCGCGGACGAGGCGTTGGCCGCGGCCAACAAGGAACTCGAAGACATCCTCAACGCGTCCTGAAGCCCCATGACGAAGACCTCAACGCTCCCCCGGGGTGAACGGAACTCCGCCACCCCGGGGCGGCGCCGCGCGCATCCCCCGAGGAAGTCCAGCGGGCTGCCCGTCTGGTCGATCCCCTACGTCCTGCTGATCCCGGGCCTGGTGGTCATCGCCGCCCTGCTGCTGTACCCGCTGGTCCAGATGGTGACCATCTCGTTCCAGAAGGTGGGGCTGGTCCAGATCTCCGGCCGCCGGCCCGCCGAATGGCTCGGCTGGGAGAACTACACCGGCATCTTCGACAACGACATCTTCTGGTCCTCGCTCCGCAACACGGTGCTCTTCGCCGTGGTCGCGGTGCCGCTGACGCTGATTCTCGGCACCGCCGTCGGCGTGCTGCTGCACCGGCTCGGCAGCAAGATGTCGCTGTTCGTGATCATCGGCATCATGTTCGCCTGGGCCGTCCCGCCGGTGGCGCAGGGCGTGATCTGGCGCTGGTTGTTCGACGCCGAGGCCGGCATCATCAACTGGGCGCTCAACCTGCTGCCCGACTGGCTCTCCAGCGCCCTGTTCGGCCGGGCCGACTGGACCGGCGAGCCCTGGCTCAACGACACCTGGTCCATCTACATGGTGCTGACCATCTGCGTCGTCTGGGCGGGCTTCCCGTTCATCGCGGTCTCCGTGCTGGCCGGCCTCAAGGGCATCCCCGCCGAGCTGTACGAGGCCGCCCGGGTCGACGGATCGACCCCGTGGCGGACGTTCAGGAAGATCACCTTCCCGCTGCTCAAGCCGGTGTTCGCGGTGCTGACCGTGCTGTCCATCATCTGGGACTTCAAGGTCTTCTCCCAGCTGTACGTGCTGGCCGGCACCAACAACCGGGAGGCGTTCAACCTGTCGATGTACGCGGTGACCGAGGCGTTCAAGGCCCCGCCGAAGATGGGCTCGGGCGCGGCCATCGCCGTCGTGCTGACCATCATCCTGCTCATCGTCACCGCCGCCTACATCCGCCAGATGTTCAAGCAGGAGGAGCTGTGATGAGCCCGCTGGCCCGCAGGCGGCTGACCAAGGCCGCGCTCAACACGACGGGTGTGCTGGTCTTCCTGGTCGCGACCTTCCCCGTCTACTGGATGGTCTCCACGGCCTTCAAGACGAACGACCAGATCTTCACCACCGACTTCATCCCGTTCCCCACCCAGTTCACCTTCGAGCACATCTCGCGCGTGCTCACCGACGGTGTGGCCGGGCACTCGATCTGGCTCTACCTGCGCAACAGCGCCATCGTCGCGCTGGGCACGGTGCTGATCGGCGCGGTCTTCGCGCTGCTGTCGGCCACGGCGGTGGCGCGGTTCCGGTTCAAGGGCCGGGTGCCCTTCCTGGCGCTGCTGCTCGTCGTGCAGATGATCCCGGCCGAGGCGCTGGTCATCCCGCTGTTCCTGAGCGTGCGCCGGCTCGGCCTCTACGACCAGCTGCTCGGCCTGATCGTGACGCAGGTGGCGCTGACGCTGCCGTTCGGCATCTGGATGTTGCGCACGTTCGTCGCGGCCGTGCCGAAGTCGCTGGAGGAGGCGGCCTGGATCGACGGCGCCAGCCGCTTCACCACCTTCTGGAAGGTGCTCTTCCCGCTGGTCGCGCCTGGGCTGGTGGCCACCAGCATCTTCTCGTTCATCACCGCGTGGAACGAGCTGATCATGTCGCTCTACCTGATCAGCGACCCCACGAAGTACACCATGCCCGTCGCCCTGCAGTACTTCTTCGGGCAGAAGGGCACCGACTGGGGCGCCATCATGGCCAGCTCCACGATGATGACCCTCCCGGTCGTCATCTTCTTCCTGTTCGTCCAACGCCGCATGGTCTCCGGCCTGGTCGCCGGGGCCGTGAAGGGCTGACCCCCGGCCATGCCGGACAACCGATGAGGAGCCATGAGTCAGAGTGATCGGGGGCTGCGCCGCCTGGCGGCCGGCACACTGCTCGTTTCCTTCCAGGGCACCACGGCGCCCGCATGGGTGCTGCGCGAGCTGGAGCAGGGCCTGGGAGGTGTCACGCTCTTCGGCTGGAACGTGGCGGACCCCGGCCAGGTGCTGGAGCTGACCACCGCGCTGCGGGGAGCCGGTGAGCCCGTCATCTCGCTGGACGAGGAGGGCGGCGACGTGACCCGGCTGGCCTACCACGCCGGGAGCCCGTACCCGGGGAACGCGGCGCTGGGGGCCGTGGACGACGTCGCCCTCACCCGCCGGATCTACCGGGCGATCGCCTCGGAGCTGGTCGCCTGCGGCGTCAACCTCGACATGGCGCCGAGCGCCGACGTCAACACCGAGGCCGACAACCCGGTGATCGGCACCCGGTCGTTCGGCGCCGACGCCGAGCTGGTGGCCCGCCACACGGTCGCAGCCGTCGAGGGCCTGCAGTCGCTGAACGTGGCCGCCTGCGTCAAGCACTTCCCCGGCCACGGCGCCACCCGCGTCGACTCCCACCTCGCCATCCCCGTCGTGGACGTCGGCCTGGACGTGCTGCGCGAGCGCGAGCTGGCGCCGTTCCGCGCGGCGATCGGGGCGGGAGCCAGGTCCGTGATGACCGCGCACGTGGCGGTGCCGGCGCTGACGGGCGAGACGCCCGCCACCTTGTCCGGCGCCGCGCTGACCGGGCTCCTGCGGGGCGAGCTCGGTTACGACGGCGTGGTGGTCACCGACGCGCTCGACATGCACGCGATCACCAAGAGCGTGGGCCTGGCCGGCGGGGCCGTACGGAGCCTCGCGGTCGGGTCCGACCTGCTGTGCCTGGGCCCGGTGCCGGGCTACGACGACGTCCTGGCGATCATCGCCGAGATCGTCGCCGCGGTGGGCGACGGGCGGCTGCCCGCGCAGCGGCTGGAGGAGGCCGCCGCGCGGGTGGCGGCGCTGCGGGAGTGGTTCGCCGCACCGCGGCCCGCCGCCGACGAGCCTGGCGCCGTGGGCCTGGACGCCGCCCGCCGCGCCGTACGGCTCACGGGGACCGCCGAGCCCCTCGTCGAGCCGCTGGTGATCGAGGTGGACACCCCGCCGACGATCGCCGTGGGCGAGGTGCCCTGGGGCGTGGGGCCGTGGCTGCCCGAGGCCGAGATCCTCCGGATCGCGCCCGCGTCCGCGGACGTGCCCGGACTGCTCGCCAAGGCCGTGAACCGGTCGCTGGTCGTGGTCGTCAAGGACGCGCACCGCCATCCGGCCAGCCGCGAGATGGTCTCGGCGCTGGTCGCCGAACGCCCCGACACGACGGTGATCGAGATGGGCCTGCCCGTCTGGCGGCCCACCGGCGCCGCCTACATCGCCACGTACGGCGCCGCCCGCCCCAACGCCCAAGCCGCCGTCGAACTCCTCACCGCCTGAGCCACTCGCGCCGCGAGCTGCCCACCGCCTGGACTTCCCCACCGCTCTAGGAGACGAGCAGCTCCTCGCGGGCCTGTTCGAGAGCGGCCAGCACGGCGCCGCGCAACACCGGGTTGCGGTCGGTCACCGTCGTGGTGACCACCTGAGGGCGGACCGGGCAGATGCGGGCCACCGCCTCCTCCACCCGGGACGTCAGCGCGGCGCCGCCCGCGTGCCCGACCTCGCCGGCCAGCACCACCAGCCCAGGGTCGAGGATCACGCACACCGCCGCCACCCCGAGGGCCAGCCGCTGGGCGATCTCGTCGAGCAGCGGCTCGCCCTCGGCCCCGGCGGCCACGGCCACCTCGACGCACTCACCGGCGCTACCCGCCGCGAACCCGTACCCCCGGGCCAGCTCGGTCACCGCCTCGGCGCTGACCAGCGACTGCAGACCGCCCGCCAGCGACGGCAGCCGCCCGGGCGAGGTGCGGATGTCCTCCGGCAACGGCACGCCGGGCACCGGCAGGTAGCCGATCTCGCCCGCGCTGCCCGACCTCCCGCGGTGGAGCCTGCCGCCGAGCATGACCGCCAGGCCCAGCCCGCGGCTGGCCCACAACAGCACGAAGTCGTCGACCCCCTTGGCGGCCCCGTCGGCGTGCTCGGCGATGGCGGCGAGGTTGACGTCGTTCTCGATCGTCACCTCGCGCCGCAGATGGCCCGCCAACGCCTCGTGGACGCCTTCGTGCCAGCCGGGTAGGTCGAAGGAGAAGCGGATGTCGCCGCTGCGCGGATCGACCACGCCAGGGGTGCCGATCACCACGCCGCGGAGCTTGGAGACGCTGACCCGGGCGCCGCGGCAGGCCTTGACGATGGCGCCGTGCACGACCGAGACCGGGTCGTCGTCGCCGTCGGGCTCGACCGACACCTCGCCGATCGTGTGGCCGTGGATGTCGGCGACCACCGCCGAGACCAGGTCGGGCCCGACCTCCAGGCCCGCGACGTACGCGCTGGAGGGGATGACGGAGTAGAGGGCCGCGTTCGGCCCGCGCCCGCCGGCCTGGGCGCCGACCACCTCGACCAGGCCGCGCTCCTCCAGCCGGGCGAGCGTCTGCGAGGCCGTGACCTTGGACAGGCCCGTCAGGTCGCCGATCTGCCCCCGCGTCATCGGCCCGGTGGCCAGCAGCAGCTCCAGCGCGGCCCGGTCGTTGATCTCCCTGAGCAATCTGGGCACACCAGGGCGTCGCTCCACGCTGTATCCCACCGTCACATCGAAAAGGTTGTTGGAAGTTTAGCGCTCGGCACTTGCGCGCCGCTGCGAGCGGACAAGAGGATGCCTGACGCGGACGGTTGATCCTGCAGGAGGATGCCGTCACGGCGCGTACGGAATGTGAATCTCCTGCATGTTCTGGCGGCCTTGCGGCTAACCAGTGATGACCAGGAGGGATAATCAAGAACATGCGCCTATCCGCTCGTGTCGACTACGCCCTCCGCGCCGCCGCCGAACTCGCCGCGGCCGGCGCCGGCCCGACCACCGTGGGCGAGCTCGCCAAGGAGCAGGACATGCCCCCCAAATACCTGGAGAACATCCTGCTCCAGATGCGCCGCGCCGGCCTCGTCCGCGGCCAGCGCGGCCCCGAGGGCGGCTATGTGCTGGCCAGGCCGGCGTCCGACATCTCGCTGGCCGACGTGATCCGGGCTGTCGACGGCCCGCTGGCCAACGTCCGGGGCGAACGGCCCGAGCACGTCGGCTACCGCGGCCCGGCGGAGTCGCTGCAGCAGGTGTGGATCGCGCTGCGCGCCACCGAGCGCTCGATCCTCGAAGAGGTCACGCTGGAGCACGTGTCGTCGGGCTCCCTGCCCGACCGCATCCGCCAGCTCGCCGCCGACCCCGCCGCCTGGGACTGACGAGACCACCGCCCTCGTCCCGGCCACCGGTCCATCGGCGAGCCCGCGAACGTCCCGCCGTCCATCGTCACGAGCTCGCGGTCCTCACCGCCGCACCACTTGGCCGGTCAACGGCACGCGCGTCACGGCGCGCACCCCGTGCGGGTCAGCGGCCGTATTCCTGGAGGCCCTCAGCCCCGGTCGGCGGGTGGCGGCCTGCTTGGCCCCGCCGTAACAGAGAAAATGTTTCCGCGACGGAACCGACCGCGAACATCGCCGGCCGGTTCAGAGCCAGGTGGTGCCCAGCCAGGCGGTCGCGGCCGCGGCGGCCAGGAGGGCGATGTTGAGTCCGATCAGCCGGGCCTCGCCACGGGAGAGGTGGACCGCGATACCGCCGACCTGGATCAGGACGAGGCCGATCGCCGCGGCGATGGCGAGCCAGGGCGTGATTCCGGTCAGCGGCGGCAGGACGAGGCCGGCGGCGCCGAGAATCTCCAGCACGCCGATGAGCCGGAGGAGCGGCATGGGAACGCGGTCGACCCAGCCCATCATCGGCAGGAGCCGTTCCTGGCTCTGGATGGCCTTCTTACCTCCGGCGTAGAGCGGCCGGACGATCCGCACGATCCTCGACCGGATCTGCGACAAGTGGACCCTCCTGGTCGTGGCAACCCTTGATCAGGAACGGCTGCGCTTCGGGCGCAGTCTCATCTCGCCCGCGCTGGCGCTGGCAAGCTGGGCCATCGACCACATCGCCGACATCGAGGCCGGCAGAACCGCCTACGAGACCCGAAACGGCTGATCCTGTGCCCCGACGCCCGCTGTCCTCCCGCCTGGGGAGTCCGGGACCAGAGCACCCGCAGCGGCGCGAACCGCCGAGGGGCAGGGTTCCTAGACTGGAGGGATGCCGGAAGGGGACGCCGTCTATCGGGCCGCCGCGCGCCTCAGGGGCGCGCTGGACGGCCGCGTACTCACGCGATCGGATTTCCGCGTCCCCCGGCACGCCACCGCCGACCTCACCGGCCGCGCGGTCGTCACCACGATCTCCCGCGGCAAACACCTGCTGACCCGCGTCGAGGGCGCTCTCACCGTCCACACCCACCTGCGCATGGACGGAAGCTGGCGCATCACCCCCGCGGGCCGGCGCGCCACCCCTGGCGACCAGGTACGCCTGATCCTGGCCAACGACGAATGGCAGGCGATCGGCGTCAAGCTGGGAATGGTCGATCTCGTCAGAACGGACGACGAGGCACGCCTGGTGGGCCACCTGGGGCCCGATCTGCTCGGCCCTGACTGGGACCCGGAGGAGGCCACGCGCAGGCTGCGAGCGGCGCCCGGCAGGACCATCGGGGAGGCGCTGCTCGATCAGCGCAACTTGGCGGGGATCGGCACGATCTATCGCGCCGAGACCCTCTTCCTGCGGGGGGTCTGGCCGTGGCGGAAGGTCGGGGAGATCGACGATCTCGAAGGGCTCGTGTCGCTGGCCCAGCGGCTGCTGGCGGCCAACAAGGGGCACGCGGGCACGGTGACCACAGGTGATCGCCGACCGGCGAACCAGACCTGGGTCTATGGCAGGGCGGGGAGGCCCTGTCGCCGATGCGGCACCCGCATCAGCCGTGCGGAGATGGGGGCGCAGCCACAGGAACGGCTGATCCTGTGGTGTGCGGGCTGCCAGCCGCGTTAGGCAGCCACCATGTCCTTGACCTCAGGGAACACCGAATCGGACATCGGCCCAGGGACCGTCTCCGGAAGCAGGCGCTCGTGCTCGGGCACCTCGGCCAACACAGGGGCAGCCTGGAGCTCCGCCAGCGCGAACTGGTCGGACACCTCACGCAACACCTGCGACAGCGGCACTCCAAGCGCGCCGCAAATGGACGCGAGCAGCTCCGACGAGGCCTCCTTCTGGCCGCGTTCGACCTCGGACAGGTAGCCGAGCGAAACACGCGCCAGCGTGGACACCTCTCTCAGCGTCCGCCCCTGCCGCACCCGCAACCGCCTCAGCACGTCGCCGAGCAGCTGACGCAGCAGAATCATCTGTCGCTCCCTCCCCGGCGCGGATGTCTTCACCACGCCCCGCGCGATCGGATCGTGCCGCACATTGGTCTTCTTCGCTTCGTACATACTCCTCGCCGTCATCGTGGGGCGACGCGGCCCCTGGACCGCCACTCGTGGCTCGTTGCGCGACTCATCAGGCCCGCCTGCCGGGCGCTCGGTGCTTGCAGTTGGCTCACGGACCTCACTCACAGCTCCACCGTACCCGTATCCACCGACACCGCGTCAGACCGCGCATCGCATGTTCGCTCGGGACGTAACACGGTAATCATCCGGAATGTTCCCCTACGTTAGCCTTCAGCACACTTGAAAGAAGATCGACTACCTCGTCCACCGTCCCTACCCTGATACGTTCGCGCGACCCGTCCAGTTTCAACTCCCGGGACCAGATCTTCCCTCCGGGCCCCGCGACGGCCGCGTACACGGTGCCGACGGGCTTGCCGTCCTGCGGCTCCGGACCGGCCACCCCGGTCACCGCCACCCCGTACGTCGCCTCGCACAGCCGTGCCGCCCCCGCGGCCATCGCCGCCGCCACCTCGGGGTGCACCGCCCCTTCACGGCGCAGCAGCTCCCCCGGCACGCCCAGCACGTCACGCTTGACCTCGGTCGCGTACGAGATCACCCCGCCCCGGAACGCCTTCGACGCCCCCGCGACCGACGTGATCGTCGCCCCGATGAGCCCTCCGGTCAGCGACTCGGCCACCGCGACCGTGGCCCCCTGGCCGACCAGCAGCGCCAGCATGCCCGCCACATCCGCCATCGTTCACTCCCCTCGTGCCCGCCTGGCCACGCTACGCAGTTTCACCGCCCTGACGATGTAGTCGACGCCGGTGCCCACGGTGATCAGCACCGCCGCCCCCATCACCACCCACCGGACGAGGTCGGGCACGAAAGGCAGCAGATAGAGCACGATGGCCGTGATCTGCAGCACGGTCTTGACCTTGCCGCCGTAGCTGGCCGGGATGACCGCGTGCCGCAGCAGCAAGAAGCGCAGCGCCGTGATGCCCAGCTCTCTGACGAGGATCACGATCGTGACCCACCACGGCAGCTCGCCGAGGATCGACAGGCACACCAGGGCCGCCCCGGTCAGCGCCTTGTCGGCGATCGGGTCGGCGATCTTGCCGAAGTCGGTGATCAGGCCGTATCGCCTGGCCAGCTCGCCATCGAGGTGGTCGGTGATGGAGGCCACCGCGAAAAGCGCGAGCGCGGCCACCCGCCACCCGGTGCCCGGCAGGAAAAGACAGAAGACGAAGAAGGGGACGAGCGCCAACCGGAGGACCGTGAGGACGTTGGCGATGTTCCACGGGCTTACCACGCGGCGCTCGTCCCTCGTCATGGACCGGCCTTGATGCGCGCGATCAGGTCGACCCCCTCGGCGTCGACCACCACCGCGCGCACGATCTGTCCCTGGACCAGGCCGATGCCCTGGACCGTCACCGAGCCGTCGACCTCGGGGCCCTGGTGGGCGGCCCTGCCCTCGTAGCCGCCGTCGCCCAGGTCGTCGTCGATCAGCACGTCGACCTCCGTCCCGATGCGCTCCTCCGCGCGCTGGGCGGTCAGCTCCTCGGCCAGCTCGGTGAGCACGCGGACGCGCTCGTCGACGACCTCCTGCTCCAGCTTGCCCGGCAACCGCGCGGCCTCCGTGCCGTCCTCGTCGGAGTAGCCGAACACGCCGATCACGTCGAGCCTGGCCCGCTCCAGGAACCCGACCAGCTCGCCGAACTCCTCCTCGGTCTCGCCGGGGAAGCCCACGATGAAGTTGGACCGCACGCCTGCCTCGGGGGCGCGCTCACGAATGGTGTCGAGCAGCCCGAGGAACCGCTCGGGGTCGCCGAAGCGACGCATCCGCCGCAGCACGCCGTTGCTGGCGTGCTGGAAGGAGAGGTCGAAGTAGGGCGCCACGCCCTCGGTGCCGGTGATCACGTCGATCAGCCCCGGACGCAGCTCGGCCGGCTGCAGGTAGCTGACCCGCACCCGCTCGATGCCTTCGACGGCGGCGAGCTGGGGCAGCAGCTGCTCCAGCGCCCGCAGGTCGCCCAGGTCCTTGCCGTAGGAGGTGGAGTTCTCGCTGACCAGGACGAGCTCGCGCACGCCCCGGTGGGCCAGCCAGTCGGCCTCGGCCAGCAGCTCCTCGGGCCTGCGGGAGACGTAGGAGCCGCGGAAGGCCGGGATGGCGCAGAACGTGCAGCGCCGGTCGCAGCCGGAGGCCAGCTTGAGCGAGGCCACCGGGCTCTCGTCGAGCCGTCTGCGCAGCACGCGCGGCCCGCTGGCCGGCGCCACGCCTTCCGGCAGGTCGCCGTGGCCCGGGATGTGGGACTTGGCGGCGCTCGCCCGGTCGACCGGGGAGATGGGCAGCAGGGTGCGCCGGTCGCGCGGCGTGTGGGGCGTCAGCGGCCGGCCGGCGATCACGTCGTCGAGGCGCCCGCCGATGTCGGCGTAGTCGTCGAACGAGATGACCGCGCTCGCCTCGGGCAGGGCCTCGGCGAGCTCCTTGCCGTAGCGCTCGGCCATGCAGCCCGCGGCCACCACCTTCGCGCCCGAGTCGGCGGCGGCCAGGAGCGTGTCGATGGAGTCTTTCTTGGCCGAGTCGATGAAGCCACACGTGTTGACGACGACGACGTCGGGGGCGTCGTCGCCCAACTGCCAACCGGCAGCCTCGAGTCGCGCGGCCAGCTCCTCGGAGTCGACCTCGTTACGTGCGCAGCCCAGAGTGATCAGCGATGCGGTTCGGCGGGATGACATGGTGAACACTACGGTATCGGGAGTTGGCCACCACCCGATGCACGGGTTCCCCAGCTGATCTCCAGGTGATCTACCTCGACTGCGGTTTCGGCGGCAGGAACGATCTCCGCACGACCTCTCCCGTACCGCCCAGCTCCCTGACCCGCTTGCCGTTGACGTGCACCGTCACGGCTCCGGCGTCGGCGATCAGCACGTCGACCCGGTCGGCCGCGCGCCAGGTGGACGTCTTTCCCGCCTTGAGCCTCCCGGCGAACAACTTGCGTCCCTTGGCGTCGTGCACATTCACGTACGACGACCGCTTGGCCTTCATCCGCACGGTCACCATGTTCTTGCCGGCCGTCTTAGACGGCTTGGGCCGCGGCGTCTCGGTGATCGGGGTGTTCGGCGGGACGCTCGGCCGCGCCGAGGCCGCCTGCATGTCACCCGTACGCACGTGGTCGCTGGCGCCGCCCAGCACCCGCAGCGTCCCGAAGATCACCGCGACCGCCAGCGCCACCCCGAGCGCCATCGTCCAGTTGGGCCCGCGCCGCTCCGGCAGATGGATCTTGCGGTCGGCCTGGAACACGGCCGACGCCGGCATCGGCTTGGGCGCCCCGCCGTGCTGCTGGTCGAACAGGTGGACCGTGGCGTCAGGGTCGAGCCCCACGGCCTTGGCCACCGCTCTGACGTGGCCCCTCGCATAGAAGGCGCCTCCGCCCTGCTCGACGTCGTCCTGTTCCAGAGCCTGAATGATCGACTCACGAACTCTCGTGGCCGCGCTGACCTGCGCGACCGTAAGCCCTGCCGCCTGCCTGGCCGCCGCCAGCATGGCCCCGATGCTCTGCTCCTGCACAGCGAACCGCCCCCCCCCACCACAGGCCACTACTCTTCGTGGTGAGACATATTCAATCAGTTATCGCCGTGCAAGCACGCATTGGGGTCATTCGCCACGCAGATCGGCCAGCAAACCCGGCAGATCGTCGGGCTTCACGAGCACCTCACGCGCCTTGGAGCCCTCGCTCGGGCCGACCACGTTCCGGCTTTCGAGCAGGTCCATCAGGCGTCCCGCCTTGGCGAAGCCGACCCGGAGCTTGCGCTGCAGCATCGACGTCGAGCCGAACTGTGTGGTCACGATCAGCTCGGCCGCCTGGACCAGCAGGTCGAGGTCGTCGCCGATGTCGCCGTCGATCTCCCGCTTGACCGGCGCGGCGGCCACGTCGTCGCGGTATTCGGCCTGCATCTGCGTCTTGCAGTGCGTGACGATCTCGGCGATCTCTTTCTCCGAGACGAACGCGTTCTGGATGCGGATCGGCTTGCTCGCGCCCATCGGCAGGAACAGCGCGTCACCCTGGCCGACCAGCTTGTCGGCGCCCGGCTGGTCGAGGATGACCCGTGAGTCGGTGAGCGACGACACCGCGAACGCCAGCCTGGACGGCACGTTGGCCTTGATCAGGCCGGTGACCACGTCGACCGAAGGCCGCTGGGTGGCGATCACGAGGTGGATGCCGGCCGCGCGGGCGAGTTGGGTGATGCGCACGATCGAGTCCTCGACGTCGCGCGGCGCCACCATCATGAGGTCGGCCAGCTCGTCCACGATCACCAGCAGGTACGGGTACGGCTGGTAGACGCGCTCGCTGCCGGGCGGCGGCTGCAGCTTGCCCGCGCGTACGGCCTTGTTGAACTCGTCGACGTGCCGGAACCCGGAGGCGGCCAGGTCGTCGTAGCGCCGGTCCATCTCGCCCACGACCCATTCGAGGGCCTCGGCGGCCTTCTTCGGGTTCGTGATGATGGGGGTGATGAGGTGGGGGATGCCCTCGTACACGCTGAGCTCGACACGCTTGGGGTCGACCAGCACCATGCGCACCTCGTCGGGCGTGGCGCGCATGAGGATGCTGGTGATCAGCCCGTTGACGCAGACGGACTTACCGGCGCCGGTCGCGCCCGCGATGAGCAGGTGAGGCATCTTGGCGAGGTTCGCCACGATCGTCCGGCCCTCGACGTCTTTGCCCAGGCCGACGATCATCGGGTGGTGGTCGGCCTGCGCCACCTGGGAGCGCAGCACGTCGCCGAGCGCCACGAGGTCCTTGTCGGCGTTCGGGATCTCGACCCCGATGGCCGACTTCCCCGGAATAGGCGACAAAATCCGGACATCGGCTGACTTGACGGCGTACGCGATGTTCTTGGTGAGCGCGGTGACCTTCTCCACCTTGACCGCGGGCCCCAGCTCGATCTCGTAGCGGGTCACCGTCGGGCCCCGGGTGAACCCGATCACCTGCGCGTCGATGCCGAACTGCTCCAGCACGCTGGTCAGCGCGTTGACCACGGTCGTGTTGGCCTTGGTCTGCGGCTTCGGCGCCGTGCCGGGCTTGAGGAACTGCAGGTCGGGCACCGCGTACGGCCCTGCCTGCGGCGACAGCACGAGCTGCTCCACCTTGCGCGGCGCGGGCGTCGGCAGCGGCGGCTCCTGCCTGCGCTCGGTCTCGGGCGCGGGCGTCTCCTCCTCGGTGAGCCCGGGCACGATCTCGGGCGAGTGGTCGCGCCGCTCCTTCTCGGACAACACCGGGGTGTCATACGGCTTGACGATCTCGACGCCGTCGCCGTCGACGGGTTTCTTGGCCTTGACCCGCCTCTTGGCCGGCGTCTTCTGCTGGTCGGTCTCCGACTGCCGCTCGAACAGCATGTGCCGCAGCTCGGCCAGCCGCTCAGGGATGCGATGGACCGGCGTCGCCGTGATGACCAGCACGCCGAACCCGGACAGGAGCAGCAACAGCGGAATCGTCACCCACGACGGCAGGATGCTCATGGGGGGCGCCGACACGAGGAAACCGATCATGCCGCCGGCCGCCGACACCTTGTCCATGCCCTGGCCCTGGCCCGCCGGGTAGGGGGTGCCGTTCGTCACGTGGATGACGCCGAGCACGCCGACGACCAGCGCCGCCCAGCCGATCACCATGCGGCCGGTGTCGGCGTTCTGGTCGGGGTGGCGCAGGTAGCGCCAGGCCAGCAGCCCGAGCAGCAGCGGCAGCGCCCACGCCAGCGACCCGAACACGCCCCGCACGGTCACGTTGACCACTCCGGCCACCGCGCCGTCGGAGTTGCG
Organism: Nonomuraea terrae; assembly: GCF_004348995.1. Classification (GTDB taxonomy): domain Bacteria; phylum Actinomycetota; class Actinomycetes; order Streptosporangiales; family Streptosporangiaceae; genus Nonomuraea; species Nonomuraea terrae. The sequence continues at coordinate 14,710 of NZ_SMKQ01000157.1, forward strand.
CCAGGTCATGGCCGCGAGCACGATCGCCGCGGCGAGCACCGTCAGTCCCACCCCGTCGCGCCGGTGCGCCGGATCGAGCTCGCGGGCGTTCTTGCCGAGCGCCCGCGTGGCGCTGCCGATGCCATTGGCGAGCAACATCCACAGCCCGACGATCAGCTTGCCGATCATGGTGAAGACCCAGCTGATCGGGTCCTGGTGGGTCGTCGAGGGCTTGCGACCGGAGGCGGCTCCCTTCGCCCGAGGACGTCCCGCCGACGTGGATCCGCGCTTGGCGGGGGTCGAGCGTGACGAGGTCGACCGCTTCGCCGGCCCCTTCGATGCGCTTTTCGGCGTACGGGTGGCCATGATGCCAAAGGTACGTCGGAGACACCGTCGTACGCGCGTAGGCTCGCCGGTGTCCTGACATGTGAGCAACCGAAACCTGATCACGTGGCGGCCTTCTTGACAACTGGACATGCCGACGGCCCCCGGTCTGTCACCCTGGAGTGACCGAACTGCCACATCGAGTGATGTTCTAGGACGCAGAGTGGACACGACCCGGGTGTCGAGCACGGCCTTCGAGGGCACTCCCCATACCCCGGCGCACGCGCGCAAGTTCGTCCGCCAGGTGCTCGGCGAATGGCGCCTGAGCCACCTGGCCGAGGACGCCGTGCTGCTGACCAGCGAGCTCGTCACGAACGCCGTCGTGCACGCGGGCACCGGCGTCGAGCTGACCTGCCGCCTCGACGTCGACGCCGTACCGGCCAGGCTGGAGATCCAGGTCGACGACCACCACCCCGCGCGGACGGTCCCGGAGAATCCCGGTGAGTCCCCCGGCGGGCTGCCCACGTCGGGACGGGGGCTCGCGCTCGCCGCGCTGCTGGCCGACGCCTGGGGCGTCACCTACACCAAGACGGCCAAACGGGTCTGGGTGCGCATGGAGCTCGGCGAGGGCGGCGATCCCCGCGAGGCCCCGCTCGCCGCCGTGCCGGCCGGCCCGCTGGAGGCGCTGCACGTCGGGGTGGTGGTCGCCGACCGCGACGGCGTGGTGGAGTCGTGGAACCCGGAGGCGGAAAGGCTCCTCGGCTGGTCGGCGGAGCAGGCCGTCGGCCGGTCGCTGAAGGAGCTGGTGGCCTGGCGGGGCCACGGCCCGTACGCGCTGTCGCTGGCCGACACGCTCGGGCTGGGCCGCTGGCGGGGCGAGGTGCGCATGCGCCACCTCGACGGCCGGCTGATCCCCGTGTACGTCTCCCACCTGCTCAGTCAGGGCCATGCCGGCGAGCGCCGGGCCATCTGGATGGTGGTGTCGCGCGAGCACCGCTACGTCCTGACGCCGCCGCCCGCGCCGATGCGCAGGGAGGCGGGCCGGCGCATCAAGGAGCTGCTCGACCGCGACATGCCGTTCACCGAGCTGCTGGACACGATCGCCCAGGTCGTGCAGGTGTCGAGCGGCGGCGACGCGGCGTACGTGCTGCTGGCCGCCGAGGACGGCAGCCGGTTCGGCGTGGCCGCGGGCGCGGGCGCGACGGCGGGGTTGGTGGGGGTGCTGGCCACCGGCGTGCTCGGCGCCGACCGCAGGACGCCCGCGCTGGTCGCCGATCTGCTGGCGGGCGACGTCGAGCTGGCCGAGCAGCTGCGTGCGCGCTCTCTGGCGTGCGCGCCGCTGCTGGTGACCGGCGAGGTGATCGGGTTCCTCGTGGTGACCGCCGCCCAGCCGGGCCGCTTCGACGACGAGCTGACGGTCAGCCTGCAGCACATCGCCGACCAGGTGGCCGTGCCGCTGCAGCGTGAGCGGCTGGCCGAGCAGGACCGCGCGCACCGGGGGCGGCTGTCGTTCCTGGCCGAGGCGGGCGAGCTGCTGGCGGGGGTGCACGACGAGGAGCTGATCGCGGCGCTCACCGCGCAGCTCGTGGTGCCCAAGATCGCCAGGTGGGCGGCGGTCTATCTGACCGACCTGACCGGGATGACCAGGCTCGCCCATGTCTGGCACAGCGAGGAGGGCCACAACGCCGAGCTGCGCACGTCGCTGCCCGCCATCCCGCGCAGCGCCCTCGGCGACGTGAGCTGGCCGGTCGGCCCGGAGACCGTGCTGGCCTTCCCGCTGTTCTCCCAGGGCAGGTCGCACGGCGCGCTGGTGATCGGCCGCGCCGAGCCGACGCTGCCGCTGGAGGTCGCCGACCTGCTGGCCGACCTGTGCCGCCTGGTGGCGCTCAACCTGCACACGGCCATGCTGTACGCGCGCCAGGCCACCCGCTCGCGCGTGCTGCAGCGCAGCCTCCTGCCGATGCGTGTGGCGCCCATGCCCGGCCTGGAGTCGGCGGTCGTGTACGAGCCGGCCGAGGAGGGCGCCGACGTCGGCGGCGACTTCTACGACCTGTTCACCGTCGGCGACCACTGGTGCTTCGCGTTGGGCGACGTGTGCGGCAGCGGCCCCGAGGCGGCCGGCGTGACGGGTCTGGCCCGCCACGCCGTGCGCCTGCTGGCCAAGGAGAACTACACGGTGGCCGACATCCTCGACCGGCTCAACCAGGCGCTGCTGGAGGAGGGCGACGACGACCGGTTCCTCAGCCTGCTGTGCGGGGAGCTGACGCCGCTGCCCCAGGGCGGCGCGCTGTGCACGGTCGCCTCGGCCGGTCATCCGCCGCCCCTGCTGCTGCGGGCCGACGGCCGGATCGAGACCGTGGCGACGCCGCAGCTGCTGCTCGGCATCGAGACCGGCGCCCGCTTCTACGTCGAGAGGTTCGAGATGGCGCCGGAGGACGTGCTGCTGTGCGTCACCGACGGGGTGACCGAGCGGCGCGACGGCGACCGGCTGCTCGACGACGGCGACGGGCTGGCGCGGCTGCTGTCCGGCTGCGGGGGGCTGAGCGCCCACGCGGTGGCCGAACGGGTGCGGCTCGCGGTCGAGACGTTCGCCACCGAGCCGTCGCAGGACGACGTGGCCCTTCTGGTGATCAAGGCCTCCGCCGTCCTGCGCCAGCCGGTCAGATGAACCGGTACGACGTCGTGGAGGTGCGCCGCTCGCCCGGCCGCAGCACGGTCGAGGGGAAGCGCGGCTGGTTGGGCGAGTCGGGGAAGTGCTGGGTCTCCAGGCACAGCCCGGCGAACGGCCCGTACGGCGTGGCGGTGCCGTCGAGCATGGCGCCGGTGTAGAACTGCACGCCCGGCTCGGTGGTGGTGACCTCCATGGTCAGGCCGCCGCCCGTCACCGTGATGCCGCCGTCGAGCACGAAGCAGTGGTCGTAGGCGCCGTCGTTGCGCTCCCCCACCGCGTGCGGCGCGGTGAAGTCGAACGGCGTGCCCTTGACCGGCGCGAGCTCGCCCGTGGGGATCTTGTCGTCGTCCACCGGCAGGTAGTGTGCCGCCTCCATGCGGACGACGTGGTCGAGCACGTCGCCGCCGCCCTTGAGGTTGAAGTAGGAGTGGTTGGTCAGGTTGGCCACCGTGGGCGCGTCGGTCTCGGCGGCGTAGTCGATGCGCAGCGCGTCGTCGGCGAGCGTGTACGTCACCGAGACGGTCAGCGTGCCCGGGTAGCCCTGGTCGCCGTCGGGGCTGGTGAGCGTCAGGGTGACCGAGTCGTCGGTCCTGGCGGCAATAGTCCACACCTTGCTGTCGAAGCCTTCGGTGCCACCGTGCAGGCTGTTGGGGCCGTTGTTGACCGGCAGGCGGTATTCGACGCCGTCGAGGGTGAAGCGGGCGCCGGCGATGCGGTTGCCGTAGCGGCCGACCACGGCGCCGAAGTAGCGGCTGCGGGTGAGGTAGTCCTCCTGCGTGTCGAGCCCGAGTACGACGTTGACCCCGGACACCTCCAGCCTGCGGACGACGGCGCCGTAGGTGAGCACCTCGGCGCGCAGCCGTCCCGACGACAGCTCCACGCACTCGACCTGCCGGCCGGACGGCAGCGTTCCGAAGATCATGTTCTGGCCCTTCCCGTGGACTCGCGGACGATGAGGGCGGTGTCGAGGGTCACCGTGGCGCCCTCGCCCCCCGACTGCAGCAGCAGGTCGACGGCCATCCTCCCCGCGGCGGCCGCCGGCATGGCCACGGTGGTCAGCTTGGGCCGGTTGAGGCGTCCGGGCAGGATGTCGTCGAACCCGATCACACTAATCTGCTCTGGAACCTTGATCCCCATCGCCGCGAGCCCCTCGACGAGGCCGAGGGCGAGCAGGTCGTTGTAGGCCAGCACCGCGGTCGCGCCGCAGGCCGCCACCTCCGCAGCCATGGCCAGGCCGCCGCCCTCCGTGGGCTGGTTGGGGCCGAAGGAGACCAGGTCGAGCCCCTGCGAGCGGGCGGCCACGGCCTGCATCTCGTTGCTGGTCCACGAGCCGGCCGGGCCGCAGACGAGCGCGATCCTGCGGTGGCCGAGGCCGGCCAGGTGGTCGAGGGCGAGAGCGGCGCCCTGGGCGACGTTCATGAGCACCGACGGCATGCCGCGGATCCGGCGGTTGACCACGACGAACGGCACGTCCTCGGCCAGGCGCTCGATCACCTTGTTCGACAGGCGGGGGCTGCACAGCAGGACGCCGTCCACCTGCTTGGTGAGCGTCCTGATCAGCTCCTCCTCCACCCGCGGGTCCTCGTCGGTGTCGGCCACGAACACGTGGTGGTCACGGCCGCGGGCCTGCGCCTGGGCGGCCTTGATGAGCGGCGGGAAGAACGGGTTGGAGATGTCGGCGACGATCAGGCCCAGGTTGAACGTGCGCCCCGTGGTCAGCGCCCGGGCGGCCCGGTTGGGCCGGTAGCCGAGGTCGTCGGCGGCGGCGAGCACACGGCTCCTGGTGGCGGGGTTGACCAGATGGGGCGCGGAGAAGGCGCGCGACACCGTGGACACGTGCACGCCGCTGACGCGGGCCACGTCCTTGATCGTCGCCGCCATCGCCGCCCTCCCTTGCAAACGGTTGCCAGACCAAGCCTTGACCTTTGCCGGTGGCGGCGTCAAGTTGACTGCAACCGATTGCCATCACCAGGAGCCGCCCAGCTCCTTCAGCGTGAACACGCCGCCGGCGCGGTGGTGGACCGGGTCCGCGAGATCGGGCTCACCGTGCTCGGCGATGAGCGCGGCCGCCTGAGACTCGGAGGAGTCGCGGGAGACGTACCCGATGGATTTCGCCTCCTCCAGCGACCACCAGCGGCGGGCGTTGTCGGAGACGCCCCAGACGACGTGGTAGCCGGGCGCGGTCAGCGCGGCCTCGACGAGGCGGGCGAGGTCGTCGGGCGAGATCCAGGTGGCCAGGCCGCGCGTGTCGGGTGAGCGATCGTTGCAGGTGCCGAGCCTGATGACGGTCACGTTCATGCCGAACCGGTCGTGGAAGAGGCTGCCGAGTGCCTCCATGACGACCTTGCTCACGCCGTAGTACGTGTCGGGGCGCGGAAAGGCGTAGTCGGGCAGGTCCTCGCCGGACTCCGGCCGGGTGTGGAAGCCCGCCGCGTGGTGGCTGCCCATGAGGACGACGTGCTGGACCCCCTCGTTGTACGCCGCCTCCATCAACACCTGCGTGCCCTCGATGTTGGCCCGCACGATGTCGGCCCAGGGACGCTCGCGACTCTGACCTCCGAGGTGCAGCACGGCGTCGACACCCTTCATGGCCTCGGCCATGTCGGCGGGATCGGCCAGGTCGGCCGTCACCCACTCCTCCCCCGGGCCCGGCTCGACCGGCTGGACGTCGGAAAGCCGCAGCGTACGGCCCGCACGGGCGAGCCGCGGCCGAAGCAGCGTCGCGACTTTCCCCGCGGCCCCTGTCATGAGAATGCGCATGCATCCATGGTGTACACGATTCTGACCCGAATTCACATCCTTGAATATTGACCGTGCGCCATGTCACTAGTTACGTTCACAGGCACACATCCAAGTGCGCGACTCATGTCCACATATGTGAACAGGAGGCGGTCTTATGTCACGTCGTCTGCTGGGAGTCGCTCTAGCAGCGGCCTTAGCCGCAGGGCTGACAGGCTGCGGTTCCGACGGATCGACAGCGTCGGACAACAACACATTAGAGATCTGGATCAGGCAGGCGCCCGATTCGGAATCCGCCAAGACGGCGAAGAGGCTCGCCGACGCATTTACCAAGGCCAGTGGGGTTCAGACGAATGTCGTCGCCATTTTCGACGATTTCGAAACCAAACTGAACCAGCAGGCCGCGCAGCGCCAACTCCCCGACATCGTCATCAACGACACCGCCCAACTCGGCGCCATGCAGTCGCAGGGCTGGCTCCAAGAAGTCGACAAGGCGGCGCTGGCCGGCGGCGACCAGCTGTCCGACCTGGCATGGAAGGCCGCGACCGGCAGCGACGGCAAGACCTACGGCGCCCCCTTCTCCGCCCAGTCGTTCGCGCTGATCGTGCGCAAGGACTGGCGCGAGAAGGTCGGCATGGAGGCGCCCGAGACCTGGGAGGATCTGACCGCGCTGGCCAAGGCCTTCACCGAGCGGGACCCCGACGGCAACGGCACCGCCGACACCGCCGGCTTCGTCATCCCCGCCGGCACCAAGCGCGGCTACGCCTCCTGGTACGCCTCCTCACTCATCTACGCCAACGGCGGCGACTTCCTCAAGGCCAACGGCCCCGGCAAGTACGTCGCCACGGCCAACGACCCCAAGGCCGTCGAAGCCGTCCAGTACCTGCAGGACCAGTTCTGCGACAACAAGACGGTCAACCCCGGCGCGGTCAGCAACGACACGACCGTCACGCACGAGGTCTTCGAGAAGGGCCAGGGCGGGATCTACCTGGTGGGGCCGTACGTGCTGGCCCGGTTCGTGGAGAGCATCGGCACCGACAAGATCGAGGTGCTGCCCGTGCCCAAGGGCCCGTCCGGCGGCCCCGGCACCCTCGGCGAGGGCGAGAACGTCTACATGATGGCCGGCTCGCAGATGCAGGACGCGCAGAAGAAGTTCGCCGAGTTCGCGATCTCCCCCGAGGGCCAGCGGATCGGCATGAACAAGGACGCCAACGGCGCGATCGTCCGTCTGCCCGTCAACACACAGGTCGACATGGCCGCCGAACGCCAGGACCCGCGCTGGCAGGTGTTCCAGGAGTCGTACGCGAACGCGGTCTACGCGCCGCCCGTGCCCAACTGGGCGCCGATCCGCCAGGACTCCGCCGACACCATCAACGCCGTCTGGGCCGACTGCTCCGCCGACGTCAAGACCGCGATGGACGAGCTCAACACCAAGCTCACCCAGGAACTGCAGAGCCAGAACGCGTCATGACGTCCATCCCCACCCC
>NZ_SMKQ01000158.1 GCF_004348995.1 Nonomuraea terrae
ACCCTCCCCGCCGCCGTCCCCACGGAGACCGGGCAGGACATCGCCGGCGGGCAGGATGTCCCTGCCGGCCGGCACGGACGGGAGGCGACATGATCAAGGTGCTCGTGGCCGACGACGACCCCATGGTCCGCCGGCATCTCCGGACGATCCTCGCCTCGGCAGGCGAGATCCAGGTGGTGGCGGAGGCCGAGGACGGGGCGGAGGCGGTGGAAGCGGTGCTGCGTACGGCCCCCGACGTCGTCCTGATGGACATCAGGATGCCGGGCGTGGACGGCATCACCGCAACCGCCGAGATCACCAGGTTGAGTACCCCGCCGGTGGTGGTCGCGCTGACCACGTTCGACTCCGACGCCCACGTCCTGAGGGCGCTGGAGGCGGGAGCCGGCGGCTTCCTGGTGAAGTCCACGCCGCCGGAGGACCTGCTCGACCTCGTCAAGGTCGCGGCCCAGGGCCACACCGTGCTGTCACCGTCGGCGGCCCGCCACCTCGTCTCGCGCTCGGCGCGCACGGACGACGCCCGCCAGGCCGTGCGCGCCAAGGTGGCCGCGCTGAGCGACCGCGAGCGCGACGTGCTCGGCTGCCTCGGTGAGGGCCTGACCAACGGCGAGATCGCGGCCCGCCTGTTCCTGTCGGAGACCACGGTCAAGAGCTATGTCTCGCGCCTGCTGGACAAGCTCGGCCTGGCCAACCGCACCCAGGCGGGCCTGCTCGCCCTCCAGGCCGGCCTGATCTGAACCCTGGCGCCCTGGCGCCCTGCCGCCGGTCAGCGCAGGCGGGTGCGGTCCTGGCGCGGGGGGCGTGGCCGGGCGCCTCGGGCGGCGGCGGGCCGGCGGACGGCCGGGCCCGAGGTGCTCCCCGGGGCGGGCCGGCGCCGCCACCGGACCAGGCGGGTTCCCGTACGCCGGGCGAGGACCCGCCGGGCGGCGGGCCAGATGGCCCGCGCGGACGTGGCCAGCTGCCGTACGCCGCCCGCGGGACCCTGCGGATGACGGCGGAGGTAGGTGGCGAGTTCCGCGACCGCGAGGCCGGCCAGGACGAGGCCGAGCACGATCTCGAGGGCGCAGATGGCCAGGAGGCCGAAGATGACTACCGTGATCATTGGGCCGACTCCCCGGGCGGTGCCCATGACGTGGTACGGATGCGTTATGGGCCGGGAGTCTAGAGACGCCCCCCGCCCCGAAGGCGGCTCCTGTCGCCCGTCCGGGCACACCTTTACCCGGATCCGGCCGATCTTTGACCCGGCGAGCGTTTGCCCGGCCCGCGACGTCAGCCGGGCCACGTCGCGGCGCCGACCGGCTGATGCGCCGCCCTGTCAGGTCCTCTCCGAGGAGACGGGCGCGGCTTCTCCAGCGGTGGATATTGGCTTCGTAATCTTTTTGTGACCTTATGGAGGTGAATCTTCCCGGCACAGGGGAATGCTTGATCGTGAAGTCCAGCAGAGGGCTTCGTTCACGCGCAACAAACGCGTGCCTCTGCCTGGGCTTTTTCTCATGGGCGGAGGCCGCCGCACCTTACGGGAGCAGCAATGTCCGTCCTTACCGTCGAACTCGAGCAGCTCACCGCCGAAGAACTCCTCGCCGACCTGGCCGACCCCGGCGTCTCCGAGCTGGAGGCCGAACGCATCCGCGAACGCCTGGTGCAGATGCACGAAGGGCTCGTGGCAGAGGTCACCCGGCGCTACCGCTACCGCGGCGAGCCGATGGAGGACCTGCGCCAGGCGGCCTACGTCGGCCTGATGAAGGCCGTCAACGGCTACGACCCCACCCTGGGCCACGAGTTCAGGGGCTACGCGATGATCACCATGATGGGCGAGGTCAAGCGGCACTTCCGCGACCGCACCTGGGCGGTACGCGTCCCGCGCGTCTACCAGGAACGCCGCATCGAGCTCAACAAGGCCACCGCCGAGCTCACCCAGACCCTCGGCCATTCCCCCACCGTGGCCGAGCTGGCCGCGAAGATGGGCATCTCGGAAGAGGACGTGCTGCTCTCCCTCGAAGCGTCGACCGCGTACTCCGCGCTGTCGCTGGACGCGCCCGTCACCGGCGGCGACGACGACGCGGCCGAGCTCAGCGACTTCCTCCCGGCGCAGGACGAGTCGCTCAACACGCTGCTGGACAAGCACGCGGTCAAGCCGCTCATCGACGCCCTGCCGCACCGCGAGAAGAACATCCTCCTGATGCGCTTCTACGGCAACATGACGCAGTCGGAGATCGCCAAGGAGTTCGGCATCTCCCAGATGCACGTCTCCCGCATCCTGCGGTCCGTGCTCGCCAAGCTGCGCACGGCCCTGTCCGAGTGACCGGTCGCCCGGCCACCCGGACGGATCACCGTCAGGCGGCCTTGGTGAGCATGCCGTGCGGGTCGAGCACGTACTTGCGCGCGGCGCCCTCGTCGAACTCGTGGTAGCCCTGCGGGGCCATCTCCAGCGGGATCGACGTGGCGTTGACGGCCTTGGCGATCTGCACCCGGTCGTGCAGGATCGCCATCATCAGCTGGCGGTTGTACTTCATGACCGGGCACTGGCCGGTGGTGAAGGCGAGCGACTTCGACCAGCCGAGGCCCAGCCGCAGCGACAGCGAGCCGTGCTTGGCGGCCTCGTCGTGCGCTCCCGGGTCGCCGGTGACGTACAGGCCGGGGATGCCGAGCGCACCGCCCGCCCTGGTCAGGCCCATGAGCGAGTTGAGCACGGTCGCCGGCTGCTCCTGGCCGGAGTCGCGCCCGTGGCCGCGGGCCTCGAAGCCCACGGCGTCGACGGCGCAGTCGACCTCGGGCACGCCGAGGATCTGCTCGATCTGGTCCTCCGGGGCGCCCTGCGACACGTCCACGGTCTCGCAGCCGAAGCTGCGGGCCTGTTCGAGCCGCTGCTTGTTGAGGTCGCCGACGATGACGACGGCGGCCCCGAGCAGGAACGCCGAGGCGGCCGCGGCCAGCCCCACCGGGCCGGCGCCGGCGACGTACACCGTGGAGCCCGGCTGCACGCCCGCCGACACGCAGCCGTGGAACCCGGTCGGGAAGATGTCCGCGAGCATGGCCAGGTCGAGCATCTTCTCCATGGCCTGGTCCTTGTCCGGGAACTTCAGCAGGTTCCAGTCGGCGTAGGGGACCAGCGCGAAGTCGGCCTGACCGCCGACCCAGCCGCCCATGTCGACGTAGCCGTACGCCGAGCCGGGCCGGTCGGGGTTGACGTTCTCGCAGATGTCGGTCTTGCGTGCCTTGCAATTACGGCAGCGTCCGCAGGAAATGTTGAACGGCACGGACACCAGGTCGCCGGTCTTGATGTATTCGACATCGGGACCGGTCTCGATCACCTCGCCGGTGATCTCGTGACCGAGCACCAGCCCGTGCGGGGCGGTGGTACGGCCGCGGACCATGTGCTGGTCGCTGCCGCAGATGTTGGTCGCGACGGTCTTGATGATCGCCGCGTGCGGGAGTTTGCGTCCCACGTTGGCCGGATTGACGCCCGGACCGTCCTTGAGCTCGAAGTCGGGATAGCCGACTTCGCGGACCTCCACCTTGCCCGGACCCTCGTAGACAACACCCCTGTTCTCAGGCATGACGCACCTTCTCTCGTACGGTCATCCGCACCGGAGTCATCCGATGGCCTGTTCATGCCTTGCTCCCCGATTGTACTCTGAGTGGATAATTTGCCCGGATTGCACAATTCGGCACGAGCTTAGGGTTATCCCGAAATTTAGGGATTTGTGTGGGTGCGTACTGTACTGCCCATGCAACTCACCGGACAGATCTCCAGTGACCGTCCTCTGCTCGTGCTGGCGGTCAAGGAAGAGGCACAGTTCCTCGATACGTCCCTGCCCGTCCTGCTGACCGGGATGGGCAAGGTCAACGCCGCGACCGCGCTGGCGGCGGCGCTCGCCGGCGGCCCGCTGCCGTCGCTCGTCGTCAACCTCGGCACCGCGGGCGCCCTGCGTCCGGGCTGGACCGGCACGCACCTCGTCGGCACGGTCATGCAGCACGACCTGGACAGCGCGATCCTGCAGACCCTCACCGGCGACGTCTACGGCGCTCCCCTGACGCTCCCCGAGGCCGGCGGCGCGACCCTGGCCACCGGCGACTCCTTCATCGCCGACGAGGCCGCGCGCGCCCGCCTGGCGGAGCACGCGCAGCTGGTCGACATGGAGGGCTACGCCCTGGCGACGGCCGCCCACCAGGCCGGCGTGCCGCTGCGCATCGTCAAGCACGTCAGCGACGACGCCGGCGAGGGGGCGGCGAAGAGCTGGCGGGAGAGCATCGCCGACTGCGCGGACGTCCTCGCCGGCTGGGCCGCCCAGAACGTCCCGCACTACGCCTGAACCCTGGGCGGTCCAGCCCGCCCGGCAGGCGCATCGGCCGCGCGACCGCCGAGCGGCTCGCCGCGCTGGGCATGACGGTCCTCATCAGCGCCAGGGACCCGCGCCGCGGCGAGGAGGCCGCCGCGGCGGTGCGGGCGACCGGCGGCGTCGCGCACGCGGTCGCCCTGGACGTCACCGACCCGGCCACCGTCGAGCAGGCGGCGAGGCTGGCCGAGGAGCGCTTCGGCCATCTCGACGTGCTGGTCAACAACGCCGGCATCACCGGCTCCGGGCAGGTCTCGCCCGAGGACGCCGTCGACCAGATCCCGAGCTCCGTCGATCTGGACATGGTCCGGGAGGTGTTCGAGACGAACGTCTTCGGGGTGATCGCGGTGACCAACGCCATGCTGCCGCTGCTGCGGCGGTCGCCGGCGCCGCGCATCGTCAACGTGAGCAGCTCCGCCGGATCGCTGACCATCGCCGGCGATCCGGACGGCCCGCTGGCGAGCCTGGTGTCCTCCGCCGCGTACTCGCCGTCCAAGACCGCCCTGAACGCGCTGACCGTGCAGTACGCCAACGAGTTGCGCAAGGACGGCTTCCTGGTCAACGCGGCCGACCCCGGCTTCGTCGACACGGAGATCAACAACCACACCGGGTTCCTCACCCCCGCGCAGGGCGCCGCGGTCGTGGCAGGCCTGGCCACGCTCGACGCGGACGGACCGACCGCCGGGTTCTTCAGCGCGGACGGCCCGGAGCCCTGGTAGCGGCCACCGGCGAAGCTGTCAGGAGCCGGGCGGGACCACCAGGCCGGATTCGTAGGCGAAGACCACGAGCTGAGCGCGGTCGCGGGCGCGGAGCTTGCCCATGGCGCGGTTGATGTGCGTTTTCGCGGTCAGCGGGCTGATCACCATGTGGTCCGCGATCTGGTCGTTGGACAGGCCCCGCGCGACCAGGGCGACGGCCTCGCGTTCGCGGTTGGTCAGCTCTTCCAGCCCGGCGCCGGTGCCGACCGGCTGGGTGACGTACCTGTCGATGAGCTTGCGGGTGATCGACGGGGCGAGCAGGGCGTCGCCGCGCGCGGCGACGCGTACGGCGTGCAGGAAGTCTTCCGGCACGATGTCCTTGACCAGGAATCCGGCCGCGCCGGCGCGCAGCGCGTCGAAGACGTATTCGTCGAAGCCGTAGTTGGTCAGGATGACGACGTGCACCCCGGCCAGGGCCGGGTCGGCGGCGATGCGCCGGGTCGCCTCGATGCCGTCGACGACCGGCATCTGGATGTCGAGGAGAGCGACGTCGGGCAGATGTCTCCTGACCAGGGTCAGGCCCTCCAGGCCGTCGCCGGCCTCGGCCACCACCTCGATGTCGGCCTCGAGGTCGAGGAGCGCGCGGAATCCGCTGCGCAGCAGCGGCTGGTCGTCGACCAGCAGGACACGGATCACGGCGTCCGCTCCACGGGGAGTTCGGCCTGGACGGTGAAGCCTCCCTCGCCGCGCGGCTCCGCGCGCAGGCGGCCGCCCAAGGCGGTGACGCGTTCGCGCATCCCGAGCAGCCCGACGCCGGGCACGGCGACGGTGTCCGGCGTGGCCTTGCCGTCGTCGTCGACGCGGATCGCGACGGAGTCCGGGCGGCAGTCGATCCGGACGGACGCGGTGGCGGCGGCGGCATGCCGGGCAACGTTGGTGAGCGACTCCTGGACGATGCGATAGACGGTCCGGCTCACCGCGGCCGGCACGTCGGGTCGCCGCCCTTCGATCGTCAGCGTCGCGTCCAGGCCGATGGCGCGGGCGCGTTCCACCAGCTCCGGGACGTCGTCGAGCCCACGCGGCGGGGTCGTGTCGTCGTCGCGCAGCGCCTGCAGGGTCGCGCGCAGCTCCCGGGCGGCCTCACGTCCGGCTTCCTGGATCGCGAGCAGTGCCTCCGGCACGTGTTCGCCGCGCCTGCGGGCCACGTGGACGGCGACTTCGGCCTGCACCTTGACGATCGAGATCTGATGGGTGAGCGAATCGTGCAGCTCCCGCGCGATGTGCAGCCGCTCCTCGTCGGCACGGCGCCGCGCCGTCTCCTCCCGCGTGCGTTCCGCCTCCTCCGCCCGCCGCTCGGCCTGCCGCAGCGCTTCGCCCGCGGCGCCGGCCGCGATCAGCCAGGCCAGCTCGAGCGCGCCCCGGGCCTGCGCGAACGCCTCGCCCGTGTCGTGCAGTCCGGAGGCCATGGCCGCGAGGGGAAGCAGGGCCAGCATGGCCACGCTCGCCACCACCGTGACGGCGCGGTGTCCCGCCCGCACGGCGGTGTACACCGCGACCAGGTACGCGACGGCGGGCACGTCGAAGCCGGCCGCCTGGTGACCCACCGCGCACAGCCCGGTGACGGCCAGCACGGCGACCGGAGCCCGGCGGCGCGCGGCCAGCACCAGGCCGCCGGCCACCAGCGACGCGTAGCCGAACAGGTCGGGGTACGTGGCGGAGTGCGGCCCGGACAGCCCGGTGACCAGCAGCGTCGCCGCCACGCCGACGGCGATCAGCCAGTCGCTGACCCCGGACCACCGAGTGCTCATGCGCGCACATTATCCGGATGTCCGCCCGGGCGACTCCTGCGCGCGGAGTATCGGCCGGATACCGCACGCGCGGTACTCTCGCGCCTCCTGCGGCGCCCGCGGCAGCCGGCTGCGGCATCGGCGGCAGCACGAAGTGCCCACACCTGCCGGACGACGGACGGCGGGGCCGGCGGACATGCTCAAGTCACGTCCAGTCGCAGGAGAAGTCGCAGGAGAAGGAGCACCTCATGTCCGTCCGATTCGTTCTGGTGACAGAAGCAGCGCTGGCCTCGGTCCAGCTGGACCCCGCCGGTGCTTACGCCATGAGTGCCGGGCGTCTCTGGTCCTTCGCCGCCGCGCTGCTGGGGCTGGCCGGCGCGGCCGTCGGCGGGCTGGCCCTGGCCCGCTCCGCCGGTCGCACCGGCAACGGCACCCGGAGGAAGGGCGCCTTCGTGGCAGTGGCGGCAGGGCTGGCCGGCGCGGTCGTGGGCGGCGTGGTCGTGGCCGCCGCCGAGGGCGGCCCCGGCACCGGCTACGGAATCGTCGGGGGCTTCGTGGCCGTGGTGGTGGGGCTGATCGCCATGGCACTCGGCGGGCTCACTCTGGCCCGTTCCCGCCGCGAGGCGGCCGCCGGCGGGAAAAGGCCGTGAAACTCAATCGATTTCACCCTGGAATTTTTTCCAGGGTGAAATCGCCGGTTCTCTCAGGCGCGGCCGGGGAAACTCACCGGACTGCGGTTGCCCGACTTGTCGACCGCCCGTACGCCGAAGAAATGGTTGTCCTTGAAGAGGTTCTTCAGGGTGACCGTGGTGACGTCGCCGACCTCGATGGTCTTCGTCCATTCCGGATCCGTCGTCGCCCGCATCACGACCTCGTAGCCGGCCACATCGGGCTCGGTGTTGGCGATCCAGGTGAGCGTGGTGTCGGTGTCGAAGCCGCCCGAGTCCATCACGGCGCCGGCCGGCGCGGCGGGAGCGAGTGCCAGCGAGGCGAGCGAGATGGCGTTCACCCGGGCGACCCGGGCGATGTAGTCGAAGTCGCAGTATTCCGGCAGGTCACCGAACTGCACGCCGTCCTCGACGCGGACGTCCTGGTGCTGGTGGCGCCAGTCCTCGTTGGTCTCGGTGAACCGCGCCGCCGCATACCCCCGCTCCAGGAACGGCATGTGGTCGCCGCCCCGCCCGAACCGGTCGCGGCGGTAGATCATCTTCACCTTCATGCGGGTCGCGTCGTTCTCGGCGACCTCCTTGACGAACCGCGCGAGCTGGCGGGCGGCCGACTCGGTCTCGCCGCCGCCGAACCGCCGCCAGTCGGCCTCGGCCGCCGACGGGGTCTCCGCCAGCCCCTCGGCGAAGATCCGCACCGTGTACGGGTCGCGGATGCCGTTCTGACCGACGGAGCTGCCGATGATGTCGTTCGTGAACATGCCGGCGATGTTGACGTTCTGCTGTTTGGCCTGCTCGGCGAAGTAGGTGGAGCCCCACAGGCCCTGCTCCTCGCCGGCGACGGCCATGAAGACGATGGTCGCGTCGAACGTCCGCGTCGCCATCACCCTGGCCATCTCCAGCACGGCGGCCACGCCGGAGGCGTCGTCGTTGGCGCCCGGCGCGTCGCTCTGGAAGTCGGCGACCCGGGTGGGCATCGAGTCGTAGTGGCCGCTCACCACGTAGGTGCGGCCGGCCGACTCGGACTGGACGCCGCGCAACGTCGCCACGACGTTGGTGACCGGCGTCGGCTGCGGGTACCGCGGCGGCTGGGCCGGCTGCACGAACGTCTGCAGCTCCACGGTCATCCGGCCACCGGACGGCGCCGCGGCCTTCTTGAACTCCTCGAACAGCCAGTCTCTGGCGGCGCCGATGCCGCGGGTGGTGTCGTCCTGCGCGGAGAGGGTGTTGCGGGTGCCGAACGAGACGAGCTTCATGACCGTCCGCCTGATGTTGGCTGCGCTGATCTCGCGCAACATGCGGCGTAAGTCGGCGGTGGGTTCCCGGCCGTCGCGGCCGGTCGTCGCCGACGCCGCGGGGGCCGCTCCGATGACGAACGGGGTGCTGCCGATGGCCGCCGCTCCCGCGAGCGCCCGCCGCCGGGTGAGTCCCTGGTCGTGGGAAGGCTGATCGTTCATGGGGCTCCTTTTACGAGGGTGCCGAAATGCCGGCTCCCCGAAAATATGCGCCCGAACAGGGGCCGTCCAGATCACTTGACAAATTACGTCAAATAAGCATTCTCCTGCGTTTATGGAAAACGCGTCTCAACGGGTGCAGGCGGCGCGGACCTCCGCGATGAGGGCGGTGGCGGCGTCGATGGTGCGGCCGATCTCCTCCGGGGTGCCCCCGATCGCCGCGAGCAGCGCCTGCGCCCGCTCGCCGAACCCCTCCGGAGCCGACGGCAACCGGCCGGCCGACGCGATCATGCCCTTCTCGTTGATGAGCCAGGCGCCGTCGGCCGCGTGCAGGGCGTGGCAGGCCACGCCGAGCGCGCGGAACAGCGTCGCCGCGGCGTACGCCGGGTCGCGACCGGCCGCCGCGTACCTCGCCGTGGCCACGGCGAAGTCGCTCTCCCACAGGCCTCTGACCAGGGCCTCCCGCAGCGCGGGCGGATAGCGCGCGGCCTGCGCGCGCAGGGCGGTCAGCTCGCCGGAGGGATCGGCGAGCACCCGGCACAGGGCCACCTCCCCGGCGTAGGCGTGGGAGTAGAAGCCGAGCGGATGGCCGACCTGGAAGCCGATCTCGTAGCGGCCCTCCCGGCAGTCGTGCCAGACGCGGCGCACCCGGTCGAGGTCGCGGTAGATCCAGTCGACGCGCCACCCGTCCACGGTGAGCCAGCCGCCGCCGTCCACCCACGGTCCCCAGCCGCCCGGCTCCGTCACGTCGGTGTCCTCGCCGGTCAGGTCCCTGGCCAGCGCCCGCAACTCCGCGACGGCGAGCCGGCCCCGGTAGTAGAGGCCGAGGTCGATGTCGGAGTCGGGCCGGTGGGTGCCCCGGGCCCGGCTGCCGCCCAGCGCCACGGCCACCACCCCGGGCACCGCGGCGAGCCGCGCGGCGATCGCGTCAAGATCGGGTTCAGGCACGACCTCGAGCCTAGACCGGTTCGCGGAGACGAGGCTGGGACCATGGGGGTATGACGACGGCTTCGACGTACGCCGAGTTCGCCGTGCGGGAGGCGCACGGGGTGTCGCCCACCTACGAACGGCTGGCGTTCGCGGTGTCGCGCGACGCCGCGCTGCTGGCCAGGCTCGGCACGCTCCCGCCGGCCAAGCGGCAGCCCAACCTGCTCTTCGGCGTCGTCCGGCTGCTCGGCGGCCCGGTCGAGGACCCGGCGGCCTTCCGCGACTACGCGCTGACGCACTGGGCGCGGGTGGAGGCCGAGATCCGCGCCCGGGTCACCCAGACGAACGAGGCCGGGCGTTGCGCCGTGCTGCTGCCGGCGCTCACCGCGCTGCCGCAGCCGCTGGCGCTGCTGGAGGTGGGCGCGTCGGCGGGGCTGTGCCTCTATCCCGACCGGTACGCCTATCGCTACGGCGACCACCTGGTCGGCGCCGGCGATCCGGTCCTCGACTGCCGGCTCACCGGCCTGGCCCCGCCCGCCGTCCTGCCGCGCGTGGTGTGGCGGGCCGGCCTCGACCTGAACCCGCTCGACGTGACCGATCCGGCCGACCTCGCCTGGCTCGACGCCCTCATCTGGCCGGAACACGCCCACCGTCGCGCCCGGCTGCGCGCGGCGGCGGCCATCGCCGCGGCGGACCCGCCGCTGCTCGTGCGCGGCGACCTGGTCGACGACCTGCCCGCCCTCGCCGCGCGGGCCCCGGCGGAGGCGACGCTGGTGGTGTTCCACAGCTCGGTGCTGTACCACGTGCCGCCGCCCAGGCGGGCGGAGTTCACCGAGCTCGTACGCCGCCTGCCCGGCCACTGGATCGCCAACGAGGCGCCGGCCGTGCTGCCCCACGCCGGGATGCCGGAGCCGCGCGGCGAAGCGCTCTACCACCTCCTCGCCCTCGACGGCAGGCCGCTGGCCTGGACCCGGCAGCACGGTCAGGAGCTGATCTGGTTCGGTCCCCTTCTAGGATGAGCCGGTGACCGACGTCGAAGGCCTGCTGCGTGAGCTGGTGCCGCGGGTGCTGGGCACGCTCGTGCGCCGCTACGAGCAGTTCGACGCCTGCGAGGACGCCGTCCAGGAGGCGATGCTCGACGCCGCCGTCCAGTGGCCCCGTGACGGCCTGCCGGACAACCCGCGGGCCTGGCTGATCACGGTCGCCTCCCGCCGGGTCGTCGACCACGTACGCAGCGAGCACGCGCGCCGGCGCCGCGAGGAGAGCGTGGCGGTGAGCGTGCCGGCCGACGCGTTCGTGGCGCCCGCGCCCGGCGACGAGCGCCACGGCGACCGGGACGACACGCTGACGCTACTGTTCCTGTGCTGCCATCCCGCGTTGTCGCCGCCCTCGCAGCTCGCGCTCACGCTGCGGGCCGTGGGCGGGCTGACCACGGCCCAGATCGCCGGGGCGTTCCTGGTGCCGGAGGCGACGATGGCGCAGCGCATCAGCCGGGCCAAGCAGCGCGTCAAGGCGGCCGGGGCGACGTTCGGGATGCCGCCGGAGAGCGAGCGGGCCGAGCGGCTGCGGGTGGTGCTCCACGTCCTGTATCTGATCTTCAACGAGGGCTACACCGCCACGTCCGGGCCCGACCTGCACCGGCCGGAGCTGACCCGGGAGGCGATCCGGCTGGCCCGCGCCGTGCACCGGCTGCTGCCGGACGACGGCGAGGTCGCGGGGCTGCTGGCGCTCATGCTGCTCACCGAG
This sequence comes from Nonomuraea terrae, assembly GCF_004348995.1. Classification (GTDB taxonomy): domain Bacteria; phylum Actinomycetota; class Actinomycetes; order Streptosporangiales; family Streptosporangiaceae; genus Nonomuraea; species Nonomuraea terrae. The sequence continues at coordinate 11,612 of NZ_SMKQ01000158.1, forward strand.
GCGCGCCGGCCCGCCCGCACCGGCCCCGACGGGCGGCTGATCCCGCTGGCCGAGCAGGACCGCGGTCTGTGGGACCGCGCGCTCGTCGAGGAGGGTGTCGCGCTGGTCACCGGGGCGCTGTCCAGCTCGGCGGTGGGCCCGTACCAGCTGCAGGCGGCCATCGCGGCGGTGCACGACGAGGCGCCCACGGCCGGGAAGACCGACTGGGCGCAGATCCTGGCGCTGTACGACGTGCTGGCGGCGATCGAGGACAACCCGGTGGTCCGGCTCAACCAGGCGGTGGCGGTGGCCATGGTGCACGGCCCGCGGGCCGGGATCGAGCGGCTCGACGACCTGGCCGCCGACGCGCGCATGGCGCACCACCACCGGCTGGTCTCCGTACGGGCTCATCTGCTGGAGATGGCGGGTGACGAGGCGGCGGCGGTGGCCGCCTACCGCGAGGCGGCGCGGCTGACGACGAGCCTGCCGGAGCAGCGCTACCTGGAGGAGCGGGCGTCCAGGCTATCTTGACAACTTTTTTGTTCGGTGCGATCGTGCTGTCATGCACGAAGTCGCGGTGATCGAGGACCCGGCGGCGGCCGAGGCGTCGCTCGACCCCATGCGGTCGAAACTGCTGGCCGAGCTGGTGGAGCCGGGCTCGGCCACGTCCCTGGCGGCCAAGGTCGGGCTGGCCAGGCAGAAGGTCAACTACCATCTGCGCACGCTGGAGAGACACGGCCTGGTGGAGCTGGTCGAGGAGCGCAAGAAGGGCAACGTCACCGAGCGGGTGATGCAGGCCACGGCCGCGTCCTTCGTGATCTCCCCGACGGCGCTCGCGTCCGTGCAGCCCGACCCGGGGCGTTCGCCCGATCGGCTGTCGGCGCGCTGGTTGCTGGCGCTGGCCGCCCAGCTCGTACGCGACGTCGGCACCCTCCTCACCGGAGCGGCCAAGGCGCAGAAGCGGGTGGCGACGTTCGCCCTCGACGGCGAGGTGCGCTTCGCGTCGGCGGCGGACCGGGCCGCGTTCGCGGAGGAGCTGACGCAGTGCGTGACCGCCCTGGTCAGCAAATATCATGACGAGTCCGCTGAAGGCGGGCGCGACCATCGCCTGGTCGTCGCCGTCCACCCCGCCGTGAAGGAGCGCTGACGTGGGGCAGGAGTTCGAGCTCCCCCAGGAGGCCGAGGTCGGCGCGACCCTCGAGGAGGTGTGGGAGGCCATCACGACCGGGCCCGGCATCGACTCGTGGTTCATGGGCCGCAGCGAGGTCGCCGAAGGAGTTGTGCGCACCGCGTTCGGGCCGGTCGAGATGCCCGCGTCCACGGTGACCGAGACGGAGCCGCTCAAGCGCTTCGCCCACACCAGCGAGCGGGGCGACGACGGGCGTTTCGTGGCGTACGAGTTCATGATCGAGGGCCGCGACCGCGGCAGCACGCTCGTGCGCATGGTGACCAGCGGGTTCCTGCCGGACGACGACTGGCAGGACGAGTTCGAGGCCATGTCCAGGGGCCTGGAGGTGTACTTCGCGACGCTGGTCGAATACCTGACGCACTTCGCGGGCCGCACGGCGACGCCGGTCACCGAGTTCGGCCCGCCGGTGAGCGACTGGCCGCGCGCCTGGGAGAGGCTGCACGCCGCCCTGGGCGGCCCGCCCTCCCCCGGCGACCGTGTGCGCTTCGGCCCCGGCTCCGTCGAGGGCGTCGTCTACCACCGCAACGCCCAGACTCTCGGCATCCGCTCCGGCGACGCCCTCTACCGCTTCCTCCAAGGCTTCGACGGCACCATGATCGCCGCCCACGCGCTCTTCGGCGACGCGGCCGGCGAGGGTCCGCGCTGGAAGGCGTGGCTGGACGACCTGTACGCGCCGTGATCGACGCCGGGCGGCTGACCCTGCGGCGCTTCACCCCGGACGACATCCCCTGGGTGTACGAGGTCTCGCGTGATCCGGCGGTGCTGCACTACGTCGGCGTGCCGTCGCCGTACCTGCCGGAACACGCCGCCTTCTTCGTCGAGAGCCTCGCCATCGACGGCTGGCGCGACGGACGTCGGCTGGAGTTCCTGGCGGCGGACGCCGGCACGGGGGAACGGCTCGGGAGGGTCGGCCTGGGGCTGCGGGAGGACGGCACGGCCGAGATCGGCTACTGGGTCGATCCGCGGGCGCGGGGGCGCGGGGTGGCGACGGAGTCGGTACGCGCCGCGTGCCGGTGGGCCTTCGCCGCCCGCCCGCTGGACCTGATCGAGTGGCGGGCCGAGGTCGGGAACACGGCCTCGCGGCGGGTCGCCGAGAAGGCGGGGTTCACGATCGAGGGGACGCTGCGCGGCCGGCTGGTCCACCGCGGCGTCCGGGTGGACGCCTGGGTCGGGTCGCTGCTCAGGGACGAGGTGGGAGCGCCGGCGTCCGGTGGGCAGGGGTGACGGGGTGAGAGTGGTCGCCCTGTCCGACACGCACGCGCCCAGGCGCTGGCGCTCGTGCCCGCCGCGCGTGGCCGAGCACCTGCGCGGCGCGGACGTCATCCTGCACGCCGGCGACGTCTGCGTGCCGTCCGTGCTGGCGGAGCTGGCCGCGTACGCGCCCGTGCACGTCGTCAAGGGCAACAACGACGGTCCCGACGTCGAGGCGCCGGAGACGCTGGAGCTGACCCTCGACGGCCTGCGGGTCGGCATGATCCACGACAGCGGCCCGGCGAAGGGCCGCCTGGCCCGCATGCGGCGCCGGTTCCCGCACGCGGACCTGGTCGTCTTCGGTCACTCGCACATCCCGCTCGACGAGTCGGGCGAGGGCCTGCGCATCTTCAACCCCGGCTCCCCCACCGACCGCCGCCGCCAGCCGCACGGCACGATCGGCCTGCTCACCGTCGAGGACGGCGTCCTCGCGCGAGCGGAGATCGTCCCGGTCACCTGACGTCTCGCGCGGAGGCGTCACGTGACGTCTCACTCGGAGACGACGTCGTCGCGTGACTTCTCCAGGTTGGTCTTGAGCTCCTCCATGACCTGGGCGTAGCCGAGGTAGCTGTAGCGCTCGGCGGCGTGCCACGGGTAGAGCTGACCGGCCTTGACGGCCGGCAGCCGGGCCCAGGTCGGCTTCCCCGCCATCTCCTCGATCTTCATCGACTGCGCGCGGGCGTCCACGAGGATCATGTCGGCCTGGTACTTGTCGGCGTTCTCCCAGCTCAGCACCTCCCAGAAGCCACCCTCGCTCTCGGTGGGCCTCTCCGGGTAGACGATGTTCAGGCCGAGCTCCCCCCAGTACGCGATGTCGGGGTGGTCGGGCAGGTACGCGACGTACAGCGACTCGGGCGTGCCGGTGACGATCATCACCGAGAGGCCGGGGCGCTCGGCGGCGAGGGTCTTGAGGGCCGCGCTCGCGTCCTCGAAACGCTTCTCGGCCGCCACCACGGGGGCGGCCTCCGGGTCGGCGCCGAGCGCGGCGGCCAGCTCGCCGTATTTCTCGATGATGTCGACCAGGGGCCTGCCGCTGAGCTGCACGCCCACCGTCGGGGCGATCTGGTCGACGGCCTCGGCCGACTCCGGGGGGACGTACCAGAGGGTGTCCTTCTGGTACATGCCGGCCACGAGGAGGTCGGGCTGGAGCGAGGCGTACTTCTCGACGTTGAACTCGCCCCACACGTTGCCGATCGACTCGACCTTCGCGATGTCGACCTCGCCCACCTCGGGGTCGCGGCCACCGCCCTTGAGGCGGTGCGGGCCGAAGACGGCGACGGGACGCACGCCGAAGTCCCAGAGGGCGGCCGCGGCACCGGACTGGGCGACCACGCGCTGCGGGCGCTGCGGCACGGAGATCTGCTTGCCGCGGTCGTCGGTCCAGGTCCAGGGCCCTTGCGCGGAGGAGGAGGCGGCCGTTCCCGAGGGCGGCGCGTCCGTGGTGCCGCAGGCGCCCGCCCCTAACAGGACGGCGGCGCCGAGGACGGCGAGGGTACGTCGCGGGACACGGGCCATGGTCTCTCCTCTATGCGCAGGTTTATCCCGGCATATTAGATTAGCCTTACCTAACCCGAAAGACCCTTTCACACCGAGACGACGTGACCGAGGCGGAAGAAGCCGTCCGGGTCGTAGGCCCGCTTGACCTCGCGCAGCCGGCGCAGGTCCCCCGTCGTGTAGGCCGCCGCCGTCCGGGACGGGTCGGCCAGGAAGTTGAGGAACGTCCCGCCGTTCGCGTACGGCCGCAGCTCCTCGGCCAGCCCCGGCACCGGGGTGTCCACGATGACCGACAGCCGGGTCGAGCGGTGGCTGACCGGGCCCGCGTCCGGTCCCGGCCGGCCCATGGCTCCGCCCCAGTGCCGGATCTCCACCGTCTGCGCCCGCTCGGCGGCCCGCAGCAGGATGTCGATCAGCGCTTCGGGGACGGTGTCGAACATGTCCATGTGCCGGTTGGGGGTGCCGCCCATGGCCGTGGCGGCGTACGCGGTGGTGCGGGTCTCGTCCAGCAGCGCCGGTCCTGCGGCCCGCCACAGCGGCGCGAGCAGCCGGCGCGCCTCGGCGGCGTCGCCCGCGTGCACGACCTTGAGCATCAGCACGTGGCGGTCGCGGACCTGCTCGGGCGCGTCGGCGGGCATGCGCCTGAGCACCAGGGCGGTGCTGAGGTCGTCGGGGGCGTCGTCGATCCACGTCCGGTACGCCGCCAGGGTCTCGGCCGCCCTCTCGACGGGGAAGTACGCGAACCCGGAGAACACCTGCGCGACCGGGTACAGCCGGAACTCCAGCGCGGTCACCACGCCGAACCCGCCCCCGCCGCCGCGCAGCGCCCAGAACAGCTCGGGGTGGCTGGAGGCGCTCGCCGTGACGTGCCGGCCGTCGGCCAGCAGGACGTCGGCCCGCACCACGCTGTCGGCGGCGAAGCCGTGCCGGCGCGCCAGCCAGCCGAGCCCGCCGCCGAGCGTGTAGCCGGTGACGCCCACGGAGGGCGCCGAGCCCGACAGCGGCGCCAGCCCGAACGGTGCGGCGGCAGCGATCACCTCGGCCCAGCGGGCGCCCGGCCCCACCCGGGCGATCCTGCGGATCGGGTCCACCAGCACCGACGCCATCGGGGACGTTCTGACCAGGACGCCGCCGTCGCAGGCGGTGTGCGTGCCGTGGCCGGTCGCCTGGACCGCGAACGGCACACCGTGGGCGCGGGCCGCGAGCAGCGCCGCTCGCAGGTCCTCCACCCCGTACGCCTCGGCGACCAGCGCCGGGCGGGCGTCGACCGAGGGGTTCAGCGAGCGGCGGGACTCGTCGTAGCCGGGATCGCCCGGCCGGTGCACGATCCCGGTGAAGCTCGGGAGGCGGATGTCGTCCTGGAGGGTGTACGGCTGGCTCATGTCTTCGCGCCCTTCTGTCCGGTGATCTGGAATCACTGTGCTCAAGGGCGCTTACGACCTCGTTCAGACCGACTTACGCCGCCCCTTAAGCCCTGGCGAGGACTCCAGGATCAGGCCGTACGCGGGCACGGGCATCCGCCCGGCGTCGCTGCTTCCGCTACGCCGCCGGGTGTAGGCAGGGCCGGATGTCATTCGCCGGTCTGGCCGTCCAGCGACTCGCGGACGAGGTCGGCGTGGCCGTTGTGGCGGGCGTACTCCTCGATCATGTGGGTGAGGATCCAGCGCAGGTTGACGGAGCGGCCGTCCGGCCAGCTGTGCCGCGCCATGCGGTCGAGGCCGCCGTCGGCGAGCGCCTCGGCGACCGCCGCGCGGGAGCGGGCGACGGCCTCTCCCCACAGGGCGCGCAGGTACTCGGGTGAGTCGCCGGCGGCGGAGTGCCACTCCCAGTCGCGGTCGGCCTCCCAGTCGGCCGCGTCCCACGGCGCTCCCATGGGGCGGCCGTGCAGCCAGCGGGTGAACCAGTGGTCCTCGACCCACGCGAGATGCTTCAGCATGCCGCCGAGCGTCATGGACGACTTGCCGACCGTGGAGTCGAGCCCGGCGGCGTCCAGCCCCGCGCACTTCCACTCCAGGGTGGCCCGCTGGAAGTCGAGGAAGCCCAGGAGGGTGTCGAGCTCGCCTGCGGCGAGCGGGGGCTCGGGACGGCCGTGCTCGTCGATGTCGGTCATGGCCGGTCAATCTAGAACGCCGTGCCGACCGTGACCTCTTCGGTTCACGCGTCCCGGCGGCAGAGACAGAGTGCTCCCGCCGCCAGCGCCACGACCACATAGAACGCCAGGACCGCCAGAGCCGCGGGAGGCGACAGCAGATACGCCGACTCGGCGCCCGCGACCTGGGGAGCGAGGTTGGGGATCAGCACCGAGGCGACCCGCAGGTGGAGGGGCTCCGGCAGGAAATGCGCAAAACTCGGCATCACCACGGTGAGCGCGCCGACCACCGCCACCGTCGCGGCCGTCGACCGCAGGACCGCTCCGAGGCCCAGCGCCACCAGGCCCGCGACAAGGGTGACCAAGGCCGTGCCGGCCGCGGTGGGGACCGCGTCCCACCAGTTGGCCCAGGGATTGACCGGCGGGGGCCGGTCGCCCAGGAGGAACAGGACGGCGATCTGTGACAGTCCCGCGAACAGCGCGCCACTGGCGAACGAGGCGCACGCGACCACCACGGTCTTGGCGGCCAGCAGCGTCCGCCGCCGAGGGACCGCGACCAGGCTGGGACCGATGGAGCCGGTCGAGAACTCGGTGGTGATGGCCAGAGCACCGAGACAACCGATGAAGAACGCCACGATCGGCATGACGGTGACGGCCGGGTCGGCGCTCTCGAATGTCGCCTGCTCCGCCGGCGGCGCGTGGTCGTAGGAGCCGATGTGCATCATGATGACGACCAGGCCGACCACGGTGTACGCGGCCGCTCCGGCCCAGATCGCCCAGGTGGAGCGCATCGTCCGGAGCTTGAGCCATTCGGCCGCGGCGACGTCCTTCATCGACGCGGCGCGCTCCCCCGCCGGCGGTATGGCGGTCATCGGCTTCCTCCGCCGCCCGCGCGGTGATCGGCGGCCTGGCCGGTCATGTCGAGGTAGATGTCCTCGAGCGTGGCGCCGCGCGGCGTCAGCTCGTGGATCGGGATGTGATGCCCGGCGGCGAGATCGCCGATCGTGGCCGGGTCGGCGCCCGTCACCGCGAGGGCGCCCTGCGGCTCGAACGCCACCGACGCGCCGGCGGCCCGCAGGATCCTGCCCAGCTCGTGTCGCCTCGGGGACCGGACCAGGACGTCGCGGCGGAAGCGCCTGGCGAGGCCCTCCATCGAGGTCTCGGCGATCAATCTGCCCCGTCCGATGATGAGGACGTGGTCGGCGATCAGCGCCATCTCGCTCATCACATGACTGGACAGCAGGACCGTCCGGCCTTGCGAGGCGAGCGTGCGCATCAGGTCCCGCACCCAGCGGATGCCCTCGGCGTCCAGGCCGTTCACCGGCTCGTCCAGCAGGACGACGCCGGGATCGCCCAGCAGTGCCGCCGCGATGCCCAGCCGCTGCCGCATGCCGAGCGAGAAACCCCCGACGCGCTTGTGCGCCACGTCTCGCAGCCCCACCTGCTCCAGCAGCGTCGTGATCCTCGCGGAGCCGATGCGGTGGCTACGGGCCAGGCAGGCGAGCTGGTCGAACGCGGTGCGGCCCGGGTGCACGGCACCGGTGTCGAGCAGCGCGCCCACCGCGTGGAGCGGTCGGCTGATGTCCGCGTATCGGCGCCCGTTGACCAGGGCCACGCCGGACGTCGCGTGGTGCAGGCCGACGATGACCCGCAAGGTGGTGGATTTTCCCGCGCCGTTGGGCCCCAGGAAGCCGGTCACCCGGCCGGGACGGGCTTGGAAGGACAGCCGGTCCAGGGCGAGCGTCGAGCCGTATCGTTTGGTCAGCTCTCGTACTTCGATCACCTGAACACGGTGACGGACTCGCCCCTGCCGGCGCGTCTGACCACGGTCGGAACTTCCGCGTCTGCCCGTGGTCGTACACGCGCGCCGGCGCGACTCGCGGCTCTGTGGCCTTCGGGTGGGCCGTCACCCCACGCGTGACACGGCTGACCCTGTGGGCAGCCGTGTCACCTTGGAAGTCACCCCGGCCGGTGGCCGGGGCCGGCCCCGCTACGGGCGCGGGCCGCGGTGCGTGACGTGTTCGGCGGTTCCGACCTGATGGCGCTGCTTGCGCATGCCGGCGAGGCCTAGGAGGCCTAGCAGGCCGAGCAGGCCCCACAGGCCGGCGTTGCCGCCACCATCGTCCCGTGGCTGCGGTGCCGGTGTGACCTGGGTCTGCGCGACGGTATCTGCCGGTGTTTCGGCCGTCGCGGCTGCGGTCGGGACTAGCGTCAAGAAGAACGCGAGGCCCAGTCCTGTCAGGGTCTTGCGCATTGGGTTCCCCCGATCCGGCGGTCTCTCAACCGCGGAGACCGCCTTCTCACGCCTTCACGGTGGAAGGCTCCCGTTAGCGGGGCGATCTCCATTTCCCCTGCTGACTACGCCCCTACCATCGTCCTGGAGCATCAAACGCCTTCTCCCCGCGGCCGGTCGCCGTACCGGGCGCGCAGGCCCGCGCGTACCCGGGCCTCGGCGATCCGGGCGAGTTCCGCACGGGCCCGCGTGCGCGGCGCCGCATGGGCCGGGCGTACGGGGGTGAGCAGCCGTACCTCGGCGACGAGGCCGCGGGTGGTGGCCACCCGCAGGACGGAGGCGAGCAGCGGGTCGTCGCCCACGAACGAGGCGCGGGTGGAGAGCGCCGGGCCCTCGCGGTAGCGCAGCGCGACCGGGCGTACGGTGGCGCCCGCGTCGATCGCCGCCTGGAACACGGCGGGCCGGAAGCGCCCCATACCGCGCCCGCACCACGTGGTCCCCTCCGGGAAGGCGATCACCGTGTCGCCGCCGGCCAGCGCGCCTGCGACGGCGGCCACGGCCTGCGGCAGCGCGGACAGCCGGTCCCGTTCGATGAGCAGCGCCCCCGCTCCCGCCACCAGCGTCCGGACCACCGGCCACCGGCCGACCTCCCGCTTGGCCAGCGGCCGCGACGGCACAACGGCCGCGAGCACCAGCGGGTCCAGCCAGGACACATGATTGGCCACCACCAGGGTCCCCGCCTCACCTCTCTCCGCCACTCCCCCGCCGCCCGCGCCACCGGCTCCCAGCAGTCGGCTGCCACCGGCGCCTGCCCTTGCATCGCCGGCCGGCCGCGTGCCTCCACCCACTGCCTCAGCTGTGACGTCGAGGCGGATGCCGAGGACGTGGAGGAGGAGGCGGGCCCACGCGCCGGTGGCCCGGGCGCGGACTGGAAGGGACGCGGCACGACAGGCAAGCGCGACCGGCACGCCCGCGAGCACCACGAGCGACGCCGCCACGATGCGGGCGGCGCGGAGGCACGGCCCCGCGGCGGCGGCAGGGGCCCGCACGCAGGCGGCGGGCGTACAGGGCCCCAGCGGCCGCCACGGGTTGGCTCCCGCCGGGACAGCCCCGGGGATCACGTGAGCGCCGGCTGTGGCCGGGGCGGGCTCGACCGCGCCGACGTGCGGCCCACTCCCGAGAACGTGCGGAACCGCCGTCATTGGGCGGCTCCGGCGAGGAAGTAACGGAGGTAGCGGGGGTTGACGCGGTCCATGGAGAGGAGGACGAAGAAGTCGGCCGTGCCGAAGTCGGGGTCGTGCGCCGGCGCCCCGCACACCCACGAGCCGAGTCGCAGGTAACCGCGCAGCAGTGCGGGAGGGGCGAACCGTCCTGGTGGCACCGCGCGCCGGGAGCGCCACGGCGTGCGCGGCGTCACCCGGTACTCCTCGGGCCCCAGGGGCACTCGTCCGGCCACGGCCGCGGCGAGCGTGCCGCCGTCGTCGAGTGGCACCGAGCAGCAGCCCGCCAGCCACCGGTGGCCCCCGGCCGCCATGTAGCGGGCGATCCCGGCCCACATCAGCGCGACCACGGTGCCGCCGCGGTGGTCGGGGTGCACGCACGTACGGCCGGCCTCCACCAGGTCCTTGCGCAGCGGTGCCAGGGCGGACAGGTCGAACTCGGCGTCGGCGTAGAGCCGCTCGGCGCGTCCGGGGGGCAGCAGCCGGTACGTGCCGACGACCTCGCGGCCCTCGCGCACGACGAGATGATCGCAGTAGGCGTCGAACCGGTCGGCGTCCAGGCCGGAGACCGGGCTGTCGAGCCGCGCTCCCATCTCGTCGGCGAAGACCGCGTACCGCAGCCGCTGGGCGGCCTGGACGTCGCCGGGGCTCACGGCCAGACCCACGGTGTAGCGGCCGTCACCCAGACGGCCGCCGCCCAGGGGACCGGTGTCGAGCAGGCCGGTCCCGAGGGAGCCGTCGCGCCCGAGCACGGGGCCGGCAGGGGCGGTACCGACCGGACCGGTGGCGGTGGGGCCCGGTGTGAGGGGG
>NZ_SMKQ01000159.1 GCF_004348995.1 Nonomuraea terrae
GTAGGTCACCGCCGGACAATTTTTTGAGGGGGGTCTCGATGCCTGCGGGTGTCGGGGCTCCTCTCTTTTTGTGTTTGCTGAGGGTTCCATGCTGATACTTTGAGGGCTCCCGCTGATGCGTGGGGCCCTTTCTGCGTTTCCGGGGTTGTGTGTTCCGACGACCATGGCCGGCGCTTGCGTAGAAGTGTTCAACGCGGCCTTTCTGCGCGGCGTAGTCGGGGACGTGTGGGAGGTCTTGCAAGCCTTGTGCGTTGAAGCGATCGTGGATATCGAGCGTGCCTGCCCGGAGAGGGTGGTCGTCCTGTACCAAGCACGCCAGAACAGCGACATCTCGGAGCTACCTGCCGTGCCACGGCGCGTTCCGGCGGGAGCAGGACCGTGCCGCCGAGTTGTTCAGCATTGATGTTCCGCCTGGGCCACAAACTCGCCCTCCGTCAGGAAGGCATCTTTGGCGGGTGTGGTCGAGTGATCCGGAATCATCACCTCGCCCTGCGGGATTTTCTGTTTGGACTGAGTAGTGAAGTAGGCATCGGCGAACCTCACATGGGTTTCCGAGGAATACGCGGCGATCAGGTACGTCTCCGTCCTCGAAATTCAGGCTTCCCTCCTGAAGGGACCACCCGGCGGGCATCTCCTCCAAGTTCATGGACATGATGCCGCCGGTCATCGATGGCGCCTTGATGTCGGCATGCTCCAGGAGTTCGCCGGCGGCGCGCCGGTAGACCACCACTCCGTCCGGGGCATTCCCGCACCAGGACGCCACCATCGTGAGCTGCCCGTCGGCGTTCACCGTTACTCCGGTCAAGCCGCCGGACGCCGGGCTGCCGTAGCCGCAGGCAACGGTCAGGTAAGCGAGCCCCAGAACAGTGATGCATTTCGAAGTCACGTTCTTCATGCCGTGAATCCTGGCGAGGACGTTACTGGCGGTCAACAGTTTGTTCAGCCACCCTTTCTTCAGGTCCGCCTTCATTTCGCAGCGGTTGGTGGACGCGTTGTCACCTGCGGCCGGGTAGAGGATGGGGAAGGCGTACCAGAGGCCGCTCTGCTTGCATTGCAACACCATCGGTTCCTGTGGACCAGTTCATGCTGCGTAAGATCCGCACCGATCTCCTTCGACCACTTCTTGGTGATGAAGATGCCGGCGATCCTGTAACCGCTACGTCCGTCTGGGATGAACTTCTCGGGCGTCCCGGTGCCCATCGGCATGCCGTTGTGCTTGCCGCGATGGCCGACAGCGTGCGCGCCCCGTTCACCACTGCGGCCTATTCGTTCTGTCACCGAGAGAGGCCGATGGCGCGATGCTGTCCGAGAAGTTCTCTCCTCTCATATGTGCTGACTGTCGACTTCAGAAGGACTGCGGTCGTCTGTCGTCCATTGAGGGAAGGCGATCAATCGGCGGGGGCATGGCGCTGGGTGGCTGTCGGGTTCGGTGCAGAGGTTTCCGATGCCGCGCATCAGTTCGATGGGTGTGCATGCCGGACCGGGTTCGCTGGGGATGGCTGCTATGTCGGGCAACGCGCACGCACGGGGCACCAAGCGGTGGAGGAAGTAGGTGTCAACGGGTCGAAGGTGCTGGCGTCTGATCGCAACGCATTGGCGAGCCCGTGTTCGTGACCAGGAGGTCAACGAAGAGGTCGACCCGCTGGCGAAGGGCCGCGAGGGGAGGGTTGGCACCGGTCGGCAAGGTTGGCCGGTTTCGGCGTGTGTCTGTACGTGGCGGCGGTAGGGGTGCCGCCCACAGCGGGAAATGGCGGTGGATCCTCCCGATACCGATGGCTGATGTCGGCTCTGCCCGTGTTATCGGGTATCGCCGCGTCGATCCTGGGGTTGACGAACACCGCGGCAACGGCAGGCAGCGTCGGCGATGAGCAAGGTTGGAGGCAAGCGGGTCGGAGGCGACGCAAGAAGAGCCTGCTCGTTTGCGCAGTGCGTTGCTGTGCTGCCTCGGGCCAGTACCTGGGCTGCGGCGGGCATCGGGCTCTTCTTTCAGCCGGCGATTGACGAAACGGAACGCTGTTCCGTATAGTTTCGGGACAGTGTTCCGTTTCCGCGGAACGGGCGGCCTTCGCTTGCCGCCTCACCTGCCGTCGGCCGGGCAAGACCGACGGCGAAGCCTTTGGAAAGAGAAGCCACATCATGAGCGAATTGACCTTCGCCGTGGACGCCATGAGCGCGTCCGCTCCCGTCCTCTCGGTCAGTCCGGTGGTGCTCCCCGCTCCAGGTCGCGCGGTGGATCTGCAGGTGCGTGTCTCCGCGCCCGTGACCGGGAGCGAGCTGCCGATCATCCTCCTTTCGCACGGCCATGGGCCCTCGAACAACCTGTCCTCGCTGAACGGCTATGCCCCGCTCGCCCACTACTGGGCGGCGCACGGCTTCGTCGTCATCCAGCCCACGCATCTGAGCTCGAGGACGTTGCGTCTGGATCCCGGTCACCCTGAGGCGCCGCTGTACTGGCGATCAAGGGCCGAGGACATGTCGCGCGTCCTCGACCGACTCGACGCGATCGAGGCCGCCGTGCCGCAGCTCCTTGGGCGCCTGGACCGGGGCAAGGTCGCCGTGGCGGGGCACTCGATGGGCGGGCACACTGCCAGCCTGCTGCTGGGCGCGCGGCTGACGGACCCCGACGACGGAAAGGAAGTGAACCTGGCCGAGCCTCGGATCAAGGCGGGTGTGCTGCTTGCCGCGCCTGGCAGGGGCGGCGATGCTCTCAGTGCGTACGCGGCCGAGAACTACTCGTTCTTCTTGACCACGGACTTCTCCGAGATGGCGACGCCCGCGCTCGTGGTCGCCGGTGACAAGGACACCTCTGCTCACCTGACGGTTCGGGGGGCGCAGTGGCACACGGATCCCTACGTCTTCTCTCCTGGCCCGAAGTCCCTGCTCACCCTGTTCGGCGCAGAGCACGGGCTCGGCGGGGTCTCCGGATATGACGTCGCCGAGACCACGGACGAGAACCCCGAGCGGGTGGCCGCGGTGCAGCGGCTCACCTCGGCCTACCTCCGCAGTGAGCTCTACCCCGATGACCCCGCTTGGCAGGCGGCGTCTGACGCCCTGATGGCCGGCCCCAACCCGCTCGGGCGCGTCGAGTCCAAGTAGACAAGAAGAGTCGCCATCTCCGGCCGTTGACCAGGGGTTGTGTCAGGTCGGCCGTGTCCGTGTCGAGCTGCAGCTCGCTGGTCGGCGGACGCGAGAGGCCCGCAGCCGGTGACGTCTCGCGGGCTTCAGGGAAGGCACGAAGCCTCCCTGAGGTGGTGTCAGTGGGCGGTGAGGGTGGCGGCCGCGACTACCAGGAGCAGCGTGCCTGACACGGCGGAGATTCGGCGGGTTGCCTGCGGGGTGCCGGTGAGAGCTTGGCCGGCTCGGGCGGCGGCCAGGGCGATCAAGCCGTACAGGATCGCGCAGTTCACGACGTGGAGCAGGCCGAGTGCGGTGAGCTGGAGACCGAGGGGGACGGTCGTGCCGGTGGCGATGAACTGGGGCATCAGCGACAGGTAGAGCAGGAGGCCCTTCGGGTTGAGCAGGGCCGTGAGGATGCTCTGGCGTAGCACTTTGCCGGCCGGGTCGGGGGTGGAGGAGCCGCGTGTGGGGCCGGTGCGATGACGCAGACTCATGAGGGTGCGTACGGCGAGGAACACCAGGTATGCCGCGCCGGCGTAGCGCATCGCGGGCAGGGCGGCGGGGACGGCGCGCAGTGCGGCGGCCAGCCCGGCGGCGGCCAGGACGGTGTGCACCGCGTAGCCGCAGCAGATGCCGGTCACCGCCATCAGCCCCGTGCGGCGGCCCTGTCCGAGGGAGCGGGCCGTCACGTAGAGCATGTCGGGGCCGGGTGTGCAGATGAGCAGCAGATCCATGCCCAGGAAGAGCAGGACGAGTCGCAGCTCCACGGGCTCTCACCTCCTCGCGGCCGACCGTAGTCGAGGAGGAGTGGCAGGCGATGGTTGATTTATGCTGGTGCGTCGGCATATGTGGCAGGATGTTGCGTCATGGATCGGATTGACCGCAGGATCCTTCTAGAGCTGCAGCGCGACGGGCGACTCAGCAACACCGAGCTGGCCGATCGGGTGGGCCTCACGCCGTCGCCGTGCCTGCGCCGGGTGCGCCATCTGGAGGAGACCGGCGTGATCCGCGGCTATCGGGCGCTGCTCGATGGTGACGCGGTGGGGCGGGGGTTCCAGGCGTTCGTCACGGTGGTGATGCGGTACGAGGACCACGACACCGTGGCGGAGTTCGAGGGGCGGGTGGCGGAGATGCCCGAGGTGGTGGAGGCGTACCGGCTGTTCGGTGATCCCGACTTCCTGCTGCGGGTGGCGGTCGCGGACCTGGCGGCTTACGAGCGGTTCTACTCCGAGACGTTGTCCGGGCTGCCGGGGGTGGCGCAGGTCACCTCGCATCTCGCTATGAAGGCGGTGAAAGAGGACACCGGGCTGCCGGTGTCCTGATGGCCTGGCGCGACGGGCCCCGTCGCACTGGAACCCCGCCGGGTGTCCCTGGGCGATGGGCCCGCACCGCACCTGGCCCCCGCCGGTCGGAGATCCTCCGCGTAACGACTCCGCCGGTCAGGGACCTCGCGGAACAGGGGCTCGCCGGTCGGGGATCCGCCGTACAGACCTTGCCGGTCGGGAACCCCGCCGCAACGGGAACCTGCTGGAACGGGACCCCTGCCGCAACGGGGACCCCGTTCCGGGGTTACCTCGGTAGGACGAGGAGGGCGTCGCCGACGGCGCGTTCGGCGCCGTCGGCGGGGCGGTTGACCGGCTTCTTGCCGACGACCAGGGTCGTCGATCCGCCGCCGTCCAGGTTGATCGCCTGCGTCGCGCCGAGCCAGCGCATGAACTGGGCTGCCTCCACGAAGTTCGCGCCGATGGTCTCGCCGGGGCGGCGTCCGTCGATGGCGGCCAGGATCAGGCTGCCGTCCTTGGTGGTGCCGACCAGGGTGCGCGGGTGGCGGCGGAGGATCATGTTCATCGAGTCGTGCCCGTCCCGCTTGGCGGTGATCTTGACTTCGCCGTTGCGGACGAGGCCGACGCCGCCCGCGACGACGTGCAGGTCCGGGGTCAGCTTAAGGGCCTTCTTCGTCCGCAGGTCGACCACGCGGGTGTCGATCTTGACCGTCCAGCCCTCCCAGGCGTGCTCGTTGAGCCAGTCGCCGACCAGACCGTTGCCGTGCAGGACGCGTGTCCCGGCGCTCACCGCGCGACCGGAGGGACGCAGGCGGAGGACACGGTCGTTCGCGTCGAGGATCGCGTCGACGCCGCCTGTGGGGGTCTTGGCGCCGAACTCCTCGGTGTAGAGGACCAGCTCGTCCGTGGCGGGAGCCCGGTTGACGCCGTCGACCCGGGTCCGCGCGCCGTCCTCGGAGGTCGCGGTGACGGAGGTCTCCAGCTCGGTGATCTTGGCGGTACGGCCCCTGAGCACCACCGCCGAGCGGCCGGGCACGGCCTCGCTCAGCAGCCGGCCGCGCACCACGGACGCCCCCAGGGGCTCGCCGCGCAGGGCCGGGGAGGTGTGGATGTTGTAGAAGCCGCCGTTGACGCCGACCAGCGCCTTGCTCGCCCTGGCCATCGAGGAGACGGTCTCCCGCTTGGCCACGCTGCCGCCGAGCGAGGCGGCGTACGAGCCGCGGAACGTTCTGGGGTCGATCATGACGACCTTGGCGTTCCAGGGGCCGGTCGTCTTGAGCCCGTCGTCGCCGAGGTAGTCGACCTTCACCTTGAGGCCGGCGTCCTTGAGCGTCGCGGCCGTCTTGTCGGCCTTCTTCTTCTCCTTGAAGGCCCACAGACCGACGCGGACCATGTACACGGTCTGGGACGGGGAGTCGGCGACGCCGGGCCTGATCACCTTCTGCAGGCTGGCGCTCTCCCCGGCCGCCTCCACTTCGGCGACCTTGAGCTCGGCGTTGGCGAGCGTCCCGTAGTCGCGGCCGTTCGGCATGAGCACGGTCACCGTGTAGCCGTCGGTGTGCGTGCCCGCCTTCACGTCGTACAGGTCGATGCCCTGGGTCACGATGGTCATGGTCTTCATCGGCACTGGCCTGGTGCCCAGAGGGAACCTTGCCGACGGGAACCTCACCGACTGTTCCGCCGTGGCGGGCAGAGCGGTGAGGGTGAGCGCCGCGGCTGTGGCAAGACCGCCGGCGGCGAGGGTGCGTCGAGACATGAACTCTCCAGAGGGCGGAAAACGGACCGCACCATCCTGACGAGATCAAGGTCCACGGGGCAGGAGAACGCGCCAAACGGGTAAAGAGGTTACGAGATTGACACCGGCAGCAGATATTCTGGGATATGTGACTCGCACCCTCATCTGCCTGTGGTGGCGGCCGACAGACGGCCGCTGAATCCACCTGCCTGGCCGTCCCTGAGACGGCCCACGGTGCGCGGCTCTCCGGGACGGCATGATCCCAAGGAGAGAAACCTCGATGAACGACGTCGTGCTCACGGGCGACCGCCCGACCGGTCCGCTGCATCTGGGCCACTATTTCGGCTCACTGGCCAACCGGGTGATGCTGCAGGACAAATTCCCCATGTACGTGCTGATCGCCGACTATCAGGTGATCACCGACCGAGACGTGCCGGGCGAGATCCGGCGGCACACCACCGGGCTGCTGCTCGACTACCTGGCGGTCGGCATCGACCCGGCCAAGGCCACGATCTTCCAGCACAGCGCGATCCCCGAGCTGAACCAGCTGATGCTGCCGTTCCTGAGCCTGGTGTCGGTGTCGGAGCTGCGGCGCAACCCCACGGTCAAGGACGAGATCGCGCACAGCTCGCAGAGCGCGGTGAGTGGCCTGATGTTCACCTATCCGGTGCACCAGGCCGCCGACATCCTGTTCTGCAAGGGCACGCTGGTGCCCGTGGGCAAGGACCAGCTGCCGCACGTCGAGGTGACGCGGCTGGTGGCGCGGCGCTTCAACGAGCGCTACGGGGAGGTGTTCCCGCTGCCGGAGGCCATGATGGGAGAGCAGCCGCTGCTCAAGGGACTCGACGGCGGCAAGATGAGCAAGAGCCGCGGCAACGCGATCGCCCTGTCGGCCACCGAGGACGAGACGGCCGCCCTCATTCGCAAGGCCGTCACCGACTCCGAGCGGCTGATCACGTTCGACGAGGAGCGCCGGCCGGGGGTGTCCAACCTGCTCACGCTGGCTGGTCTGTGCCTGGGGCGCTCGCCGCGCGAGCTCGCGGACGAGATCGGCGACGGCGGCGCCGCCACGCTCAAGCGGGTGACCACGGAGGCGGTGAACGAGTTCCTGCGGCCGATCAGGCGGCGGCGGGCGGAGTACACCGAGGCCGACGTCCGGCAGATCCTGGCCGAGGGCAACGCCAGGGCCCGCGAGCGGGCGGTCCTCACGCTCGACGAGGCGCAGACCGCGATGGGGTTCTAGCCACGGCGAGCTCCGTGACCGGGGAGCGGAGCGGGCGGCGGTGCCGTACGTCGCGGAAGCCCGCCGTGCGCAGCAGGGCCGCGATCTCGCGCCGGCCGCGCACCTTCCCGCCTACGGCGACCAGGTAGTTGAGGTCGAGCAGGTGGAGCAGGGCGCGGCTGGCCCGGCCGGGCATGAGGCTGTCGCCGAACTGGTCGCCGACGACGAGCGTCCCGCCCGGGTTGAGCGCCGCCGCCAAGCGCCGCAGCAGGGTGGCCGTCTCGTCGTCGGTCAGGCCGTGCACGACGTTGAACAGCAGGACGACGTCGTACCCGTCGCCGAGGTCGTCATCCAGGAACGAGCCCGCGCGTGGCGTCAGGCGGGGGTGGTCGGCGGCGGCCAGCAGCGCCTGCGGCAGGTCGATGACGGTGGCCCGCAGCGCGGGGTGGCGGCGCAGCAGCGCCACGCTGAACAGCCCGTGGCCGCCGCCCACGTCGAGCAGCAGCCGGGCGTCGCGCGGCACGGAGACGGCCCGCGCCACGGCGGGCGCCTGCTGCCGGGCCAGCGCCGCCGTCCACGCCTGGAACGACCGCGACAGCGCGGGGTCGCTCTCCAGCAACGCGTAGAAGGGGATGACGGGCGCGCCGCCGCGTACGGCCCGCTCGACCTCGGGCCAGATCACGCACGCGGTACGCTCCCAGAACTCCAGCCCGGCCACCAGGGACGTCGGCGAGCCGGTCGTGAACCACAGCCGCGCGGCGCGGCTCAGCCGGTACCGGCCGCCCCTGACCCGTAAGTAGCCGAGCCCGGCCAGCGTCCGTAACAGCACGCCGGCCGCGACGGGGTCCACGCCGAGCGCGGCGGCGAGCTCCTGGTCGGTCAGCGGCCGGGAGCGCAGGGCGTCGAAGACCCCCAGCCGGGCGGCCGCGACGAGCGCGTGCAGCCCCAGGGCGCCGAAGTAGTCGAACATCGGGGGCACGATCGACAGCCTGTGGGCTGCGGCTTCGATGACGTTGTAGAAGAGGGGCACACCAGCGACAGTAAGCCGGTCAGCGCGTCTCCCGGCGGAAGGACTCCAGGGCCAGCAGGGCGACGTGCAGTGACAGGCACGACTCCACGTCGTCGAGGTCGGTGTCGAGGATGCGTTCGAGGCGGCGCAGGCGGTCGTAGAAGGCGGGCCTGGACAGGTGGGCCCGCTGCGCGGCGACGGCCTTGTTGCGCCCGGAGTCGAGGTAGACGCGCAGGATGCGGGTCAGGTCGCCGCCCCGCTGGGCGTCGTGGGCCAGCAGCGCGCCGAGCTCCCGTTCGGCGAACGTCTGCAGCCGCGCGTCGTCGCGCAGCAGGTGGAGCAGGCCGCGCAGGCGCAGGTCGGGCAGCCGGTAGACGGCCCGGCCGTCGGGCTGGCGGACCGCCACGTCGGCCACCTGCTCGGCTTCGAGGAAGCTGCGGCGTACGTCGCGCAGCGACTCCACGACCGAGCCCGCCGCCAGGACGAACGACGAGGGCCACAGCGTGCGGAGCCGTTCGGACAGTGAGGTCAGGGCGGGGTCGGCCTGGGCGCGGGGCGGCAGCGGCAGCAGCACCCCGATGCGCTCCTGGTCGAGCGCGCCGACCAGGGCGGGCAGGCGTTCGTCGCGGCAGGCGGCGGCGGTCGCCTCGGCCAGCTCGCCGAGCTGGGCGTGCCCGTCGAGCGCCTGGTCGGAGGTCTCGGTCGGGCGGATGACCACGCTGACCAGCCGGCGGCCCGTCAGCGGCACGCCCACCGCGCGGGCACGGGCGGCGGCCTCCTCCGGGTCGGCGTAGGCGTGGGTCAGGATGCCGGTGATGATCGTGCCGTGGGCCTGGCGTTCGAGCGACTCCTGGTGGCGTTCGAGCAGGCGGCCGAGGGCGAGCGTGGTGGCGGCGCGCTCGGCCAGCACCATGTCGCGCGGCGTCGGCGGCGCCTCGCACAGCAGGATCAGCCGCCCCCAGTCCTGCCCGCGCGCGCCGACCATGGTGACCAGCCACCCGGAGGCCAGGTCGTACGCCGTGCGCTCGCCCGGCGCGACGGCCCGGGACCTGGACTCCCAGCCGGCCAGCATGCTGCCCGCGTCGCGCCCGCCGGGCTCGCAGGCCAGCACCTGGTGGGCGAGGTTCTCCAGCAGCACCGGCCGCCCGGACAGCCGGGTGACCTGGGCCAGCACCTCGGCCGGCGAGGCGCCCTCGACCGACAGCTCGGTGAAGACCTCGTGCAGCTGCTCGGAGGCGCGCAGCTCCTCCAGCTGGATGTCGATGATCCGGGAGTGGACCGACTCGGTGATCTGCACGAACGGCGTCTCGCGGGTCAGCAGGATGAGCGGCAGGCCGTGTTCCTCGGCGGACTTGACCACGGCCGCCGGCAGCTCGCCGACGAACTTGCGGCCCAGCTCGACGATCAGCCCCGAGGCGCCGACCTGGGACAGCTCCCCGATGTAGTCGGTCAGCTTCTCCGGGTCGTCGGGCAGGGCGACGCCCGTGGTGAGCACCAGCTCGCCGCCTCTGAGCAGGTGGGCGATGTCGGCGATCTCGCCGACGTGCACCCACCGCACCTTGGTGTCGAGCCGGTCGGCGCCCGCGACCACGCGCGGGCTACCCCGGCGCACGGTCTCCAAGGCGAGAACGTCGGCGATGGTGGGCAGCACGGGGCAGAGCCTAGCTGATCACGTAGTAGGAACGCAGATAAGGCAAATCACACTTTGTGCCCCTTTTCATGAAATAAGGTCCTCCTCGCGAAACTCGCGCTGCGGCGCGCGTACACGCAGCTCAACACGGCGGATCTTGCCGGAGATCGTCTTGGGCAACTCGTCGAACTCCAGCCGGCGCACCCGCTTGTACGGCGCCACCTCCCTGCGGCAGTGCTCGAAGATCGACCGGGCGGTCTCCTCGTCCGGCTCGAACCCCGGCGCGAGCGTCACGTACGCCTTCGGCACGGCCAGGCGCACCGGGTCGGGGGCCGGGACGACGGCCGCCTCCGCCACGGCCGGGTGCTCCAGCAGCACGCTCTCCAGCTCGAACGGCGAGATGCGGTAGTCGGAGGCCTTGAAGACGTCGTCGGTGCGGCCGACGTAGGTGATGGAGCCGTCGGCGTCGCGGGTGGCGACATCGCCGGTGTGGTAGAAGCCGTCGCGCATCGCCTCCCCCAATCCATCGACATATCCGGACATGAGGCCGAGGGGGCGGCGGTCGTCCAGCGGCAGGCAGATCTCGCCGTCGTCCCCCGGCTCGCCCGAGACCGGGTCGATCAGCACGACGTCGTAGCCGGGCAGCGGACGCCCCATGGACCCGGGCTTGACCGGCTCGTCCGGCGCGTTGCCGATCTGCGCGGTGGTCTCGGTCTGGCCGTAACCGTCGCGGATCGTGATGCCCCACGCCTTGGCCACCTGGTCGATGATCTCGGGGTTGAGCGGCTCGCCGGCGGCCACGGCCGTACGCAGCGGCGGCTTCCAGGCGGCGAGATCCTCCTGGATGAGCATCCGCCACACCGTCGGCGGCGCGCAGAACGTGCTGACCCGCTCGTCGCGCAGCACCTGCAGCAGCGCGGCTGCCGAGAAGCGCTTGTAGTCGTGGACCAGCACGGTGGCCCCGGCGTTCCAGGGGGCGAAGACGTTGCTCCAGGCGTGCTTCGCCCACCCCGGCGACGACACGTTCAGGTGCACGTCACCCGGTTTCACCCCGATCCAGAACATCGTCGACAGATGACCCACCGGGTAGGAGGCGTGGGTGTGCTCGACCAGCTTCGGCTGGGAGGTGGTGCCGGAGGTGAAGTAGAGCAGCAGCGTGTCGTCGGCCCGTGTGGGCCCGTCAGGGGTGAAGGTTTCGGACGCGTCGTACGCCTCGTGGTACGGCAGCCAGCCGTACGCGTCGCCGACCGCGATCTTCGTGTACTCGCCGGCGCCGAACTTGCCGGCGTCGGAGGCGTTGGCGATGACGTGGGCGACGCCGCCGCGGTCGATCCGCTCGGCGACGTCCTTGGCGGTCAACAGCGTCGTGGCGGGGATGACGACCGCGCCCAGCTTCATCACCGCCAGCAGCGCCTCCCACAGCTCGGCCTGGTTGCCGAGCATGAGCAGGACACGATCTCCGCGGCGCACCCCCTGCTCGTGCAGCCAGCCCGCGACCTGGTTGGAGCGGGCCGACAGGGCGGCGAAGGTGTAGGAGGCGCTGCTGTCTCCCACGATCTTGAGAGCGACGGCGTCGGGCCTCTCCACGGCCAGCACCCCGTCGAACCAGTCGAGCGCCCAGTTGAACTCGGTGAGCTGAGGCCAGCGGAAGTCGCGGCGGGCGGTGGCGGCGTCGGCGCCGAGAAGGAAGTCTCGGGCGGCACGGAAATCGCTCATGCCCGGATCCTGCTACGTCGCCAGCCGCCGCTCAAGGCCGTCGAGCACCGACACGAGCCCGAAGTCGAAGCAGAGCTCGCGCACGGCCTGCGGATCCTCGTACACGTCCAGGTCCACGCTTTCCAGCATCTCGGGAAAATCGGCGGCGGCCTTGCGGACGGTGGCGCGCATCTCGTCGGCGTCGTAGCGGGTCTGGCCCATCGCGGCGTTCCAGGCGATCTCGGGGATCGTCATGCCGAACACGTAGGCGGTGAGCGTGGAGCTCGCGAAGTCGATGACGGACCCCTCGAAGCCGGCCGCCTTGAACATCCGGCGCATCCGGTCGGCGACGTGCAGGGCGTTGGGGCCGAGCGCGGGCAGGCGGCCGATCAGGTCGCCCGACCACGGGTGGCGCAGGATGACCTGCCGCATGCTGTGGGCCAGCGCGGACAGGGCGTCGCGCCAGCCCACCTCGTCGGGGTCGACGACGGCCATCTCGCCCCAGACCTGGTCGTAGGCCAGCTCCAGCAGCTCGTCCTTGGTGGCGACGTACCAGTAGAGGCTGGTCGCACCGGCGCTCAGCCTCGCGCCGAGCTTGCGCATGCTCAGCCCGTCGAGCCCTTCCTGGTCGAGCAGCTCGACGGCGGCGGCGACGATCTCCTCGCGGCTGCGCCCGGGGCCGCTGGGCTTGCGCGGCTCGCGGAGCCAGACGGAGGTGAACGACATACCCTCAGGATAAAACCACTCGCACGGTGTACGAGGATCGTCGTACAGTGTGCGAGTGAACTCGAACACCGTACGAGACCCCCGTCGCTGGTGGATTCTCGGCGCCCTCTGTCTGACGATGCTCGTCCTGGTCATCGACAACACGGTGCTCAACCTGGCCATCCCCTCGCTCACCGAGGAGCTGGGCGCGACGCCGACCGACATCCAGTGGATCATCGACGCCTACGTGCTGGCCTTCGCCGGACTGCTCATCACCTCGGGCAGCCTGTCCGACAAGTACGGCCGCCGCCTGTTCCTGGTCATCGGCCTGGTCCTCTTCGGCGGCGCGTCGCTGCTCGCCGTGCTCGCCACCGAGCCCTGGCAGCTCATCGCCGCCCGTGGCCTGATGGGCGTCGGCGGCTCGCTGGTCATGCCGTCCACGCTGTCGATCCTGATGACCGTCTTCGACGACACCGAGCGGCGCAAGGCGATGGCGTCATGGAGCGCCGTGGCGCTGGTCGGCATGGTGTCGGGCCCCACCGTGGGCGGCTTCATGCTGGAGCACTACTGGTGGGGCTCGGTCTTCCTGCTGAACATCCCGATCGCGGCGCTGGCCATCGTGGCCGCGCTCGTCCTGATGCCGGAGACGCGCACCGCGGGCCGGAAGATCGACCCGGTGGGCGTGGTGCTGTCGGTCACCGGCCTCACCGCCGGCGTCTACGTGATCATCGAGCGCGAGTGGAACCTCCCGGTCATCGCGCTCGCGGTGCTCGCCCTCGTCGGGTTCGTGCTCTGGGAGCGCAGCCGGGAGGAGCCCATGCTTCCGCTGCACCTGTTCGCCAACCGCAACTTCAGCGGCGCGTCGTTCTCGATCCTGCTGATGTCGTTCGGCGCGGGCGCCGTGATGCTCATGCTCACCCAGTACCTGCAGTTCGTCCTCGGCTATGCGGAGATGCGGGCGGGGCTGGCCATGCTGCCGTACGCGGTGGCGGCGGCCGTCTTCAACGGTGTCGGAGCCGCACTCGGGCACAGACTCAGCAACCGGACGCTGATCGGGGCCGGTTTGTTGCTCATGGCCGGGGGCTTCGCCGTCATGGCCACGACCACCGGCTACCCGACGCTGCTCACCGCGCTGGTGAT
The DNA here is from genome assembly GCF_004348995.1 of Nonomuraea terrae. Classification (GTDB taxonomy): domain Bacteria; phylum Actinomycetota; class Actinomycetes; order Streptosporangiales; family Streptosporangiaceae; genus Nonomuraea; species Nonomuraea terrae. The sequence goes on from NZ_SMKQ01000159.1 coordinate 13,537, forward strand.
CATGGGCATCGGCGGCGGGCTCGCCGGGCCGTCCGCGTACGCCTCGCTCATGGGCGCGATCCCGATCGAGCACGCCGGCGTCGGCTCGGCGCTCAACGACACCGTCCAGCAGGTCGGCATGGCGCTGAGCATCGCCGTGCTGGGCAGCGTGCTGGCCGGCCGGTACACCGCCGAGATGCCGGCCGAGCTGCCCGCCGCGGCCAGGGAGTCCATCGGGGCGGCGCACCCGATGGGCTTCGGCGAGGCCGCCAACGCGGCCTTCACCTCCGCCATGCACCTCGGCTCGTGGGTGGGGGCGGCCTTCTGCGTGGCCGCCGCGCTGCTCGCGGTCATCGTGCTGCGCCCGGCCGCGCCCGTCGCGGAGCCCGAGCCGGAGCCGGAGCACGCACCGGCCTAACGCACACGGGGCTCTCGCATGCTCTCCAGGCTGTCGAGCTTGTGCGTGCGCTCGTCGTGGCCGATCTGGCGCAGCAGATCGGCCACCGAACGGTAGCGGCCGTACTCGGCGGCGTACGTGCCGGGGTCAGGCACCAGCTCCAGCTCAGGGTGCTCGGCCACGAAGGTCATGTACTCGTGCTCGGCGTGGTCCTCGAACTCCGCGTTCAGCCGGTAGCTCCAGTCCGGCCGGAGAAGGAACAGCAGCCAGGACACGTGGTAGTAGAAGAACGCGATCAGCCACGGCGCCACCTTGTGCGGCAGCCACGACTGCCGCTGCCCGGTGCGCTGCACGAGGTCCTGCAGGATGAGCAGGTGCCACTGCTCGTTGTCCTGGTCGGCGCGGGCCTCCACGATCCGCTCGAACACCCTCCTGGCCAGCGCGGAGCGGCCCGCGTGCCGGTGCACGAGCAGGTAGCCGATCCGCTCCCACGCCTGGTACGGCACCCGCGCGATGATCTCCAGCATGGCGAACTTCGTGTACGACCCCTCTTTGCCGTACATGAGGTCGACCGGCTTGAACATCAGCCTGGCCAGCAGGCTGTAGTCCATGCGCGGCGTGTCCAGGGTCTCCCGCTGGGCGCGCAGCAGCTCCTCGCGGCTGAGCTTCGGCGGCCCGGACGGCGTCGGGGGGCGCTGCTCGACGGTGACGGTCATCTCGATCTCTCCTTCGTCTTGATGACTCGATCGTCGCCGAGGGGCGTGCGCCGGCGCGTCGGCCTGCGGAGGGCTTCCGCACTGCCTCCTGCGGCGTAAATGATGGAGGTTCCGTACGTCCCCAGACGCACGGGACATCACCTAAGGGACCGATTTACAGGTTGTAAGGTGAATTTGCCGCATGCCGACAGCTTGCGGATAGGAGCATCGCGGACAGGGACGGGATACTCAGTACATGTCGGAGCTTCTCGCGCGCCATCGGGCAGTGATGCCGAACTGGCTTGCGCTCAACTACAACGAGCCCATCGAGATCGCCAGCGGCAAGGGCAACCGGGTCGTCGACGCCGACGGCAAGAGTTACCTGGACTTCTTCGCCGGCATCCTCACCAACATGATCGGCTACGACGTGCCCGAGGTGCGGGAGGCCGTCGAGCGTCAGCTCGCCACCGGAGTGGTGCACACCAGCACCGCCTACCTGCTGCGCGGCCAGATCGACCTGGCCGAGAAGATCGCGCGGCTCTCCGGCATCCCCGACGCCAAGGTCTTCTTCACCAACTCCGGCACCGAGGCCAACGAGACCGCGCTGCTGCTGGCCACGTACGCGCGCAAGAGCGACCAGGTGCTGGCCATGCGCCAGAGCTACCACGGGCGCAGCTTCGGCGCGATCAGCGTCACCTCCAACCGGTCCTGGAAGAACAACTCGTTCTCCCCGCTCAACGTGCACTTCCTGCACGGCGCCGACCGGCACCTCACCCAGTTCAAGGGCCTGTCGGACGCCGACTACATCAAGGCGTGCGTGGACGACCTGCGCCACGTGCTGGCCACCTCCGTCTCCAACGACGTCGCGGCGCTGATCGCCGAGCCGATCCAGGGCGTGGGCGGGTTCACGATGGCCCCCGACGGGCTGTTCGCCGCGTACAAGGAGGTGCTCGACGAACAGGGCATCTTGTTCGTCTCCGACGAGGTGCAGACCGGGTGGGGCCGTACCGGCAGCGCGTTCTTCGGCATCGAGAACCACGGCGTGACCCCTGACATGATCACGTTCGCCAAGGGCCTCGGCAACGGCTTCGCGGTCGGCGGCGTCGTGGCGCGCGGCGACCTGATGGACGCCCCCCACGCCGTGGGCCTGTCCACGTTCGGCGGCAACCCCATCTCCATGGCCGCCGCCAACGCCACCCTCGACTACGTCCTCGACCACGACCTGCAGGCCAACGCGGCCCGCACCGGTGAGATCATCATCAGCGGGCTGAAGGCGGCGGCCGAGCGGCTGCCCGTGATCCAGGACGTCCGCGGCAAGGGCCTGATGTTCGCCGTCGAGCTGGAGACGCCGGCGCAGGCCGCGCGCTTCATGGAGGAGACCAAGAAGCTGGGGCTGCTGGCCGGCAAGGGCGGCCTGTACGGCACCGCCATCCGCATGGCCCCGCCGCTCACCCTGACGGTGGACGAGGCCACCGAGGGCCTCGGCATCATCGTCGCCGCCCTCGAGACGATCAACGCGGAGCAGCAGTGAAGTCGGTCAAGCACTGGATCAACGGCGCCCTCGCGGACGGAGACCCCGCGCGTACCGCGGAGATCTTCAACCCGGCCACCGGCGAGGTGAGCGGGCACGTCGCGCTGGCCTCCGCCGCCGACGTGGACGCCGCCGTGGCGGCGGCCGCCGCGGCCTTCCCCGCCTGGCGCGACGCGTCGCTGATCAAGCGTTCGCAGGTGCTGTTCCGCTTCCGCGAGCTCATGTACGCCCACCGTGACGAGCTGGCCGCGCTCATCTCCTCCGAGCACGGCAAGGTGCACTCCGACGCGCTCGGCGAGGTGGCCCGCGGCCTGGAGGTCGTCGAGTTCGCCTGCGGCATCCCCCACCTGCTCAAGGGTGGGTTCTCCGAGGGCGTCTCGACCCGGGTCGACTCCTACTCGATCCGGCAGCCGCTGGGCGTGGTGGCCGGCATCACGCCGTTCAACTTCCCGGCCATGGTGCCGATGTGGATGTTCCCGATCGCGATCGCGTGCGGCAACGCGTTCGTGCTCAAGCCGTCGGAGAAGGACCCGTCGGCGTCGCTGCTGATGGCGCGGCTCTGGCAGGAGGCCGGGCTGCCCGACGGGATCTTCTCCGTGGTGCAGGGCGACAAGGTCGCCGTCGACCGCCTGCTGGAGCACCCCGACGTGCGCGGCGTCTCCTTCGTCGGCTCCACCCCGATCGCCCAGTACGTCTACGAGACCGGCACCCGGCACGGCAAGCGCGTGCAGGCGCTCGGCGGCGCCAAGAACCACATGCTCGTGCTGCCCGACGCCGACCTCGACCTGGTGGCCGACTCAGCGGTGTCGGCCGGGTTCGGCTCGGCGGGGGAGCGGTGCATGGCGATCTCCGTCGTGCTGGCCGTCGACCCGATCGGCGACGAACTCGTCCAGAAGATCGTCGAACGGGTGGACGAGCTGGTGGTCGGCCCCGGCGACGACCCGAAGGCCCAGATGGGGCCGCTGGTCAGCGGGCCCCACCGCGACAAGGTGGCCTCCTACCTCGACCTCGGCGTCCAGGAGGGCGCCAAGCTGGTGGTGGACGGCCGTGAGGCTCCCGTGCTCGGCGGCGGCAAGGCGGCGGAGACACCGGGTTTCTGGCTCGGCCCCACCGTGCTCGACCACGTGCCCGTCGGCTCGCGCACCCACACCGACGAGATCTTCGGGCCGGTGCTGTCGATCGTCCGCGTCTCCTCGTACGAGGAGGGCCTTGAAGTGATCAACGGCGGCCTGTACGGCAACGGCACCGCGATCTTCACCAACGACGGCGGCGCGGCCCGGCGCTTCCAGAACGAGGTCGAGGTGGGCATGATCGGCGTCAACGTGCCGATCCCGGTGCCGATGGCCTTCTACAGCTTCGGCGGCTGGAAGTCGTCCCTGTTCGGCGACACCCACGTGCACGGCACCGAGGGCGTGCACTTCTACACCCGCGGCAAGGTCGTCACCTCCCGCTGGCTCGATCCCTCGCACGGCGGCGTCAACCTGGGCTTCCCCACCAACGGGTGACACTCCCGAACCGGGCCGGGAGGGAGCGGCGTCTCTCCCGGCCTCGTCCCCGGTAAGCTCCACCACACGGACGAAGGGGACATGAAGGGGAGATCGTGAATCGTCGTCGGACTTTTGCCGTGGCGCTCGCCGTGACGGCGTTGGCGGCCGGCATGGGCGCGGCGCGGTCCACCCCCACCCCCGGCCCGAGCGCCACCCCGACGCCCAGCCCGTCGCCGAGCGCGACGCAGAGCGACGGCACGCTGCAGATCCTCACCTACCGCGGCTACGCCGAGTACGGCGGCGTCAGCCCCCGGGCCAACTGGGTGGTCCCCTTCGAGAAGGAGACCGGCTGCCGGATCGCCCGGCTCGACATCGCGCACAGCCCCGAGGACCTCGCCGCCAAGGTCGACGACCGGCCCTACGACGTCATGACCGCCGGGCCCGTGCTGGCCGCCGACCTCATCGAGGGCAAGAAGGCGCAGCCGATCGACACGGCCAAGGTGAGCGGCTACGACGACCTCGACGAGCGTTTCCGCGACATGACCACGGTGGACGGCAAGGTCTACGGGGTGCCGTACCTGTGGGCGTACCACGAGTACGTCTACGACTCCGACAAGGTCAAGGCTCCACGGCTGGAGCAGGTGTTCACCTCCGAGCGGTCGGCGCTGCGCGACAACCCGCTGACGATCGCCGATGCCGCGCAGGCCGAGGGGTCGGCGGAGGAGCCGTACGAGCTGGGGGCCGGCGACCTCGGCCGGGCGGCGGACCTGCTCGGGCGGCAGAAGGAGCGCACGTACTGGCGCGACGCGATCGACCTGGTGAAGGGGTTCGCCACGGGGTCGCTCGACTACGCCCAGGTCACCCCTTACCATCGCCTGCTGCTGCAGAAGGCCGGGCTGCCGGTCAAGACCCTGGAGACCCGGGAGACCACCGGGTGGGCCGACTCGTGGATGCTCGGCGCGCACGTCGCCGACACCACCTGCGCCTACCGGTGGCTCACCTGGGTGGCCTCGCCCGACAGGCAGCGCGACGCGGCGGCGTGGGCGGGCATGGCGCCCGCCGGCGACAAGGCGTGCAAGGGGCGGGCCAGGCAGATGTGCGAGCTGTACGGCGTGGGCGACGACAAGGTGCTCGACCGGGTGGTGTTCGCGGTGCGCCCGCCCGGCGACTGCCAGGCCGGCGAGGGCAAGTGCGCCGACCTGCCCGATTACACGGCCTGGGCCGAACGCTGGCGCGAGCTGGTCGAATAGCCGATCAGCGGGTGGGGAAGGCGACGACGGTGGCCGCCGGCGAGGGAGCCAGCGCCTCAGCGCAGTCTTCGCAGGCCAGGACGGTCGACTCGTCGGGCAGGACCCCCACGCGGACCCGCGGGCGAGGCCACCTCTTGAGACAGACGACGCAGGCGTCGCCGTAGCGCTGGGCCGGCGTCAGACCTTCGGGATCGAACGTCACCGTGCTCCGCGCCGCTCTGGTCGCACCCCGGTTCATCACGCTCCCAGCAGCCATTGCCCCTCCGTATAGACGGAACCGTTATAACCCTGACCGAGGCCGTGAGCGTCCAGCTGAGCGTCAAGTCAGGGTGAATTCTCTACCCGACTGCCGCCACTTACACCACAAAAAGGGACATCCAGCCGCAAGCCGGATGCCCCTTTCAGAGGGTTTCGTCTACAGTTCGGCGATCGCCTTCTCCAGGATGCCGAGGCCCTCCTCGAGCAGGTGCTCGGGCATGACGAGCGGCGGCAGGAATCGCAGCACGTTGCCGTACGTGCCCGCGGTCAGCACCAGCAGGCCTTCCGCGTGGCAGCGCCTGGCGACCTCCTGCACGGCCGCCGGGTTCGGCTCCTTGGTGCCGGGCTCGACCAGCTCGATGGCGATCATCGCGCCCCTGCCGCGTACGTCGCCGATCACGTCGAAGCGCTCCCGCATGGCCTGGAGCCGGGGGAGCATGATCTCGCCGATCCGGCGGGCCTTGGCGACCAGGTCCTCCGCCTCGATGGTCTCCAGCACGCCGAGCGCGGCCTCGCAGGCGAGCGGGTTGCCGCCGTACGTGCCGCCGAGGCCGCCGGAGTGCACCTTGTCCATGAGTTCCGCCCGGCCGGTCACGGCGGCCAGCGGCAGGCCGCCCGCGATGCCCTTGGCGGTGGTGATGATGTCGGGCACGACACCCTCGTCCTCGCAGGCGAAGAGCGTCCCGGTGCGCGCGAAGCCGGTCTGCACCTCGTCGGCCACGAACACGATCCCGTTGGCCCGGCAGAACTCGGCGACGCGCGGCAGGAACCCGCGGGCCGGCACGATGAACCCGCCCTCGCCCGCGATCGGCTCGATCACCACGGCGGCCACGTTCTGCGCGCCGATCTGCTTGGTGATCAGGTCGATGGCCTGCTCGGCGGCCTCCTCGGCGCAGTTCTCCGGCCCCGTCGGCCACCGGTACGGGTAGGCCAGCGGCACCCGGTAGACCTCCGGCGCGAACGGCCCGAACCCCTCCTTGTACGGCATGTTCTTGGCCGTCAGGGTCATCGTGAGCAACGTGCGGCCGTGATAGCCGTGGTCGAAGACGACGACGGCCGGCCGCCCGGTGGCGTGCCGGGCGACCTTGACCGCGTTCTCCACGGCCTCGGCGCCCGAGTTCACCAGGAAGGTGCGCTTCTCGTGGTCGCCGGGGGTGAGCTCGTTGAGCTTCTCGCACACCCGCACGTACGACTCGTACGGGGTGACCATGAAACAGGTGTGGGTGAAGTCGGCGACCTGCTTCTGGACGCGTTCGACGACCCTCGGGGCGGAGTTGCCGACGTTCGTCACGGCGATGCCTGAGCCGAAGTCGATCAGCGAGTTCCCGTCGGCGTCCTGCACCACGCCACCGCCGGCGCGCGTGACGAACACGGGCAGGGTGGTGCCGATGCCGGGCGGCACGGCGGCCTGCTTGCGGGCCAGCAACTCCTGGGACTTGGGGCCGGGGATGGCGGTCACGAGACGCCGCTCCTGGGGAATGCTCATGGCTCCGACGCTACGGTGGGCGCCCACCTGCGCCGATACGTCGATATGTCACACTGAGAGTGATCGTCTTCGCCGGAATGGATAAAACTCTCATGCCGCCTTCGTTGCGGACCGTCGTGCGCCGCGTGCATCTCCGGCCACTGGCCGGGACGTCGCGCCAGGGGGCGCTGGACGCTCCCGTGCGGTGGGTGGCGGTCAGCGAGCTGGCCGACCCGACCCCTTTCCTGGAGGGCGGGGAGCTGCTGCTGACCACGGGCATGCGGATGGAAGGCGACCAGTCCGGATATGTCGCCCGGCTCGTGGCGCGCGGTGTGGCCGGGCTCGGGTTCGGGGTCGGGGTCTCGCACGAGGAGACGCCGCCCGCTCTGGTCGAGGCCGCCGAGGCGGCCGGGCTGCCGCTGCTGGAGGTGCCCCGCGAGACGCCGTTCATCGCGATCGGCAAGCTGGTCAGCGAGCTGCTCGCCGCCGAGCAGTACGACGAGATCACCCGCGCGTTCGCCGCGCAGGGCCGGCTGACGCGGGCGGCGCTGCGCCCCGAAGGCACCCACGCGGTCATCGACCGGCTGGCCAAGGAGGTCGGCGGGTGGGCGGCGCTGCTGGGGGAGTCGGGCGAGGTCCTGCACGCCACCCCGGGCGCCGCGACGGACAAGGTGACCGCCGCACTCGCCCGCCATCGCATCGGACCGGCCGACGCGCAGGACGAGACCCCGCCCAGGGAACCGACCGCGGAGGTGTCGCGGTGGGGCATGGGGCCCGAGCGGATGCCGGCCAGCCTGGCGTTGTCGGGCCCCGGCGAGCACATCGTCGTGCAGCCGCTGGGCGGCGGCGCGCGTCCGCGCGGCTTCTTCGCCGTCGGCGCCGCGCACACGTTCTCGCCGGTCACCCACACGGTGATCAACGCCGCCGGCTCGTTGCTCACGCTGGCGATGGAACAGGGCAGGACGAGGCTCAGGGCCGAGCGCGGGATCCGCACCGCGGTGCTGGAGCTGCTCCTGGCCGGTGAGGAGGGCCGGGCCCGCGCGGTCCTGGAGCCGATCGGCGGCCGTCTGCCCGACGACCCCGTGGTGGTTCTCGCGGCGGACGCCGCCGCACTCGACGCCCTCGAACCCCGCGCTTTCACCGCCCTGCCCGCCGGCGACGTGGTGTTCGCGCTGGTGGGCGAAGGGCAGGTGGAGGCGGTGGCGCGGGAGG
>NZ_SMKQ01000015.1 GCF_004348995.1 Nonomuraea terrae
GGCGGGCGGATTGTTACGCCGAATGTGGATATCTGTCGGGCGGTTGCTCGGGATTCCACGCTCAGGGAGCTTGTGTGTTCGGCGGAGATCGTGGTTGCCGATGGGATGCCGTTGGTGTGGGCGGCGAGGCTGCTCGGCAGGCCGGTGCCGGAGCGGGTCACGGGAGCCGATCTCCTTTGGTCGTTGAGCGGGCTCGCCGCACGTCGGGGCTGGCCTGTCTACCTGCTTGGTGGGCCGCCGGGAGCTGCGGCAGGAGCGGCTCGCACGCTCAGCCGGCGCTTTCCGGGGTTACGGGTCTGCGGCGTGAGCGCGCCCCCGTACGGGTTCGACGCGACCGCTGAGGGGCGGGCGCGCGTGCGGCGGGAGGTGGTCGCGGCCCGGCCGCGGATCGTGTTCGTCGGGCTCGGGTTCCCGCGGCAGGATCGGCTGGCCGACGAGCTGCGGGAGGATCTGCCGGACGCGTGGTTCCTGGGATGTGGGGCGGCCATCTCCTTCGCGGCGGGCACCCTGCCCAGGGCGCCGGAGTGGATGCGCTGGGCCGGGCTGGAGTGGGCGTTTCGGCTGGCCTGCGAGCCGCGGCGGCTGACCCGTCGCTACCTGGCGAACGACCTGCCTTTCGCCGCCCGGCTGCTCACGACGGCCCTGGCCACCCGGGTGGCGGCCGCCCGGTGAACCGGGCCACGCCGATCGCGAGGCCCGGTGCTCGGCACCGGCTATTGAGCCGGCTTGGCCGCGTCGGCCGACGCGGCTTCCCCGTCGCAGAACACCACGTCGATGAGGTCGTTCAACGCCTTCGGGAACTCCGTCGCCACGTCCATTGCGGCGTCGCCGCTGGTTATCGAGGCGGTCATGGTCTTCTTGCCGTCGGGCGTGCTGTACATCAGCGCCCCGTAGCCGTTGTTGCTGCCGTTGTGGTTGAGGATGACGCTGGCGCAGTCCGGGCCGGTGTCCTGCACGTATACCCCGAGGCCGTAGCGGCCGTAGAGGCCGGCGCTGCCCGGGTGTGGCTCGCGCATCTCGGCCAGCAGCCTGGCCGGCAGGAGCGTCCCGTCGTTCAGCGCGGAGAAGAACGTGTGGAGATCCTCGGTGGTCGAGATCATCTCACCAGCGGCGGAGATCCAAGAGGGGTTCTGGCGGGTGACGTCGATCACCTTCCACTGGCCGGCGTCTTCGTAGCGGTAGTAGGCGTGAGCGTACGGCGCGGGCATGTCCGAGCGGGCGCCCGGCACCACGGTGTGCTCCAGTTTGAGCGGCCCCAGGATCCGCCGCTGCATCTCCACGGCGTAGGAGTGGCCGGTGACCTTCTCGATCAGCAGCTTGGCCAGCACGTAATTGGTGTTGGAATAGCTCCAGCCCGTCCCCGGCTCGAACTTCAGCCGCCTGGACAGCGACAGCCGTACCAGCTCGTCGTCCTTGTAGGTGTGGAACCGCTTGTCCACCCATTCCTCGCCCTGCCATGGGATCAATGACACCTGCGTCCCGTCGGGGAGGACGTCGAAGGTGTAGTCGATCAATCCGCTGGTGTGCTGCAGCAGCATCCGTACGGTGATCCGCCGGTCCAGCCCGTATTGAGGCAGGTGGTCGGCGACCGGGGCATCGAGATCGACCTCGCCGGCGGCTACCAGTTTCAGCACCAGGGTCGCGGTGAAGTTCTTGGTGGTGCTGCCCATCCGGAAGTGGCCGTTCGTCGGTGGCTTGGCGGTCGTGCCCAGCTTGCGCACCCCGGCGCTGCCGGCCCACTCGCCTCGCTCATCGTTCACGCGCAGCTGCACCCCGGCGAAACCGGCATCGACGAATGCCTGGATGGCCCTCTGCAGCTCCGGACGATCCTGCCCGCCGTCCGCGGCGGCCGCCCCGGAGGCGGCCACCCCGCCCAGCAGCGCGGCGGCCAGCGCCGTGGCGACCCCCACACGCCGGAAGGCCCGCATACGTCCTCTGGGCTTGATCTGCTCTGTGTATGCCTCGCGCGGGCCCGAGGCCGCGATCTCCGAACCGTTCATGGGATTCACCATCACCGACCGCTCTGATACCGAGCCGTTGCGATGCTGACACGGCCGCTGACACTCGACCGGGAACGGCTCGGCAGACCCGGTGCGTGGTCGGTGGCGCTGGAGCGGGTGCGTGGTGTCAGGAGCGGGTGAGGGTGCGAATGCGGGTCGCCTCTTCTGGGGTGAGGCCGCGAAGAGCGGTGGTCAGGGAGGCGGGGGAGTTCATGGGGCGGTAGGCCGTGCGGGACAGGCCCGTCCAGGTGAAACCGCGGCCCCGGCCGGTGGGGGAGGGAGCGAGGCAGGCGCGGGTGATGCGGCGTTCGGCGGATGGGGTCCAGGGCAGGTCCGCGTAGTCGTAGAGGCGCCGGAAGGCCGGCAGAGGGTCGGCGGCCAGCGATTCGTATGGGGTGACGAGGATTCCCTGGGTGCGGTCGAGGATCGCGCGGGTCACCCGCCACAGGGCGGCGGCCTTGGCGATCCGGTCCTCGGAGCCGACCAGCGGCCGCAGCTGCAGAACCTCCGGATGGTCGCGTACCAGGAGCGGCTGGTCCAGCAGCTCCTCGAAGTGCACCGTCCAGCCCAGACGCTGCCAGCTCGCCACGAACGTCACCGGGTCCCGGACCAGCGCGATCACCCGGCATCCCAGCCGCCGGGCGAACCAGCCCGCGCTCAGCACCGCGAACGGGTCGTCCAGCAGCGCCCGCCGCCCTGTCAGCCGGCTGTACGTGAACGCGGTGCCGTATCGGACGAGACGCGCCAGATCGTACGGTGACCGGTTGGCACGCAGCTCGGCGAGCCACCGGTAACGCAGCGCCAGGGTGTCGCGGAAGGCGGGCAGCCAGTCGGCGGCGTTGTCGTCGCAGATGTACTGGAAGCGGTGGGTCACCCGGGCGTTCAGTACGCCGGGGCAGCGGCCGGGCGGGTGTTGCGGGTTGAGCGGCTCGTTGACGTAGACCAGGTCGCCTCCGGCGGCGAGCATCTTGCCGGCCCAGCTCGTCCCGCTGCGCGGCAGCCCGGTCACCAGGACAGGGCGCCCCCTCATGCCGCGGCCCAGCCGCGTACGCGCAGCGCCGCGAGGGTGTGGCGGCCGAACGGGTGCAGGCCGTAGCGGCGGTGCAGCTGCCACAACGGCAGCAGGTTCTTCACGAGCACGCCGCCCGACCACCCCGCGACCGCCCCGAGCGCCCCGTGGGCCGGGATCAGCGCCACATCGAGGACGAGGGTGCAGGCGACGGCGGCCAGCAGGTTGGCCAGGCTCGTCCCGGTGTGCCCTGCGGCGGTCAGGACGACGTCCACCATCCCGCAGGCCGTCGCGACCATCATCGTCCCGGCCAGCACGAGCGCGACCGGAACCGCCGCCTCGTACCCGGGGCCGAACAGCCGCAGCACCCACGGGGCCAGCGCCGCGTACGCCAGCCACACCGGCCAGGTCAGCAGCACCAGCCAGACCGTGGCGCTCTGGTAGAGGCGCCCGGCAAGCTCGTGCTCGCCGTCGGCCAGCGCCCTGACCAGCCGCGGTTGGAGGGCCTGCGCCAGCCCCTGGTTGGCGAGCTGACCGACCACCTTGAAGCGGGTGGCGGCGGTGTACACGGCGGCCTGGACGGGGCCGGCGAGCGCGGCGACGATCACGATGTCCGCCCGCTGGAACACCGCCTGGATGGCCCCCGCCACCGACCGGGGAGCGGTGTGACGCCACAGTTCCCGTACGGTCCCCGGCAGGTAAGGCGTCCGCGTCACCCGCCCCCTGACCGCCACCACGGCCAGGACCAGCAGCGGCACGTACGGCAGTCCCCACGCCGCCGGCAGCCACCCGGCCGCCCCCGCCAGGGCCGCGCCCGCCACGAGAGCCAGCTGGCAACACGGCACCAGCACCCCGTCGAGCAGCACCGTGGGCCGCATGGAGCCGAACCCCCGGGTGACCGCCAGCAGCACGTCGCCCGCCACCATGACGGGCAGGACCAGCGCGAGCGGCCCGAGCCACGGATACAGCACCACCGCCGCGAGCCCGGAGACCATCAGACAGGGCACCAGCGCCGCCCGGATATATCCGGAAATACCGTCGACCGCCCGCGCTGCGAAGTACACCAGCCCGTTCCCCGCGTCGAGCTTGGCGATCCCCGCCACCATCAGCGCCAGCGCGGTCGCCGTGAAGAACGCCCCCGCCTCCTCCGCGGAGAACGCCCGCGTGACGACCACCACCAGCGCGAACTGCGCCAGCGCGCTGCAGCCCGCCCCCACCACCCCGGCGGCACCGGCCAGGCTCAACGCCGCCACGACGGCTCCTCGCCCAGCCACCGCGCCAGCCGGGCGTCGTACGGCTCGAACCGCTCGCGCAGCGACCGCTCCAGCGCGGGCGGCACCGGACGCGGCAGCGCCCGGCCGTTGTGCCGCTCGAACACCGGATACCCCAGGTGCGGCACCTCCAGGAACTCCAGCACCCGGTCGTAGACCGCCTCGGGATGGGCGAAGAAGCGGTGGCTGTCCAGCACGAGGATTCGGTCGCGGCCGAACATCGGCTCCAGCCGGTCGAGCTGGTCGGCGTAGCGGCTCCGGGTCACGTAGGCGTGGTGGCGGTGGGAGTGGTGCAGCGCGTAGGGGAGCGCGCGCAGCAGTTCGTCGGCTCCGGCCAGGCGCTGCTCCTCGAGTTCGAGCGCGGTCTCGAGGTGCGACTCCGTCTCGAAGCCCCTGGCCAGCTCGTGGGCGTGCGCCGAGCAGGCCCGCTCGACGGGGTCGCGCACGAGCACGACGAGCTTCACGCCCGGCAGGGTCGCGGCGATGCGCTCGCCGGCCAGCGGGTGGAACAGGTAATAAGGGGAGGATTCGTACGCATGAGCAGGCCCGCCGTGCCGGCGGCCGAGCAGGGCGGCGCCCGCCTGTAACGGGAAGTGGGCCCGGTACCAGCGCAGGCCGCGGTCGTAGGCCACGTCGAAGTAGTGCACGCCCTTGTGCAGCACCGGCTTGAGCAGCAGCGGGTGCTGGGCGAGCGCGCGGTAGAGCGAGGTGGTGCCGCACCGCTGCGCCCCCACGATGAGGAACGACGGCAGCACCCGCGCCCCCGCCGTGAACCGCCCCGCCGACCGCGACAGGGAAAGGGCTGAGCGTTTCATCGTCCTCATGTCAGCAACTCCTGGTGGTCGACGACCGGGTTGAGCCAGGTCTCCGGCGGGCCCAGCGGTTCGTGACCGTCGGCGGCGTGCCGGTCGGCCAGCGCGATCAGGTACCGCAGCGCGGTGTGCCGGGCCGCCGCCGCCGACAGCCCCAGGGGAGCGAGCACCCGTACGGACTGGGCCAGGCACGCCCGCGCCGCGACCGGCGGGCGCATCCGGCGCAGCGCCCGCTGGAAGAAGTGGTGGACCGCGTCGAACCCGTACGGGACGCCGATCTCGTAACGCTCCCAGTCCCACACCAGCACCCGGCCGTCGGGCGACGGGCACATGTTCCAGGGCGCGAGGTCGCCGTGCCAGGCCGGGCGGGTGCCGCCGGTCTCGGCGATCTCCCTGACGGCGTCGAGCAGCAGCGGGCGCGGCACCCGACGGCGGCACACCGGCAGCGGTGAGACGGCCAGCACCGACAGCCCCCGCCACTCGCCGTGGTGCAGCACGTAAGGGGTGGCCACCACGTCGAGGGACAGCCCGGCCAGCCGGCGCAGCGCCGCCGCCTCCGTGGCGAGCAGCTCGCGGGTGCGGGGCGTGTCGCCGACCTTCACGAACGCCAGCCGCCGCCCTTGCGAGCGCGCCTCCAGCACGGGCTTGCGGTTGGCCCGCCGCGCCGGGCGCACGTGCAGGACCGTCTCGACCGGCCGCTCGAAGACCTCGCTCAGGTACGTCGCAATCGACCCTTCGTCGGGGACCATGACCCGGGAGCCCACATGCCACCATCGGCGCGGCGCCAGCCGCCGGGGCAGGGCGGGAAGCGGCAGCACGGTGTACGCCCGGGGCGAGCCCGTCCCCGGGTACAGCAGCCGCACGGTCTCCGCGAGGTAGCCGAGACGGGTCGCGGCGTCGGTCATCAGTTTCTCCAGAGCAGGGCGAACGAGATCAGATAGAGGCTGAGCGGCGAGACCAGGCCGTCGTAGATGAACATGTAGAGCAGCACGAGCCCCATCACGAGCACCCCGGCCAGCCCGATCGGGCTGCGGTCACGCCAGTGGCGCCGGATGGCGCCGAGGAAGAACGCCGCGTACAGCAGCGCGCCGGTGAACCCCTGGGTGATGATCAGCAGCCAGAGCTGCCCGTCACCGCCCAGCGGCGGGTGTCCGCAGGTCGGGCACCACGGGGTCTTGCCCGTGGTGATCGAGCGGTGGTTGCCGGTGGCGTTGCGGGTGTTGCCGTAGCCGATGACCGGCGAGTGGGTGGCCGCCGCGAGGGTCGCGCTCACGGTGAAGGCCCGGATGTCGTTGGAGTGCGGCCGGTCCAGCCGCTGGGCGACCAGCGACGCGAGCGGGCTGAGCACGAACGCCAGCGCCGCCGTGGCCACTAACCCGCACGTCAGGATCCGGGTGCGCCCGCCCACCCGGACGATGAGGTAGAGCACCGCGAGGCCGAGGCCGATCCACAGGCCCCGGTTGAGCGAGTACACGATGGGGATCGCGGCCAGGGCGAGCACCACGGTCGCGAAGACCTTGTGCCGCGTCCGGCCGTACACCCACCAGCCGATCACGAACCAGACCAGCAGCACCGACGCGTTGCTGCCCCACGCGTTGGCCCACTCGTACGGCGCCTCGGGCCGCGGCGCGGCGTACCCGAGCACCTTCTGGGTCTGCGCCGCCGTGGGCTGGATGAGGTTCTGGACGAACGGGTTGCCGCCGATCCAGTCCGGCAGCAGCAGCTGCACCGGCGCGGTGTAGGAGAAGGCCGGGAAGAACACGCCGAGCAGCCCGCCGGCGACCGTGGTCACGAACAGCACGCCGAGCATCCGCACCAGCCGCAGCTGCGGCAGCTCGCGCTCGGTGAGGTTGCCCAGGTAGAGCATCATGACCACGACGGACGTGTAGAGCGCCAGCCGCATGAGGTAACCGATGACCCGGCCGGCGCTCAGCTCGCCGTACGTGCCGGGGGGCGACTCGGCCAGCATCAGCCCGCTGATGAGGTAGCCGGCCAGCAGCAGCGCCCACAGCCCGAACCCGCGCGGCACCCTGATCGGCCGGCGCCGCCACAGCACCACCGCCATCGGCACCGCCACCACGATCACCGACAGCCCCCCGAACCCGAGCGCCCACCAGACCGGGTAGCCGATCAGCAGCGCCGCGATGGGCCAGGCGGCTCTGCTCACGTCGGCATGCCCGGCCGCTGCGGGTGGTGGAAGTGCTGGATGGGGGTGGTGTCGGGCGGCAGGCCCAGATCGAGCTCGCCGCTCGCGACGAGCTTGCCGAGCGTGTGGTGGTGCGGGTGCGGCTCCAGCAGCGGCACGAACGTCGGCACCGCCTCGGCCGCCGCGACCACGCCGGCGACCGGGACGCCGTGCCGGGCCAGTCGCCGTACGGCGGCGGCGACGTCCGTGGAGGTGACCCGGCCCAGGCCCACGACCAGCAGGGCGGCCTCGGCCCTGGCCAGGTCGCGGGCGTCGGAGCCGTCCAGCACGACGAGCGGCAGGCTCACCGGCAGCGGCTCGGCGCGGCGGCGGGCGGGTTGCAGGTCGTGGGGGAGCGCCCTGATCAGGAGCCGCTTGCCCGGGCAGGCGGCGACGACCTCACCGGCCAGCTCCGCCAGCACGCCGTGCGGGCGCGGCCCCGACAGGTCGCCGAGGACGGGCAGGCCGGTCAGCCGCTCCACGTCGGCGGCCGTGCGCAGCCGCCTGTCGAGCCGGTCGCGGGCGTACGCGGCGGTCGAGCCGGCCAGCAGGCCCGCCATCAGCCCGGTGCCGAGATAGAGGGGCAGGCTGGGGGAGCTGGGGGCGTCCGGCGGCGTGGCCCGGCTGAGGATCGAGCCCGGGGTCACCGCGACCGTCCGCAGCGCGTCGTACTTGAGCGCCAGACTGGCGGACTGGCGGTTGAGCACGCTCTGGCGCTGCTGGGCGAGCGTGTGCTCCGGGGTGCCCCTGGGCAGCCGGACGAGCTCCCTGACGACCTGGTCGAGTGCGGCGTTGACCTGCTTGTACTTGGTCAGCATCACCTGCTGCTGCGCGGTCAGCGCGCTCAGGGCGCCCGCGCGGCGATGGTCGAGGTACGCCTCGGCGTACGCGCGCGACTGGGCGGCCGCGCTGTCGGGGCCGCCCGCCGTCACCGAGATCCACAACACCCCCGAGTTGGGCGGCACGAAGACCTCGGCCGGCTCGGGCTCCTCACCGCCGAGGACCCTGGCCGCGCGGGCGGCGACCGCCGCCGACTGCGCGACCTGGGCCTCGGTGTCGAGGTTGAGCGCCTCACGCTGGCGGTTGGTGACCTGGTTGAGCGGCTCCGGCACGCCCACCGGCAGGACGTGGACCTGGGTGGTCGCGGTGTAGACGGGCGGTGTGAGCAGCAGGAGTGCGAGCGCCGCGACGCCGCCGAACACGACGCAGCCCACGAACGGCAGCCACCGCCGGCGCAACAGCGCGAGGTGCTCGTCCAGGCCGGTGCCGGAGCTCATGGGAGGTCTCCTGGGATGTGTGCGGATCGTCGCGGACCGGCGACACTGCGTCACTGTCCGGACGCGGGCTCACTATAGGACGGACGGTTATCACCCAGGTGGAATACGCAAGATGTTCTCCGGTACGGCCAGAAAGAAGGCACCTGATAAATCGAAATATCAGAAAAATTCGGGCGGCCCGATCCCTGCCATGAACTGGGGAGACTCTCACACTGGCTGACGTTCCAAGAATGGCGTGGCAAGGTTCAGGTGTGATAGGCGGGGGTCACTCGACAAGGGGGTAGGAAGGCTTTGCAGCTACGGGGTAAAACTCACAAAACTACGCACACCGCGCTCACGGGCGCCGCCATGGCCGTGGTCACGGTGCTGGCCGCCTGCTCCGGCGCGGAGGGCGCCGGAAGTGTGCCGCCGGTCGAGAGCCGTTCGGTGCGGCCGGCTGTGCGCTCGCCCACCTGCACGGCCACCTCGAAACTCATCCCGTCCTGCGGCGCCTGGTGGGGGATCGCGCCGGAGGTCTTCACCGGCGCCCCGGTGGAGCAGGCGCTGCACGGTGCGGAGGCGCGCATGGGGACCGCCGCCGACGTGCTGCACGTCTATCACCGGGGCAGTGAGCTGTTCCCGACCGGCGCGGAGATCAGGCTGGCCCGCGACCCCGAGCGGCCGCGGCTGCTCATGATCAACTGGAAGCCGTCGTTCGAGCACACGTGGGCGGACATCGCGGGCGGCGCCCTCGACCGCCGCATCGACCGGCTGGCCGCCCACCTCAGGCGCAAGTTCCCCGAGCGCTTCTTCCTCACCGTGCACCACGAGCCCGAGAACGACGTGAACCCCGCACGGGGCTCGGGCATGCAGGCCACCGACTACGCGGCCATGCTCCGCCACGTCGTGCTGCGGCTGCGCGAGCGTGGGGTCAGGAACGCGGTCGTGGTCATGACGTACATGGGGGCGCCCAACTGGGCGGCCAAGCCCTGGTTCGAGGATCTCTACCCGGGTGACGACGTGGTGGACTGGGTGGCCATGGACCCGTACGCCGACCATCGGGTGCAGGACTTCGACGGCCTCGTGAACAAGACCCGCAAGGAATATCCGGACTGGCCAGGGTTCTACCGGTGGATGCAGGCGCGCTTCCCCGGCAAGCCGGTCATGGTGGCCGAGTGGGGGGTGTTCGAACGTCCTCACGACCGGTCGTTCAAGCGCCGCTTCTTCGAGTCGGTGAGCCGGCAGATCAAGCGGTATCCGCAGATCAAGGCGCTGCTCTACTTCGACTCGCCGCAGGCGCCGCGGGGCGACACCAGCTTCGACTCCGACCAGGGCGCCGACCGCGCCTTCGCCGAGCTGGCCCGGGATCCGTACTTCCGCTCGACCCCGGTGCCGCGTCCGTAGCCTAGGGGCTCACCTCGTGCGGCTGCCCGGCCGCCGGGGCGCCGTCGGCTTCCGCCGCCGCGCGCCTGGCGCCCGCGCGGCGTCGCAGCCGCCAGCCGGCGACGGTGACCGCGACGGCCACGACGAGGGCGCACACGGTGAACGTGTTGCCGGCGTCGAGCAGCTTGAGCGCCGAGGCGAGCAGGACGATCGCCAGCATGGCCCTGATCAGGCCGCCGGGGGCGCGTGAGGAGATCCGCGCGCCGAGGTAGACGCCCGGGATCGAGCCGATCAGCAGGGAGACGGTGAGGTCGAGCTGGAAGTCGCCGAACAGCAGGTGGCCGAGCGCGGCGGCGGCGACCAGCGGCACGGCCTGCACCAGGTCCGTGCCGACGAGCTGGTTGGCCTTGAGCGCCGGATACAGCACGAGCAGGGCCACGATGATGAGCGATCCGGAGCCGACGGAGGACACGCCGACCACCAACCCGCCTACCATACCGACCAGTAGGGTAGGCATTGGGCGCACGACGATCTCGTGCGGGCTCGACGTTCCACCCCGCCCGGCGAACCAGCTCTTCAGCGCCATGCCGGCCACGGCCAGCAGCAGCGCCACGCCGAGGGCGTACTTCACCGCGTCGGTGACCGCGAACGCCCTGGCCAGGAACACCCCGCAGAAGGCCGTCGGCACCGACCCCGCGCACAGCCAGCCGACCAGGCGCAGGTTGACGGTGCCGTGACGCAGGTGGACGAAGCTGCCGACCGGCTTCATCACCGCCGAGGCGACCAGGTCGCTGGAGACCGCGGCCAGTGGCGGCACGTTGAAGAACAGCATCATCATCGGGGTCATCAGGGCGCCGCCGCCCATGCCGGTCAGCCCGACCACGATGGCGACGACGAAGGACCCGGCGATCAGCGGGAGGTCGATCAACGGACCCACCTCCCGGACTTCAGCGTGTCGAGCACCCTGGAGACGGCCGCCTCGATCGACATGTGGGTGGTGTCGATCACCAGATCGGCGTCGTCCGGTTCCTCGTACGGATCGGAGACGCCGGTGAACTCGGGGATCAGGCCGGCGCGGGCCTTGGCGTACAGGCCCTTGCGGTCGCGCCGCTCGCACTCCTCCAGCGGCGTCGCGACGTGCACCAGCAGGAAGTCGGCGCCGACGGACTCGACCATCTCGCGCACCTCCGCGCGGGTGGCCTCGTACGGCGCGATCGGGGCGCAGATCGCCAGGCCGCCGTGGCGGGCGGCCTCGGCGGCGACGAAGCCGATCCGGCGGATGTTCAGGTCGCGGTCGGCCTTGGAGAACGTCAGGCCCTT
The DNA here is from genome assembly GCF_004348995.1 of Nonomuraea terrae. GTDB lineage: Bacteria > Actinomycetota > Actinomycetes > Streptosporangiales > Streptosporangiaceae > Nonomuraea > Nonomuraea terrae. The sequence continues at coordinate 11,237 of NZ_SMKQ01000015.1, forward strand.
GGACAGCAGGTGGCGCACCACGTCGCCGTCGAGGTAGGTCACCGTGCGGGAGCCGAGCTCCAGCAGCGCGTCGCGCAGGCCGCGGGCGATCGTGGACTTGCCGGAGCCGGACAGCCCGGTGAAGAAGACGACCAGGCCGCGGCGGTGGGGCGGGCCCGGGATGTGCACGGGGTCGGGGCCGGCGAAGTGTTCCGTGGCTCCGTAGCGGGTGGCGACGTGTTCGCGCAGCTCCAGGTCGATCTCGGGCTCGTCGCGCGGGGCCAGCGGCACCGGGACGACGAGCGTCCCCTCGGGCAGCTGATCCTTCGCTCGCAGCGCGGCGCGCACGACCGCGGGGCCGGCCTCGCCGTACGCGAGCGGGAGCAGCAGGATCACCGCGTCGAGCTCCTTCGCGGTGGCGATCACCTCGGACAGGTCGTCGAGCGGGCCGCGCATGGTGACGCCCAGCGCCGGACGCCCGCCGAGCTCCTGCCGGACCTCGGCGGGCGTACGCCGCAGCCGGGCGAAGGGGCCGTGCTCCGGCGTGCTCAGCGCCTTGATCGGCCCGGAGGTCAGCCCGTCGGGCTCGTGAGCCGTCACGGTCAGCACGGCCAGCGGCAGCCCCTCGGGGTCGAGCAGGGTGACCTCGTCGCCGGGAGAGACGTCGGCGGGCAGGTGGAGGGTCACGGGCGCGGGCCACGGGGTGCCGTCGGCGAGGGTGCCGCGCTCGTGCACCGTATGGAGGTCGTCGTGGCCGAGGAACCCGGTCAGCGGCTCGAAAGCTCCGCAGAGCAGCAGCTCGAGGTCGGCCAGTTCGCGCTGGTCGGGGGTCCACTCCACGGTTCCTACATCCCAACTATTCCGATTGAATTGGTAGGGAAGGAGTCTACCGGCTGATGCCAGTGTGTCACTAGATGAGCCGGGCGAAGTGGTGCTGAGGCTTCCTGATGACCATGGTGATCTCGTCGTGGGAGGAGGGGAAGCGGCCGCTGGTCAGGTTGGACATCATCGCCACCGCCGCCGCGCCGAGCCTGCGCGACCTGGCCGGCCCGCTCGTGGTGCGCCGGTCGTCGGTGATCATGAGCCCGCGGCTCAGGCAGAACGCGTGCATCCCGTCGCCGGAGGCCAGCGGCTCGTACACGGCCGGCAGCGGGCCCGGCGTGCCGGCCGGCACCATGGCCGGCCACAGCAGGCGGCGCAGGAACGGCGGCGTCAGCCGGTCGAGCAGGCCGTAGGCCGACTTGCGGTCGCGCATGCGCAGCAGGAGGAGGCCGCCCGGGCGCAGCGCCCGCAGCAGGCGGTCGAGCACCAGCTCGGCGTGGTGCACCCGTTCGAGCAGGAACGACAGCTGGATGACGTCGAAGGACCTCGGCGGCAGCGCCACGCTGCGCAGGTCGCCGAGGGACCAGGCGACCAGGTCGGCCCGCTCCTCCAGCACCTTCCTGATCGCCGGGAGGTCCTCGTCGACCCCGGTGGCCCTGATCTCGATGTGGTCGAGGACCAGCGGCTCGTCGTAGGCGCAGCCGGCGACCAGCACGTCGAGTCGCCTGATCGGCTGCCCGGCGCAGTGCTCACGGACCCGCTGATCGAAGAGGTCGCCTCGCCGGGCGACCGATTTCACCTCAGACATGTCACCTACAGTAATCAACCGATCCCGATCAGTGAGCCATTTACCCCACCACCCCTGCTCCGATCTCCTCCCCAAGGGACCTCGGCCCGCGTGCGGCGCCGTGGGGCTGGGGGAGTGAGGGGGCTGCTAGCGTCGCTGGGCGTGAGTGGTGAGGTCTACGTCGGGAACGCCGGGGTCGATGCGGCTCTTGATCGAGGGTGGCTGCTCGGTCACTTCAAGCCTCCAGGAGACCCCAGGCACAGCGACGACGTCGAGATCAAGTGGGGTGTGCACCCGGCGGGCGACGAGCGCGCGGAGTGGGTCCGGGGTGAGGAGCGTACGGCGCTGCTGGTGCTGATCAGCGGCCGGTTCCGGGTCGAGCTGCCCGGACGCGGTGTGTTGCTGGCCGAGCCCGGTGACTACGTGGTCTGGGGCAAGGGGGTCGACCACTCGTGGCGGGCGGAGGAGCCGTCGACCGTGCTGACCGTACGATGGCCGTCCGTGCCCGGTTATCGGGTTCCGGAGGGCGATGGCCCATGGGTGCCTGACGGTGACGGCACTCAGGCTCCGGACGGCGAACGGACCCGCGTTCAGGGTGGTTGAGGGCGGGGCCGGGCGCTCGGTGGAGGGCGTCTTCGGTGGGTGGGGGGCGGGTACCCTGGTGGCAGACCCCCGCGACCTGACCCGGCCGGGGGTAGTCGTGTTGCCGTCGTGGGGCTGTGGACGTATCTGATGAGTCTTTCCGGGCTACTTGACCTTGTTCGCGCCGACCCGAAGCTGACCGCCGCTCTCGAAGAGGGCGGCGACGTCGCGCTCGTCGCGCCGTCCGCGCTGCGGCCGTTCGGCGTGGCCGCGCTGGCCACGCACGACCAGCGCACCGTGCTCGCGGTGACCGCGACCGGGCGCGAGGCGGAAGACCTCGCCGCCGCGCTGACCAGTCTGATGGAGCCCAGCTCCGTCGCGGTGTTCCCGGCCTGGGAGACGTTGCCGCACGAGCGGCTCTCGCCGCGTAGCGACACCGTGGGCCAGCGGCTGGCGGTGTTGCGGCGGCTGGCCCACCCGGTCAAGGGCGACGCCGCCGCGGGGCCGCTCAGCGTGATCGTGACGCCGGTCAGGGCGCTGCTGCAGCCGATCGTCAAGGGGCTCGGCGACCTGGAGCCGATCAGGCTGCGCGCCGGCGACGAGGCCGACCTCGACGACGTTGTCGACCAGCTGGTCGACAACGGCTACCACCGGGTCGACATGGTGGAGAAACGCGGCGAGGTGGCCGTGCGGGGCGGGCTGCTCGACGTGTTCCCGCCGACCGAGGAGCACCCGCTGCGGCTGGAGTTCTGGGGCGACACGGTCGAGGAGATCCGCTGGTTCAAGGTGGCCGACCAGCGTTCGCTGGAGGCGGCCGAGGACGGCCTGTTCGCGCCGCCGTGCCGCGAGCTGCTGCTGACCGGCGAGGTCAGAGCGAGGGCGCGGGCACTGGCGGAGGAACATCCGGCGCTGGCCGAGGTGCTCGACCAGCTCGCCGAGGGCACGCCGGTCGAGGGCATGGAGGCGTTCGCGCCCGTGCTGGCGGGCGAGATGGACCTGCTGATCGACCACCTGCCGGCCAGGTCGGCGGTGTTCGTCTGCGACCCCGAGCGGATCCGGGGCCGGGCCGAGGAGCTCGTACGCACCTCGCAGGAGTTCCTGGAGGCGTCCTGGATCAACGCGGCGGCCGGCGGCGAGGCGCCGATCGATCTGGGAGCGGCGGCGTTCCGCACGCTCGACGAGATCCGCGAGCACGCGGGCGCGCTCGGCCAGCCGTGGTGGACGATGGCGCCGTTCGGCGGCGGGGTGGAGCTCGACGCACAGGACTCCGAGGCCTATCGCGGCGAGACGGCGCGGGCGCTGGCCGACATCAAGGGCTGGCTGTCCGAGGGCAAGGCGGTCGTGCTGCTCAGCGAGGGCCACGGCCCGGCCGAGCGCATGGTCGAGGTGCTCAAGGGCGTCGACGTCCCGGCCCGTCTGCAGAGTCATCTGGACAAGGCGCCCGAGCCGAAGGTCGTCCACGTCTCGACCGGTCTGATCGAGCACGGCTTCGTCACGCCGGGCCTCGCCGTCCTGACCCACCTCGACCTGGTGGGGCAGAAGGCGTCCACGAAGGACATGCGCCGCCTGCCGTCGCGCCGCCGCAACATGGTCGACCCCCTGCAGCTCAAGGTGGGCGACCATGTGGTGCACGAGCAGCACGGCGTCGGCCGTTACGTCGAGATGGTGCAGCGCACGGTGCAGGGCGCGACCCGCGAATACCTGGTCATCGAGTACGCCAAGGGCGACCGCCTCTACGTGCCGACCGACCAGCTCGACGAGGTCACCCGCTACGTCGGCGGCGAGGCACCGACGCTCAACCGCATGGGCGGCGCCGACTGGGCCAAGGCCAAGTCGCGGGCCAAGAAGGCGGTCAAGGAGATCGCCGGCGAGCTGATCCGCCTCTACTCCGCCCGCATGGCCTCGCCGGGTCACGCGTTCGGCTCCGACACGCCGTGGCAGCGCGAGATGGAGGACGCCTTCCCGTACGCCGAGACGCCCGACCAGCTGGAGGCCATCGACGAGGTCAAGCGCGACATGGAGCGCGGCGTCCCGATGGACCGCCTGATCTGCGGTGACGTCGGCTACGGCAAGACCGAGATCGCGGTGCGGGCGGCGTTCAAGGCGGTGCAGGACGGCAAGCAGGTCGCGGTGCTCGTGCCGACGACGCTGCTGGTGCAGCAGCACATGTCCACCTTCGCCGAGCGGTTCTCCAGCTTCCCGATCACGATAAAGCCGATCTCGCGCTTCCAGACCGACGGTGAGGTCAAGGGCACCATCGAGGGGCTCAGGTCGGGCGCGGTCGACGTGGTGATCGGCACCCACCGGCTGCTCAGCCCCGAAGTCAGGTTCAAGGACCTCGGGCTGATCATCGTCGACGAGGAGCAGCGGTTCGGCGTCGAGCACAAGGAGGCGATGAAGCACCTGCGCACGCAGGTCGACGTGCTCGCCATGTCCGCCACGCCGATCCCGCGCACGCTGGAGATGGGCCTGACGGGCATCCGCGAGATGTCCACGATCCTCACGCCTCCGGAGGAGCGCCACCCGATCCTGACGTTCGTGGGGCCGTACGAGGAGAAGCAGATCGCGGCGGCGGTCCGGCGCGAGCTGATGCGCGACGGCCAGATCTTCTTCGTGCACAACCGGGTGGCCTCGATCAACCGGGTCGCCGCGCGGCTGCGCGAGCTGGTGCCCGAGGCGCGCATCGCGGTGGCCCACGGCCAGATGAACGAGCACCAGCTCGAAAAGATCATGGTCGGCTTCTGGGAACGCGAGTACGACCTGCTCGTCTCCACCACGATCGTCGAGTCGGGTCTCGACGTGCCCAACGCCAACACGCTGATCGTCGACCGCGCCGACAACTACGGCCTGTCGCAGCTCCACCAGCTGCGCGGCCGGGTCGGGCGAGGCAGGGAACGCGGGTACGCGTACTTCCTGTATCCGCCGGAGAAGCCGCTGACCGAGACCGCGCACGAACGGCTGGCCACCATCTCGCAGCACACCGAGATGGGCGCCGGCATGTACGTCGCGATGAAGGACCTCGAGATCCGCGGCGCGGGCAACGTGCTGGGCGCCGAGCAGTCCGGTTTCATCGCGGGCGTCGGCTTCGACCTGTACGTCCGGCTGATGTCCGAGGCCGTGCAGGAGCAGCGGACCAAGCTGTCCGGCGAGGAGGTGCGCGAGGAGCAGCCCGACGTCAAGGTGGAGCTGCCGATCAACGCGCACATCCCGCACGACTACGTCACCTCCGAGCGGCTGCGGCTGGAGGCGTACAAGCGGATCGCGGCCATCGCCACGACGGCCGACATCGACGAGGTGCGCGACGAGCTGACCGACCGCTACGGCAGGCCGCCGGCGGAGGTGGAGAACCTCCTGGAGGTCGCGCGGTTCCGCATCAAGGCGCGCGCCGGCGGGCTCACCGACGTCACGCTGCAGGGGCAGAACATCAAGTTCGGCCCGGCCAGGCTGAAGGAGTCGCAGCAGGTCCGGCTCGACCGGCTGTACAAGAAGGCGATATACAAGCAGGCGGCGGAGACGCTGCTGGTGCCGGTGCCCAAGACCAAGCCGCTGGGCGGTCAGCCCCTGCGCGATCTCGAGTTGCTCAAATGGTGCGGCGACCTGGTCGAGGCGATGTTCCTCGAGCCCGCCCGGGTAAGCTAGCGGCGGTTTTCGGGTCGGAAAGGGACTTACGTGAAGTCGATACGAGTGGCCGTGGCCGCCGCCGCGGTGGCCATGGCACTGACCGCCTGCTCCTCTCCCATGCAGGCCGGGGCCGCGGCCGTGGTCGGGAAGGAACGCATCTCGACGAGTGAGCTCAACGAGGACACGCAGGCCTATCTCGCCGCGCTGAAGCGGGCCAACCTGGACGAGTCGGCGCTCGGCGGCGTCCCGGCGAGCCAGATCGTGCTGCAGCGGCTGGTCAACGTGAGCGTGTCCCGGCAGCTCGCGGCGCGCTACAAGGTGCAGGTGAGCGAGTCGGAGGTCGACGCCGCGCTGCGCGATCCGGGCCAGTTCGAGTCGCCCGAGATCAACCTGCTGGCCAACGGCGTCACGCCGACCGACGCCCGCGACTACGGCCGGGCGATCGTCGGCCTGTCGAAGCTGCAGCAGCAGTTCGGCGGCCAGGCGGGGCAGCAGCGCCTGACCCAGGAGTTCATCTCGATCAAGCCGGTCTTCAGCCCCCGCTACGGCGCCCTCAACCCGCAGCGCACGCAGGAGAACCCCGCGCTGTTCGTCGACACCGGCAGGTTCGGCAAGCTCACCCAGCAGGCGCAGGCGCAGGGCTGACCGTGCCGCTGATCGTCGTCACCACCTCGCCCACGGTCGCGCCGGGCCTGCTGAGCCACCAGGCCTGGCAGGCCCTGCGCTCGGGGCCGGTCCTCACCGCCTCCGCCGCGCAGCGGCAGCTGCCCTACCTGGCCGAGGCCGGGATCGAGGCCGAGGTGGTCGAGCCCGACCCGCGAGGGCTGGTCGCGCGCGCGGTCGCCGAGACCGTGGTGTGGCTGGCGTCGGAGTCCGAGGCCGGCGACGAGGCGTTCATGCGGGCGGTGGGGCACGCCGCGCTCGCGCTCGACGAGCCGCCGGTGATCGAGGTCGTGCCGGGTTCGTACGACCTGCCGGGCGGGCGGGTGCTCGGCCTCGTGGCGGTGATGGACCGGCTGCGCACCGAGTGCCCGTGGGATCGCAAGCAGACCCACGAGTCGCTGGTCCCGTATCTGCTGGAAGAGGCGTACGAGGTGCTCGAGACGATCGAGCAGGGCGACCACGAGGCGCTGCGCGAAGAACTCGGGGACCTGCTGCTGCAGGTGGTCTTCCACGCGCGGGTGGCCGAGGGCTTCGACATCGACGACGTGGCGGCGGGCATCGTCGACAAGCTCGTACGCCGCCATCCCCACGTGTTCGGCTCGGTGCGGGCCGAGAGCGCCGACGAGGTCAACGACAACTGGGAGGCCATCAAGGCCGCCGAGCGTGCGTCCAAGGGCCGCGAGTCGGTGCTGGAGGGCGTGCCGATGGGTCAACCGGCGCTGTCGCTGGCGGCCCAGCTGCTGCGCAGGGCCGAGCGGGCCGGTGCGCCGGAGTCGCTGGCGGCCGCCGTCGGGCAGGGCGTCGCACGCGAGCTGTTCGACCTCGTACGCCGGGCCGCCGAGGCCGGGGTCGACGCCGAGGCGGAGCTGCGGGCGGCGGCGCGGGCTTACCGGGATCGCGTCCGCACCTGGGAGTCGTCGGCCGGGTGAGGCGCGCCGCACCCGCGAGCGGGCCTACCGATAGGCTCTGAGGGCATATCGCCTGATCGAATTAGGAGCGCATCCCGTGGCTACCATCGAGGTCGTATACGCTCGCGAGATCCTCGACTCCCGGGGCAACCCCACGGTGGAGGTCGAGGTCGTGCTCGACGACGGCAGCAGTGGCCGGGCGGCCGTGCCGAGCGGTGCGTCCACCGGCCAGTTCGAGGCCGTCGAGCTGCGTGACGGCGGCAAGCGTTACGGCGGCAAGGGCGTGGAGAAGGCCGTCCTCGCCGTGACCGACGAGATCTTCGAGGAGATCAACGGCATCGAGGCCGAGGACCAGCGCATCATCGACCAGATCATGATCGACCTCGACCGCACGCCCAACAAGTCGAAGCTCGGCGCCAACGCCATCCTCGGCGTCTCGCTGGCCGTGGCCAAGGCCGCCGCCGACAGCGCCGACCTGCCCCTCTTCCGCTACCTCGGCGGGCCCAACGCCCACGTACTGCCCGTGCCGATGATGAACATCCTCAACGGCGGCGCCCACGCCGACACCAACGTCGACATCCAGGAGTTCATGATCGCGCCGATCGGGGCGGAGACGTTCCGCGAGGCCGTGCGCATGGGCACCGAGGTCTACCACGCGCTCAAGAGCGTGCTCAAGGAGAAGGGGTACGCCACGGGCCTGGGCGACGAGGGCGGCTTCGCGCCCAACCTGCCGTCCAACCGCGACGCGCTCGACCTCATCCTGGTCGCCGTCGAGCGGGCCGGCTACGTGCCGGGCGAGGACGTCGCGCTGGCCCTCGACGTGGCCGCCTCCGAGTTCCACCAGGACGGCGTCTACACCATCGACGGCAAGGGCCTGTCGGCCCAGGAGCTCATCGCCTTCTACGAAGACCTGGTCGCCAACTACCCGCTGGTCTCCATCGAGGACCCGCTCGACGAGGAGGACTGGGAGGGCTGGAAGGCCATCACCGCCTCGCTGGGCGCCAAGGTGCAGCTCGTCGGCGACGACCTGTTCGTCACCAACCCCGAGCGGCTGGAGCGCGGCATCAAGGACGGCGCCGCCAACGCGCTGCTGGTCAAGGTCAACCAGATCGGCACGCTGTCGGAGACGCTCGACGCCGTCGACCTGGCCCACCGCAGCGGCTACCGGTGCATGATGAGCCACCGTTCCGGCGAGACCGAGGACACGACGATCGCCGACCTCGCGGTGGCGGTCAACTGCGGCCAGATCAAGACCGGCGCGCCTGCCCGTTCCGACCGGGTGGCGAAGTACAACCAGTTGCTGCGCATCGAGGAGCTTCTCGACGACGCCGCCCGTTACGCGGGCCGCGCCGCGTTCCCCCGTTTCCGCCGCTAGTTTCAAAGAAGGCCCCGAAAAGGGCGACGGCACGCGAGGGAGCTGCCGTCGCCTGGGGGAGCGGAGGGAGCGCAGCGACCGGAGCGGAGGAAGGCGGCGGCATTGGGGGCGATCGAGCCGGCCTCGCGGAGCGAGGCCAATGGGCACGCGGCGGCATTGGGGGCGACCGAGCCGGCCTCGCGGAGCGAGGCCAATGGGCACGCGGCGGCATTGGGGGCCACCGAGCCGGCCTCGCGGAGCGAGGCCAATAAGTAAGGGGGGCGATGGGCACGAAAAGGCCGCAGCTCACTGGGCGGGCCGCCATCCTGGCGATCGTGGTCTGCGCGATCGCGATGAGCCTGGCCTATCCGGTGCGCGAGTACATCAGCCTGCGCCGCAGCATCGCCGAGCTGCGGGCGGAGAAGGCCAGGGTGGAGGCCGAGCGGCAGGAGCTGCTGGCCCGCGACCGGCAGAGCGACGACCCCAACTGGATCAAGAAGACAGCCAAGGAACGGCTCCACTACTGCGGTCCCGGCGAGAAGTGCTACGTGGTGATGGAGCCCCACCAGGGCAAGGAACAGACGGCCGCGAGACAGCCGGCGGCGGTGCCGCCGTGGTACCAGACGCTCTGGGAGTCCGTGGAGGCAGCCGACAAGGGCACCGGGCGCAGGGCGGTCACCGGGAAGGAGAGCGTTGGACGCTAAGGACGTCGAGATCGTGCAGGAGCAGCTCGGGCGTCCGCCCCGAGGGCTGCGCGGGGTGGCCCACCGCTGCCCGTGCGGCAACCCCGACGTGGTGGAGACCGCGCCGCGGCTGCCTGACGGCTCGCCGTTCCCGACGCTCTACTACCTGACGTGCCCCAAGGCGGCCTCGGCCATCGGCACGCTGGAGGGCTCGGGCCTGATGCGGGAGATGCAGGCCCGGCTGGCCACCGAGCCCGATCTGGCGGCCGCCTACCGGGCCGCGCACGACGACTACGTCGCCCGGCGCGACAGGGCCGCCGAGGAGCAGGGCCTGGAGCCGCTGCCGCGCGACATGCAGAGCACGGGGGGCATGCCGGAGCGGGTCAAGTGCCTGCACGCGCTCGTGGCGCACGAGCTCGCGGCGCCCGGGGCCAACCCGTTCGGCAGGGAGGCGCTCGACGCCCTCCCCGACTGGTGGAGTGACGGACCATGCGTGTAGCCGCCATCGACTGCGGCACCAATTCCGTACGCCTGCTCATCGCCGACGTGCGCGATGACGAGATCGTCGACGTCGACCGGCGGATGGAGATCGTCCGCCTGGGCCAGGGCGTCGACCGTACCGGCAGGCTTGCGCCCGACGCGCTGGAGCGCACGTTCAAGGCGATGCGTTCCTACCGGGAGCTGATCGACCGGCACGGCGCGACGGCGACCAGGGTGGTGGCGACGAGCGCGACGCGGGACGCGGCCAACCGCGAGGAGTTCGCCGCCGGCGTACGCGAGATCTTCGGGGTGGAGCCGGAGGTCGTGACGGGGGCCGAGGAGGCCGAGCTGTCGTTCACCGGCGCCACCAAGGGCCTGGTCCGGCTGTCGCCGGAGACGGAGGTGCCGCAGGGGCCGCTGCCGCCGTTCCTGGTGGTGGACATCGGCGGCGGGTCCACGGAGTTCGTGATCGGCTCCCAGCACGCGGAGGCGGCGCTGTCGGTGGACATCGGGTGCGTCCGCCTGACCGAGCGTCACCTGCGCGAGGCCGGCGACCCGCCGTCCGCGCCCGCCCTGGAGGCGGTGGTGGCCGACATCGAGGCCGCGCTCGACCGCGTCGAGGCCGAGGTGCCGGTACGCCGGGCGCACACGCTCGTGGGCCTGGCGGGCTCGGTCACGACGGTCGCGGGCATCGCGCTCGACCTGCCGTCCTACGACCCGGCGCGCATCCACCACTCGCGGATCTCGGCCGAGCAGGTGCACGACGTGACGCGGCGGCTGCTGGCGATGACCCACCGTGAGCGCGCCGACCTGCCCGTGATGCATCCGGGACGCGTGGACGTGATCGGAGTGGGGTCGCTCATTTTGGACCGCATCGTACGCCGTTTCGGGTTTTCCCAGGTCGTGGTTAGTGAACACGACATTCTGGACGGAATCGCCTGGTCTATTGCCCGATAGATGACGAAAAATCCGGACATTTCTCCTGTCTCGATCGTGTTGAGTGTGCAATCAGTATTGTGATTAGGTAAAGGTGCATTACGGGGGCTTTGCCATATCGCTGTGCGCGGAAGGTGCCGGCGTGGCGACCGTTCCCGAGCGCGTCTTTTCCCTCACGGAATGGAGCACTCTCACATGGTTTCTGTTGGGTTAGCTCGTAAGGCCGCCGCATTCGGCGCGTCGGCCGCGGTGCTCGCCACCCTGTCCGCGGGCCTGGTCGCCGGTCCCGCGCAGGCGGCGACCGCCGGCAAGGCGCCGAAGGTCTCGGTGTCCGCGCCGAAGGCCACGCCAGGGAAGTTCGAAGGGTCCTGTCCGGCCAAGGTCGACTTCTCGGCCAAGATCAACGTCCCGGTCAAGGGCAAGACGGAGCTGGCCTACCGCTGGCTCCACGGTGACGGGTCCAAGAGCAAGGTCTACACGGTCAAGCTCAAGGGCAAGGGCGTCAAGTCGGTGACGGTCAAGCAGTCCGTCACCTTCGAGGAAGACGTCAAGGGCTGGGAGGCCATCCAGATCCTCGGCCCGAAGAAGGTCACGTCCAAGAAGGGCTACTTCTCCGTCTCCTGCCAGGAGCCGCTGAAGGAGGTCCGTACGCACCTCGACGTGTCGGTCACGGCCCGTGCCTGGGCCACCCCGAGCTCGTACGCCGGCCGCTGCACCCCCGGCAACAAGATCGGCTTCGTCGGCCTGATCGAGGCCGACCGCCCGACGTGGGTGCGTTACCGCTGGCTGCTCAACGGTGACGCGGTCGACTACGGCAAGGTCAAGGTCCACGACGCCCGCAAGGTGGGCTTCGCCTTCTCGCCGCGGCACAGCCAGCGTGGCTGGGCGCAGTTGCAGATCCTGAGCCCTGACGGCTCGTACTCGAACCGGGCCGGCTACAAGGTCTGGTGCAAGGACTACACCCCGCACAAGCCCGAGGGTCACGGCACCAAGGTGTCCGCCTCGGCCTCGGTGAGCGTGGACGACAGCTGCGCCGTCAAGGCGAGCGGCTTCGTCTCGGCGACCGGCGCGGGCAAGGTGTCGTACACCTGGCGGGTGAACGGCAGCTCGCTCGGCGGCGGTGAGGTCTACTTCGGCCGCGGTGGCGGCACGAAGAGCATCCCCGGGGTCGCCACCACGGTGAGCGGCGAGGCCGTCAAGGGCGGCACCGTCACCCTGTCGGTGACCGGCCCGAACAACAGCAGCTCCGACAGCGAGAGCTACCGGTCCTGCGGGGTCACGACGCAGGCTGAGAAGCCGGCCGAGACGCTGAAGGTGGAGGCGACTCCGACGCCTTCGGCTTCCACTCCGGCCGCCTGAACGGCGCGACGCTGATCACGTGAACCGGGTGGTGCCTTCGGGCGCCGCCCGGTTCTCTTTTGTTGCCACTACTACGCAAAGCGCAGTAGTGTGCTTCGCGTGGATAGCAGTCAGCTGCTCAAAGGAGTGCTCGACCTCGCCGTGCTGGCCGTGCTCAAGGAGCGCGACGGCTACGGCTACGACGTGGTGCGCAGGCTGCGGGAGGCCGGGCTCGACGGGGTCGGCGACGCCTCCGTCTACGGCACGCTGCGCCGCCTGTTCAAGGCGGGCGCGCTGACCTCCTACGTGGTGGCCTCCGACGAGGGGCCGCACCGCAAGTACTACGGGCTCAACGACGTCGGCCGCGGCATGTACGCCTCCTCGGCCCGGACGTGGGCCGAATTCTCGGCCACCATGGCATCCCTGCTCAAGGAGGCAGAATGACCCCCGACCAGTACGCGCAGGCCGTACGCGCCGCCCTGGCCGACCACCCGGAGCGGGACGAGCTGCTGGAGGACCTCGACGAGCACCTCGCCGAGATCGCCGCCGAGACCGACCAGCCGCTGGAGTCCAGGCTCGGCCCGCCGGAGGCCTACGCCGAGGAGCTGGCGGCCGCGTACGGCGAGCGCCCCCAGCGGGTCCGCCGGCGCCGGGTGGACCCGCGCGGGTGGGCCGTGGGGGCGCACACCCGGCTGATGGCCCAGGCGCCCTACCGCTCGTTCGCGGGCTTCCTGCCGGAGCTGCGGCCGGGATGGTGGGTGCTGCGCGGCTACCTGCTGGCCATGGTGCTGCTGATGGTCACCGACAACGGCGGGCTCGTCCCCGGTGACGTCGTGGGCTGGGTGGTGGTCGCGGTCGCGGTCTGGGCCTCGGTGTGGTTCGGCCGGCGCAGCGGTCGCGGACGGCGTGCCGGTCGCGTGGTGGAGATCACGGCCAACGCGCTGGCCGTGATCGCCCTGATGGCGGGCCTCGACCTCGCGGCCTCGGCCGGCGACAGGACACAGGTGGCCGTCGCCCGTCCCGAGGTGTGGGTGCGCAACGCGTCGTCCGACGGCGTCTACAACATCAAGCCGTACGCCAAGGACGGCACCCCGCTGACCGACGTCTACCTCTACGACCAGGACGGCAACCCCCTCATCACCCACCCGGAGCGCTACGGCCACACGGTCGACCGCTCGTGCGGCGAGCCGATACTCAACCGCTACCCGCTGCCCCTGATCGACGAGCGAGCCGTCCCGCGCGATCACCGGGGCATGCCCAGCCCGGCCCCGTCGGTGTGCCCGGCGCCCGGGCCTGCCGCGACGCCGGCCGCCACCCCTGACCCGGCCGTCACCGTACGCCCTGTGCCCAGCGACACCCCGGCGCCCTCGCCGGCCCGGTCGAGGTGATGAGATCGGTGTCATGAGCTTCGTACCCCCGGGCACCGGCTGGCCCGACGATCCGGCGACGGCCGACACGCCCGTCGCCCTCGACCCCGCCGACGTGCGCCGCCTCGCCGCCGCCAGCGACACCCTCGCAGAGCTCACGGCCAGGCAGTCGGTCTGCCGTGCCTGCCCGCGCCTGGTGGAATGGCGCGAGGAGGTCGCCCGGGTGAAGCGGCGCGCGTTCGCGGAGGAGACGTACTGGGGCCGGCCCGTCCCGGGGTGGGGCGACGAGCATCCCCGGATCCTGGTGGTAGGCCTGGCCCCGGCCGCCCACGGGGGCAACAGGACCGGGCGCATCTTCACCGGCGACCGCAGCGGCGACTGGCTGTTCGCCTCGCTCCACCGCTGCGGGCTGGCCGCACAGGCCACCAGCACACACGCGGGCGACGGGCAGAGGCTGCTGGGCGCCAGGGTGATGGCGCCGGTGCGCTGCGCCCCGCCCGCGAACAAGCCGACGCCCGCCGAGAAGGCCGCCTGCCAGCCGTGGATGTCGCGGGAGCTGGCGCTCGTGGCGCGGGACGTGCGGGTGATCGTGGCGCTCGGCGGCTACGCCTGGCAGGCCGTGTGGCCGGTGCTGAAGGAGGCCGGGTACGAGCTGCCGCGCCTGCGCCCGCCGTTCGGTCACGGCGCCGAGGTCGAGCTCCGACACGCCGGCGCCCCCGTGACCCTGCTCGGCTGCTACCACCCCAGCCAGCAGAACACCTTCACCGGCCGCGTCACCGCCCAAATGCTGGATGACGTCTTCACCAGGGCCAGGTCACTGGCTGTGTGACGCGTCCCACCACGTCCGGATTGGCTTCGTCGAGAGCGCTTGACGTAAGCTTGTGAATGCTTTCACAAGCATTCGACGAGGGATGGGGCCTCAGGATGAACAAGCACATCTTGATCGTCGGCGGCGGATACGTCGGCCTGTACACGGCGCTGCGGCTGCAGCGCAAGCTCCACCGTGAGCTGCGCGGTGGCGAAGCCCGCATCACGATCATCGACCCCCAGTCCTACATGACCTACCAGCCCTTCTTGCCGGAGGCGGCGGCGGGTAACCTCTCGCCGCGCCACATGGTGGCCCCGCTGCGGCGGATCCTGCCGAAGGCCCACATCCTCAACGGGACGGTGACGAAGGTGAACCACGCCGGGCGCACCGTCACGTTCCAACCGGCCGAGGGCGAGGCCCGCCAGCTCTCCTACGACGTGCTCGTGATGGCGGCCGGCTCCATCTCGCGTACGCTGCCCATCCCCGGTCTCACCGACATCGGCATCGGCTTCAAGACCGTGGGTGAGGCCATCGCGCTGCGCAACCGCGTGCTCCACCTGCTCGACGTGGCCGAGTCGACCGACGACCCCGAGGTGCGGCGCAGGGCGCTGACGTTCGTCGTGGTCGGCGCCGGTTTCGCGGGCGTCGAGGCGCTGGCCGAGCTGGAGGACATGGCCAAGGATTCCACCCGTTACTACCGCAACATCAAGCCGTCCGACATCCGCTGGGTGCTGGTGGAGGCCACCACCCGGGTGCTGCCCGAGGTCGGGCCCGAGATGGGCAGGTGGACCCTCGAGCAGCTGCGCGAGCGCGGCATCGACGTCCGGCTGGAGACCCGCCTGGAGTCGTGCACGGACGGCCGCGTGGTGCTCTCGGACGGCACGGAGTTCGACGCCGACACCCTCGTGTGGACCGCCGGCGTCAAGCCGAGCCCGGTCGTCAACGACAGCGACCTGCCGCTCGACGAGCGCGGCCGGATCAAGACCACCGCCCTGCTCACCGTGGCGGGCACGCGCGACGCGTTCGCGGCCGGCGACGCCGCCGGGGTGCCCGACGTGACCAACCCGGGCCAGTTCTGCGCACCCAACGCCCAGCACGCCGTCCGCCAGGCCAAGGTGCTGGCCGACAACATCGTCCGCCACCTGCGCGGTCAGGAATTGCTGCAATACCGCCACAAGTACGTCGGATCGGTCGCAGGTCTCGGCCTGCACCAGGGCGTCGCCAACGTCTACGGCGTCAAGCTTCGCGGATTCCCTGCGTGGTTCATGCACCGCACCTACCATCTGTCGCGGGTGCCGACGCTGAATCGCAAGGTCCGCGTCGTCGTCGACTGGACCCTGGCCCTGTTCTTCAAGCGCGAGACCATCTCGCTGGGTGAGATGGAACATCCACGCGAGGGATTCAGGGCCGCCGTGGCGACGACTCGCCGCTAGCCCGGGAACGGCAACGCCCCGGCGGTCACCGCCGGGGCGTCTCGGCGCCCCTGGTCGCAAGGGAAGGGGCACAAGGGGTGGGGCTCTCAGCGGTGACCGTGCTCGGCGTCGACCGGCCCGGCGTGATCGCCGCGGTCACCGGTTCGCTGGCCGAGTGCGGAGCGAACATCCAGGACTCGACCATGACGTTGCTCGGCGGGCACGTGGCGATGATGCTGCTGGTGTCGGGCGACCTCGACCCCGCCGAGCTGAGGAAACGCCTGGGCGCGCCCGACCTGGTCGTGACCGCCTCCGCCATCGACGCGCGCCGTCACTTCTGCGACGACGGCGGCGGCCCCGAAGGAGTCGGCTACGTGCTGACCGTCCACGGCCCCGACCGGCCGGGCATCATCTCCGCCATCAGCGCCGTGCTCGCCGCCGACGGCGGCAACATCACCGGCATGAGCACCCGGCTGACCGGCCGCCTCTACGTGCTGATCGCCGACGTCGACCTGCCCAAGGACGTGGACGTGGCGGCGCTCATGCGCAGGCTCGCGGCCGTCGGCGCGAGCCTCGACTCGCAGATCACCTTCCGCCCCGTCGAACCGGACCTGCTGTGAAGGGAACCCCGCGGCAGGTGCTCGGGGCGCCCCACCCGGTGCTGTCGGCCATGGCAGAACCGGTGGACCCGACCGCGCCCGAAGTCGTGGCCGCGGCGGCCGACCTTCTCGCGACCCTGCGCAACGAGCCCGCCACGGCGGGCCTCGCGGCCCCCCAGATCGGCCTGAGCTGGCGCCTCATCGCCTTCGACGCCGGTCGCCACCCCAAGGCCCGGTCAAGGGCCGGAGAGCTCGTGGTGGCCAATCCACGGCTCGCCGGCGCCGCCCACTGGAACGAGGGGCGCGAGGGCTGCGCCTCCGTCGCGGGGCTGAGCGCGGACGTCCCCCGCGCGACGCGTATCACCGTACATGGGCATTTGCCAGGTACGGGGGAGGCCGTCACCATCGAAGCGGATGCCTTCGAAGCCCGCTGCATTCAGCACCAACTGGACCATCTGGACGGTCTACTCTTCTTGGACAGAGTGCCCGGAGTCCTATCACTTCACACTAGTCTTCACAGTTGTGACGCTTGATGCGAAGTTGTGCTCCTCGGAAGCATGGTCCGTTTCGTATGATTGCGGCGCCCCCGTAGCCCAATGGCAGAGGCAAACCCCTTAAAAGGGTTGACGTGCGGGTTCGAATCCCGCCGGGGGCACTGCCTCTTTACCTTCCCTTTAGGTCACTGACCTGGAGGTTTACCGCGATCGACGGACGGACTCGCGCAGCCGATATCGAGTTGTTACTCAGTAGGGGCGGCGCGACGTGCTTCAGCCCCGGTGGCGTAGGGGCTGAGCACGCGGTCAGGAGTCTCCCTCTCGGGGCCGGACAGGCAGTCCATGTTTGCGCGGCTGAAAACTTATCGTGTTCCTCTCGATATTGACTTCGCGCCGGTCATCTGCAATCTCTGGGGAGAGCCCCGTCGTTTCTTTCCGTGAAAGGTTGACTACGCTTCACGGCGAGACTTTTCGACGGTGAAAACCCGGTCGGCGCCTATAGTCGCCTGCCCGGTCCGGCCCGCCGCCCCCGGCGGGCGTCACCCGAGGGGCTCCCATGACGAAGATTTCTCCGTCTCGGGATGACCATGGGAACTCCACGGCGGGCATGTTCGTTGTGAACGCAGCCGTAGGTTTCGTAGGAACATCTGACTGAGCGTCACAGTTGACCAAGGTGCCGCCGGCCCCGCAGGTCGGCGACACAGGAGGCAGCGATGCAGAGCAAGAACCCCGTATTCAGCAGGTCGCGGCAGCAGGCCGCGACGGGCTGGGCCGGCCCCACCCCGTCCCCCGACCAGTTGCAGAACATGTACGACACGCCGTCGTACACCCCGTCCCGGCCGGCGTTCCGCACCATGACGCTCGACGACGTCGTGGTTCGAGGGTTCCTGACCCTCGGGGCGCTCGTCGTGGCCGCCGCCGCGGCCTGGTACCTCCAGGTCCCGCCGATGATCGCCATCGGCGCCGCCGTCGTGGCCCTGGTGCTGGGGCTGATCGCCTCGTTCACCATGAGCACCAACCCGGCGCTCATCCTCGCGTACGCGGTGTTCGAGGGCGTCTTCCTCGGCACGATCAGCTCCCTCTTCGAGGGCATGGTCAGCGGCATCGTGCTGCAGGCGGTGCTCGGCACGGCGTTCGCCTTCGGCGCGGTGCTGACCGTCTACTCGCTGCGCATCGTGCGCGTCACACCCAAGCTGGTGAAGTTCACCATCGCCGCCGGCCTCGCGGCCCTCGCCCTGGTGCTGGTCAACCTGGTCGCCGGCTTCTTCGTCGACGGCGGCCTGGGGCTGCGCACCGACTCCCCGCTCGGCTGGATCTTCAGCGCCGCGATGATCCTGCTCGGCTGCTTCTTCCTGCTGCTCGACTTCGACTCGATCGAGCAGGGCGTCCGCCAGGGCGCTCCGGAGAAGTTCGCCTGGCAGTGCGCGTTCGGCCTGACGCTCAGCCTCGTGTGGATCTACCTCGAGGTGCTGCGGCTGGTCTACTACTTCAACAGCAGCGACTGACCGTCCGCGACGTGATGAGGGCCTCGCCGATCCGGCGGGGCCCTTTTCGTTGTGCGATCGAAGATCTACCGACCGTCACGGAATGATGCCCTTACGGGGGGTTGCCATCTGTACATCTGTGTTGCAGTGTCAAGCAAAGAAGCGTTAACCGCGGAGGTGCCCATGATCTTGAACCACTCACCGGAGACGCAGACGAAGCTCATCGCAAGGGTCCCATCGATAACGGGACGCGAACTCCCCGAGTGGTTCCAAGCCATCGACAACGGCCCGGCTTTCCTACGGTGTGACGAGCGGGCCAACTGGCTCGCCGACGAGCACGGGCTCACTCACGGCTATGCCGCCGCCATCGTGCGCGAACACGAGCGGCACCGCCGTAACCGTCGGGGCTTCATCTAGACCCCACACCGTCCCCCCGCGCCCGCGCTGCCAGCGCGGGCGCGTCATCATGAGGGAATGGATCTCGACAAGGCACTTGACTTCCTTCGCGCCAACCACCACGCGGTCCTGCTCACCAGGCATCGCGACGGGCGCCCGCAGATGTCCCCGGTCGTCGCCGGGGTCGAGAACGGCCGCGTGGTCATCAGCTCCAGGGAAACCGCGATCAAGGTGAAGAACGCCCGCCGCGACCCGCAGGTCTCGCTGTGCGTCTTCACCGACCGCTTCTACGGCGACTGGATCCAGCTCGACGGCACGACGGAGATCATCGCTCTGCCGGACGCCATGGAGCACCTGATCGCCTACTACCGCGGCATCTCCGGCGAACACCCCGACTGGGACGACTACCGCGCCGCGATGGAGCGCGAACACCGCGTCATCATGAGCATCACCCCGGCCCACGCCGGCCCCGACCACCACGGCTGACCGGAAGGGCACACGCGAAGCGCCCGGCCGTGAGGCCGGGCGCCGGGCGAACGCGGTGCGTCGATCAGCCGAGGCGCTCGACGATCATGGCCATGCCCTGGCCGCCGCCCACGCACATCGTCTCCAGTCCGATGCTCTTGTCGTGGTGCTGGAGGCCGTTGATCAGCGTGGAGGTGATCCGCGCGCCGGTCATGCCGAACGGGTGCCCGACCGCGATCGCGCCGCCGTTGACGTTGAGCCGGTCGAGCTCGATGCCCAGCTCGCGGTACGACGGGATCACCTGGGCCGCGAACGCCTCGTTGATCTCGGCCAGGTCGATGTCGTCGATCGCCATGCCGGCCCTGGCCAGCGCCTGCTTCGTCGCCTCGACCGGCCCGAGGCCCATGATCTCGGGCGACAGGCCGGAGACGCCGGTGGAGACGATCCGGGCCAGCGGCGTGATGCCCAGCTCGGCGGCCTTGACGTCGCTCATCACGACCACCGCGGCGGCGCCGTCGTTCAGCGGGCAGCAGTTGCCGGCCGTGACCGTGCCGTCGGGGCGGAAGACGGGCTGCAGCGAGGAGACCTTCTCGTACGTGGTGCCGGGCCGCGGGCCGTCGTCCTTGCTGACCACGGTGCCGTCGGGCAGGGTCACCGGCGTGATGTCCTTCTCCCAGAACCCGTCGGCCAGCGCCTTCTCGGCGAGGTTCTGCGAGCGCACGCCGAACTCGTCCTGCTCCTGGCGGGAGATGCCCTTGATCTGGGCGACGTTCTCGGCGGTCTGGCCCATCGCCATGTAGACGTCGGGGACCTCGCCGTCCTCACGCGGGTCGTGCCAGGTCTTGCCGCCCTTGCCGAACTCCTTCGTACGGCCCAGCGCGCTCAGGAAGGCCGGGTTGTGCGTGTCGGGCAGCGAGTCGGAGTTGCCCTTGGTGAAGCGCGACACGGTCTCGACGCCGGCCGAGACGAACACGTCGCCCTCGCCCGCCTTGATGGCGTGGAAGGCCATCCGCGTGGTCTGCAGCGACGAGGAGCAGTAACGCGTCACGGTGGTGCCGGGCACGTTGTCGAGCCCGAGCAGCACCGCCACCACGCGGGCCATGTTGAAGCCCTGCTCGCCGCCGGGCAGGCCGCAGCCGAGCATGATGTCGTCGATCGACGACGGGTCGAGCTGGGGCACTTTCGCCAGCGCGGCCTGGATCATCTGCACGGTCAGGTCGTCGGGCCGGATGTCCTTCAGCGAGCCCTTGAAGGCTCGCCCGATCGGGGAACGCGCGGTTGCGACGATGACTGCCTCGGGCATGGCCCCTCCTTTGTCGGCGCTAATAGTAGAACTATATTCCAGTTCTTCGCTCGGGGCCCGCGCCGGCCCCGGGCGTTATCCGTACATACCCGGCGTCGTCCCCGTGTGGTCGTGCACCGCGTGGACGGCGCCCTTCTCGTCGCGCCACAGCCGCCAGCCCTCCTGGCTGCCGGTGAACCACAGCGGCGGAGCCGCCGCCGGCGAGACGCGCTTGCCCGTGGCCAGGTCGTACTCGCAGATGGCGGCCGTGGAGTAGAAGCCCGGCGGCTGGCCGCGCAGGGGCAGCGGCTTGGGGTCGGTGACGCAGAACGACCAGCCGCGCTGCTCCTCCACCGAGATGGGGCCGCCGGAGGCCAGGTCGAACGCCGTGCCCTTGGCGTTGTGGGTGAGGAAGCCCAGTTTGTCCATGCGCTCGGGGAAGGCCAGCCACCAGCCGGAGCCCGGCACGTCGGCGGCCGGGATCTGGCCGACCACCCGCCCGCTCTGGGGGTCGAGCCGGGCGAACCCGCCGTAGGAGCCCTGCGGGTCGACCGGGCGGACGACGGGGGCGTGGCCGGGGTTGCCGCTCGGATAGACGCGTACGACGGAGGGGCGCATCCAGTTGATCGTCCCGTCGGAGATCCTGACGGAGAACAGCCCGAACGTGGAGACCTTCCGCGTCTGCGGGTGGGTGTAGGGGGCGACGTAGCCGACCAGGTCGTCGCCCGCCGCGCCGAACGCCCACCCGCCCGACACGTCGATGCCCGGCCCGAGCGCCTGTTCGATCGGCTGCTGCCACTGCAGCTTGCCGGTCTTGAGCTCGTACGACTCGACCGAGGGGCTGGCGGACAGCCGCAGCAGCAGGACGCGGGAGCGGTCGTACCACTCGACCTCGGAGATGCCGGGCAGCCGCCACAGCACCTTGCCGGTCGACGGTTCGAGCACGACCATGCGCGCCTTGGCCAGGGCGGTGTGCTCCGACAGGCAGACGTAGGGCCCGCATCGCTGCGGCCCGAACGTCGAGTGCACCGGCCTGCTCCACTTGCGCGCGCCCGAATGTGCGTCGCGGGCGGTGAGGGTGGCGTTCCAGCGGCCCTTCTTGACCGGGTCGAGCGCGACGACCACGGCCTTGCCCGGGGACGTCTCGACGACCGCCGGCGTGGAGACGCCCATGCCGGGCAGGCGGCCCGCCATCGTGGCCGGCTGGGCCCACAGCCGCCTGCCGTCGCGCAGGCCGAGGGCGACCGTCTCGAGCGTGCCGTCGGGCTTCATGGAGGTGGCGGCCACGACCCCGGCCGCCACGGCCATCCGGCTGACGGCGTTGACGTGGGTGTTGTGCCAGGTCGTGGATTCGGTGGTGGCCGCGTCGCTGCCGGAGCAGGCCGTCGCGGCGAGGGTTCCGGCGAGGGCGAGGGACGGTTTCCAAAGGGACCGGAGCACAGGCAATCCACTCCAATGAGAACGGGGAGTGGCGGCTCCGGCCCGGAGGGTGACCGGGCGCGGTCTCGCTGAGCCGTCAGGCGTCGTTGAGCGGCTCGCCGAGCCGCCGGCGGAACAACGTCACCCACTTACCGTGCAGGCCCGTCGCCCGCCCGTCGACCCGGGTCGCGGTGACCTCGGTGCCGGGCTCCTCCGCGGCCGTCGCCGCCGCGAGGTATATCGGTTGCAGTGCTTCGCCGCGCCGGGGGTGCGGTTCAGGCCAAAGCCCCAACGCTGCGCACACCGACGGTAGCACCGCGTAAGCGGCCTGCGCGTAACCTCGGTCAGATGGATGGAAACGATCCGGTCCGAACATTTCTGCCGGATTTGCGTCGAATTCGGGCCCTAGGACGTCGGCGAACGCCACCGTACGCCCTCCGGCGTCGACCACGGCGACCGTCTGCGCCGCGGCCAGCTGGCGGCTCCAGCGCCGCGTCACCCAGCGCAGCGGCTGGGCGATCGGCCGCACCGTGCCGAGATCGGGGCAGGTGCCCACGACCACCTCGGCCCCCGCGTCGCGCAGCCGCCGCACCGCCTTGGTCAGATGCCGTACGGCCGTCGCGGGCGGCGTCTGCGTGATGATGTCGTTGGCCCCCACGAAGATCACCGCGAGGTCGGCCTCCATGGCGAGGGCGACGTCCACCTGTTCGACCAGCTCGGCCGACGGCGTGCCGGACTTGGCGGCGACGACGAGGCGCACCGGGCGCTCGGCCACCGAGGCCAGGCCGTTGGCCAGCAGCACGCCCGGGGTCTTGGCCGGGTCGGTCATGCCGAGGCCCACGGCCGTCGAGTCGCCCAGCATGGCCATCCTGATCGGCTCGCCGGGGAAGTCGCCGTACACGCCGTCGGAGACCGGGCCGTCCAGGCCGTGCGGCTGGCCGATGACCCTGCGTGCGAGCAGTCCTTCAGCGATCAGCAGGCCGTACGCCGTGGCTCCGAGGGCGGTGAGCCCGCCCCCTCCGAGCGCAGCCGCGGTAGCGATCTTGCGTGCCGCCCGCGCCATCCCTGCTGGCCACACCACGTACGTGCCCTCCCCGGTCGAACTCGGCGGTAGCGTTTGCTTGAAAGTAACCGAGGCCCTGTCACCCCCAGGGGACCTCGGCCGACGACAAGCTGATCAAGCTTCGGCAAAGAAGGTGAACACCTCGGTGCGCGTTTACGATTCCCTGGTCGAGCTGATGGGGAACACCCCACTCGTCAGGCTGCACAAAGTCAATGCGGGGGTGCCTGCGCAGGTGCTCGCCAAAGTCGAGTACTTCAACCCGGGCGGCTCCGTCAAGGACCGGATCGCGGTGCGCATGATCGAAGCCGCGGAGAAGTCCGGCGAGCTGCGCCCTGGCGGCGTCATCGTGGAGCCCACCTCGGGCAACACCGGCGTCGGGCTGGCCATCGTGGCGCAGCAGAAGGGCTACCGGTGCCTGTTCGTCGTGCCCGACAAGGTGGCCCAGGACAAGATCTCCGTCCTGCGGGCGTACGGCGCCGAGGTCGTCGTCTGCCCGACCGCCGTCGCGCCCGACCACCCCGAGTCCTACTACTCGGTCTCCGACCGGCTGGCCCGCGAGATCCCGAACGCCTGGAAGCCCGACCAGTACTCCAACGTCAACAATCCCGACTCCCACTACCACTCGACGGGGCCGGAGATCTGGGAGCAGACCGAGGGCCGGGTCACGCACTTCGTGGCCGGCATCGGCACCGGCGGCACGATCAGCGGCACCGGCCGCTACCTCAAGGAGGTCTCCGGCGGTCGCGTGAAGATCATCGGGGCCGACCCGGAGGGCTCGGTCTACTCCGGCGGCAGCGGCCGTCCGTACCTCGTGGAGGGCGTCGGCGAGGACATCTGGCCGGCCACCTACGACACGACCATCTGCGACGAGATCATCGCGGTGTCCGACAAGGACTCCTTCACCATGACCCGCAGGCTCGCCCGCGAGGAGGGGCTGCTGGTCGGCGGCTCCTGCGGCATGGCCGTGGTGGCGGCGCTGCGGGTGGCGGCCGCGGCCTCGCCCGACGACATGGTGGTCGTGCTGCTGCCCGACGGCGGCCGAGGTTACCTGTCCAAGATCTTCAACGACGACTGGATGGCCGACTACGGCTTCCTGACCGAGTCGTCGGAGGAGGGGCTGGTCGGCGACGTGCTGGCGCGCAAGGGTCCGGGGCTGCCGGAGTTCGTGCACGCCCACCCGCACGAGTCGGTCGGCACGGCCATCTCGATCATGCGCGAGTACTCCGTCTCGCAGCTGCCCGTGATGAAGGAGGAGCCGCCGGTCATGGCGGCCGAGGTGGTCGGCTCGATCGTCGAGCGCGACCTCCTCGACGCTCTCTACCGCGGAAAGCTTTCGTCCGACGACCCGATCTCCGAACATATGTCGGCCCCGCTACCCACGATCGGCAGTGGTGAACCCGTGGCTCGTGCGGTGGAAGCGCTGGAAAAGGCGGATGCGGCGGTCGTGCTGGACGACGGCAAGCCCGCCGGGCTGATCACCCGGCAGGACCTGCTCGCCTTCCTCGCCAACCGCTAGGGCTTCATGATCGACTCGATCACGGTGCCGAGGCCCTCATCGCCGCGGCCTTCGGCGTCCGCGCGCTCGAAGAGCCGCCGCAGCGCCTGCGGCACCGTGGTCTCCAGACCGGCCTCGGCCAGCGCGTCCACGGCGTGGCCGAGGCCCACGGCCTGCATGTGCAGGGAGTTGAGCTCGCCCGGGTAGACGCCGGCCTCCGCCTCCTCGGCGAGAATCTTCGCGTACCCCATGGGGCCGTCGCCGCCCATCGAGGTGAACAGCTCCCCCGCGAACGGCAGGAAGTCCCTCGCCGGCACGCCCGACCTGCGCATGAGGGCGAGGGCGTGCATGAAGCTGGTCAGGCTCGACCAGAACATCAGCAGCTGCGCCTGATAGTACGTCATCGCCAGCCCCTGGTCGGCCCCCACGTAGGTGACCTGGCCGAGGGCCTTCAGGGTCGCGGCGTGCCGGTCGAGCACGTCCTCGGGGCCGCTGTAGAACGTGTACGCCCCCGGCTGCCCGATCGCCGGCGGCGGCACCATGACGCCCCCGGTGACCAGCGTGCCGCCGCGCCCGGCGACCCAGCCGGCCGCCGCGCGCAGCTCCTCGGGGGTGCCGGAGCTGAGGTTGACCACCACCTTCCCGTCGAGCCTCGCCTCGCCGAAGCTGTCGTACATCGCCGGGTAGTCGGTCTGGCTGACCACCAGCAGGTCGCCGTCGGCCGCCGACCCCGCCCGCCTGGCGCCCTTGTCCACCAGCGCGTCCGCCTTGCTCGCCGTGCGGTTCCAGACCGCCACCTCGTGGCCCGCGGCCAGGAACGCCACGGCCATCGCCGACCCCATCGGGCCGAGTCCCACCACTGTCACTTCGCTCATGCCCTCGACCATCCGGCCGGCCGCTACGGAAATCCTTCGGGCCCGCCACGGGTTGGGTTGGGTGTGTTGCGTTTCGGAGTGCTCGGGCCGTTGCGGGTCCGTACGGAGGACGGCCGTCCTGTCGAGGTGGCCGAGCCCAAGGTGCGGGCGCTCCTGGCCGACCTGCTCGTCCACGGGGGCGGGCCGCTTTCGGCGGACCGGCTGATCGAGGACCTGTGGGGGGAGCGGGCCGGTCGTAACCCGCGCGGCACCCTTCAGGCTCGTGTCTCGGAGCTGCGCCGTGCGCTCGGCGACCGTGGCGCCGTTCTGCACGGTCCTGGGGGGTATCGGCTGGCGGGCTGTGACTGTGATGCCGGGCGGTTCCGGGCGCTCGTCGGGCGTCGTTCGCGTGACCCGCGGGTGCGGGCGGGGGAGCTGGGGCAAGCCCTGGCGTTGTGGCGCGGGCCCGCGTACGCGGAGTTCGCCGACGCGGAGTTCGTGCGCGCCGAGGCGGCCGGTCTGGAGGAGGCGCGGCTCGCGGCGCTGGAGGAGCAGGCTGAGCTCCATCTCGACCTGGGGGAGCCCGTGGACCTCGGCTCGCTGGTCGCCCGGCATCCGCTGCGGGAGCGGCTGGTGGCGGCGCACATGCGGGCGCTGTACCGGGGCGGGCGGCAGGGTGAGGCGCTGGCGGCGTACGCGGAGCTGCGGGGGCGGCTGGCCGAGGAGCTGGGGGTGGACCCGTCGCCCGAGCTGACCGCGCTCCACCAGGCCGTCCTCCGCCAGGACACCGCCCTGCACCGCCCGGTGGCTTCGGCGGTCAGGAGTGGACCGACGAACCTGCCCGCGCCCCTGACGGAGCTGATCGGACGGGACGCCGACGTGGCCGACGTGCGCGGGCTGCTGGCCGCCGCCCGGCTGGTGACGCTCACGGGGCCGGGCGGCGTCGGGAAGACCAGCCTCGCGCTGGAGGCCGCTCGCGGTGTGACCGCGCCCGACGGGGTGTGGCTGGTGGAGCTCGCCGGAGCGGTGGACCCGTCCGAGGCGGTGGCGGCGGTGCTGGGGGTACGCGACGACGACACGCTCCCGCTGGCCTCCCGCCTGGCCGGCGCACTGACCGGCAAAGACGTTCTCCTGATCCTCGACAACTGCGAACACCTCCTGGACCCGGCCACCCGCGCGAGGGGAGGCGGGGCCGAGGCGAACCCGCCGCACGGCAGCGGGGCCACGCACGATGGTGCTGGTGGCAGCACGGTCCCCGGGCTCGTGGCGGAGCTGTTGCGGGCCGTTCCCGGGCTGCGGGTGCTGGCGACCAGCCGGGAGCCGCTCGGGGTGACCGGCGAGCGTGTACGGGTCGTGCCGCCGCTTCCGGAGCCCGAGGCCGTACGCCTGTTCACGGCACGGGCCGGTGTCGAGCCGGACGAGACCGTGGCCACCGTCTGCCGGCGGCTCGACGGCCTCCCGCTGGCCCTGGAACTGGCCGCCACCCGCGTGCGCGCGCTGGGCGTTCACGAGCTCGCCGACCGGCTGGACGACCGGTTCCGGCTGCTCAGCGCCGGGACGCGCGACGCCCCCGCCCGGCAGCGTACGCTCCGGGCGGTCATCGACTGGAGCTGGGAGCTGCTGGGCGAGGCCGAGCGGGTGGTGCTGCGGCGGCTGGCCGTGCACGCCGACGGGTGCACGCTGGAGGCCGCCGAGGAGGTGTCCGCGGAACCAGGGGTGGACGTGCTGGACACTCTGGCCCGCCTGGTGGGCCGGTCGCTGGTCGTCCGCGTCCCCGGGCCACGGTTCCGCCTGCTGGAGTCCGTGGCCGCGTACTGCGTGGAGCGGCTGCGCGAGGCGGGGGAGGACGACCTGGTCAGGGAGCGGCACGCGCGCTACTACACGGCGCTGGCCGAGCGCGCCGACCTCCGGGGGCCGGGGCAGCGGGAGTGGCTGGAACGGCTCGACGCGGAAACCGCCAACCTCCGCCGCGCGCTCGCGGGGCCCTACCCGCTGCGCCTGGTCAACGCGCTGGCCTGGTACTGGATCCTGCGCGGCCGCCTCCGCGAAGCCCGCCGCTCCCTGACCACCGCCATCAACGCCCCCGAGGCGACCACACGGGTCACCGGCGCGGGTGGTGACGCGGGGCGGGCGGCGGTTTGGCTGGCTGGGGTGGAGTCGCTGATCGGGGAGACCGCCGTGTCCGTACGGCGGGAGGAGCTCGACCTGGCGGGGGAGGCGCTGGCCGATTGGCTGCTGACGCATGTCCGTTGGGCGTACGGCGATCACGCCGCGCATGAGGCGGCGGCCGGGCGGGCGCTGGCGGCGTACGAGGCGCTGGGAGATCGGTGGGGGATCGCGGCGGCGCTGTGCCTGCGGGCCAAGCTCGCCGTCGGCCGCGGCGACCTGGCCGCGATGGAACGCGACGGGGAGCGGGGCCTCGCGCGGTTCCGGGAGCTGGGTGACGGCTGGGGACAGATCGAGGCCATGGACGTGCTGGACCGGGCGGCCGAGATCCGCGGCGACTACCCGAAGGCCGCCCGGCTGCGGAGGGAAGGGCTGCGGCTGGCGGAGGCGCTCGGGTTCGAGGTGTCGTACAAGCTGGCCGGGCTGGGGCGGATCGCGCTGCTGAAGCGCGACTACGCGGCCGCCGACGACCTGCACGAGCGGGCCAGGCGGCTGGCGGTGGCGCAGTCGTACAAGTCGGCCGAGGAGAACGCGCTGCTCGGCCTGGCCATGAGCGCCCGCAGGCAGGGCCGGTACGACGAGGCCGAGGCGTACCTGCTGCCCGTGCTCGGCTGGCTGCGGCAGGTGCGCGGGACGTCCGGGATCGCGTTCATCATGGCCGAGCTGGGGTTCGCCGCCGAGCAGCGCGGCGACGCACGGCTCGCGCTGGCCCGCCACCGCGAGGGCCACGAGGCGGCCCGCGCCACCGCCGACCCCCGCGCCGTCGCCCTGGCCCTGGAGGGCCTGGCCGGCGCCCTGTCACTGTCGGGCGTGGAAACGTCGTCCGACGCCTGGGTCATCAGGGCGGCTGAGCTGGTCGGGGTGGCGGGGGCGATCCGGCAGGAGGTGGGCGTGCCGTTGCCCGCGGCTGAGCGGCTCGATGCGGAACGGATCGTCGCGCGGCTGCGGGACCGGCTGGGCGAGGAGGTGTTCGAGCGGGTCGTCGCGTCAGGACAGCGGGAACTCGGCGAACACCTCCCAGGCCCCCTCCGGCGAGGGCCCGGCGTACAACCGGCCGCCCAGCGCCTCCACCCGCTCGGCCATCCCGACCAGACCGAACCCGCCGCCCAGGCCGGCCAGCCGCGGGTCTGAGCCGAACCCGAAGTTCCGCACCCGCAGCACCGCGCTGCCCTCGTGGCGGCGCAGGGACGCCTCGACCCAGGCGGCCCGCGGCGCGTGCTTGCGCACGTTCGTCAGCGCCTCCTGGAGCACCCGGTGCACGGTCGTCATGACCTCCGGCTGCAGCGTGCGGTCGTCGAAGCCGGAGCCGATCTCGAAGGCCACCTTCGGCCCGTCGGCGGAGAACCGGTCGGTCATCATCCGCAGGTCGGCCATGGTGACGCCCGGCGTGCGGGCCGCGTCGTCCTCCGTGCGGAGCACCGTGACCATGCGCCGCATCGAGGTCAGCGCCTCCGACCCGGCCGTGGCGATCGCGTCGAGCGCGGGCGAGACGGCCTCGGGCTTGGTCGCGGCGACCGTACGCGCGGCCTGGGCCTGCACCACGATGCCGGTGATGTGGTGGGCGACCAGGTCGTGCAGCTCCCTGGCGATCTCCAGGCGTTCGGCCCTGCGCACCGCGTGCACCGCCTCCACCCGGCGTTCCTGCTGGAAGCGGAGGTAGCCGCCGATCCCGGCGGCCGTCGACCAGCCCACGAACAGCAGGAAGGAGAACGCCAGGCCCGAGCCGTTGTAGTCGCGCGCGCTCGCCTCGGTCATCAGCACGACCAGCGCCACGATCGACAGGACGACCGCCTGGCGTACCGGCTCCACGTGCCGCAGGACCCCGATGAGCAGGATGAGCAGCGCCCCCGTCTCCGCGGCCCCCGGTATGCCCCTGAAACCGGTGAAGCCGACCAGCAGCGACGTGGCGAGCGACAGCGCCAGCATCACGGCGAACCCGCCCAGCCGCCACCTGCGCCGCAGGATCACGGCGACCATGCCGACCGCGCCGCACACCGGCACCACCCACTGGAGCGTCCCGACGACGACGCCGAGCAGGACGTCCATCAGCAGCATCATGGCCAGGCAGCCGAGCATGGCGATCTCGCCCAGCCGCCGGACCCAGTACACGATGCGCTTGGAGTCGGCCACGGTGTCGAGCCTAGGCCGCGAGTCGTACCGCTCGTATCCACCGTTCGGCCGAACAGCACGGCCGCGAACCCGTCCTTCAGCGGAGGCGGCGGCCTGGGCGCGTCGCGGATGCTGGAGAGGTCGGAAGGAGATGGACATGCTGGCCATCGGAATCGTGCTGCTGGTCGTCGGAGTGCTGCTGGCGCTGGCCGACCCCGTGCTGCTCTCCCGTACGGACGCCTGACGACCTTGGGCTCGCGTGCGCAGGGCGCGCGGGCCCCAGGTGGGCCGTCGGGGGACGGCGGCCCTGAAGCGGCCCGCGACTCGGTGGGGACCGAGGCGCGGGCCGGCTTCCACTAACGTGTGGTGTATGAGCAACGGTTTTGAGACCTTGGCCATTCACGCAGGTCAGGAGCCCGACCCGCTGACCGGCGCGGTCGTGCCGCCGATCTACGCCACGTCCACGTACAAGCAGGACGGCGTGGGCGGCCTGCGTTCCGGATATGAGTACAGCCGTTCGGCGAACCCCACCAGGACCGCGCTCGAAGCCGCGCTGGCCGCCGTGGAGGGCGGGGCGAGGGGGCTGGCGTTCGCCTCTGGGCTCGCCGCCGAGGACACCCTCCTGCGCGCGGTGTGCAAGCCGCAGGACCACGTGATCATCCCCAACGACGCGTACGGTGGCACGTACCGCCTGTTCGCCAAGGTGCACGAGGCCTGGGGCCTGCACTACGACCCCGTGCCGCTGCACGACCTCGACGCCGTGGCCGCGGCCATGACGCAGAAGACCAAGGTCGTCTGGGTCGAGACGCCCACCAACCCGCTGCTCGGCATCGCCGACATCGCCGCCCTGGCGCAGCTCGCCCACGACAACGGGTCGCTGCTGGTCGTCGACAACACCTTCGCCTCGCCGTACCTGCAGCAGCCCATCGCGCTGGGCGCCGACGTGGTCGTCCACTCGACCACGAAGTACGTCGGCGGCCACTCCGACGTGGTCGGCGGCGCGCTCGTGGCCGCCGACAGCGGCCTCGGCGAGCAGCTCGCCTACCACCAGAACGCGATGGGTGCGGTGGCCGGGCCGTTCGACGCCTGGCTCACGCTGCGCGGCCTGAAGACCCTCGGCGTCCGCATGGACCGCCACTGCGACAACGCAGAACGCGTCGTCGACCTGCTGCTGGCCCACCCGCGTGTGACGGAGGTGCTCTACCCGGGGCTCGCCGAGCACCCTGGCCACGAGGTGGCGGCCAAGCAGATGAAGAGGTTCGGGGGCATGGTGTCGTTCCGCGTCGCCGGAGGCGAGGCGGAAGCCGTGGAGATGTGCAACCGGGCGGAGCTGTTCACGCTGGGCGAGTCGCTCGGCGGCGTGGAGTCGCTGATCGAGCACCCCGGCCGCATGACGCACGCCTCGGCCGCGGGGTCGCCGCTGGAGGTGCCCGCCGACCTCGTACGCCTGTCGGTCGGCATCGAGACTGTCGACGACCTGCTCGCCGACCTCACCCGCGCGCTGGGCTAGGCGCCTACTCCGGCACCACCATCAGGAAGAGGATCACCAGCCAGATCACCGACACCAGCCCGCTGATCGCGGCGATCCGGCCGTTCTGCACCTGCGCGTCGTCCTCGGCGCTCTCGCTCGTGAGGGCGCGTACGGCGGCGCGCAGGTCGCGGTCGATGATGACGAGCAGCACGGCCGCCACGATGAACAGCGTCATCGAGGCCGACATGTACCACCGGCCGAGGATCCCGCCACCCATCACGATGCCGAGCACCAGGCCGAAGACGAAGACCCCCAGGGCGCCGATGCTGTAGATCCGGGTCGTCCGCTGGATGAACTGGAGCGCGGGGACGTTCTTGTTGCGGATGACGCGCGGCGCGGCCATCGTCGCGGCGGTGATCGGGCCGATCGTGAAGATCGCGAACCCGATGTGCAGCCAGAGAAGCAGGTCCATGCCGCTGAGACTAGTCGCCGACGATCTCCTTCGGAGACTCGACACTCTCTTTGCTCTCCGCGGAGCTACGCATGCACAGCTCCGTGCTCACCACCGCGAAGAGCATGAACATGATGAGGAGAACTGTGGCAATCATGGGAACTACTGCTTCCCCGATTCAGCCGCAAATATCGTCCATTATGACTAGACGCTCTGTGACCGGTTGAGTTCAGGCGCGGGTATGGTTGGGTCCCGTCGCAGTTTCCTCACTATTTGGGCGACCGTTTTTGGGCGCAGGGGGGTGCCGTCCGTGGCCATCAAGCACGTCGAGCCGTACACCGATGAGTGGCTGCACCAGCCGATCTGCTACGTGCGGCGGGTCATCGGCCTGCTCGGGTCAGAGGTCGCGGACTGGTGGGAAGGCCCTTCTGAGCCGCGTGACGCCACCGTGAAACTCACCGACGGCACCGCGCTGGTGTGGGACGAAGAGAGCGGCTGGCGCCTCGGCACCTTCGTCTCCGGCGGCCCCGGGCAGCACACCGAGCTGTCGGGGGTGCGCTACCTCGGTCACGGCCTGCTGCCCAGGCCCGAGCGCGTGCCTCAGGCGCTGCAGGACGCGCGGGCGGGCGTCGGCGCGAGCTCGGCCTGGCGGCCCTGCTACCGCTCCCACCGCAACTGCCGCGACGGCTTCGACGTCGCCCTCGACTTCTACTCCCGCCTCGTCGACGCCTGATCCTCCCCGCCCAGCACCAGCAGGACGTGCCCGTCGTCGGTGACGCCCGCGCGGCGGAACCCGTGGCGCTCCAGCAGCCGCACCGAAGCGATGTTGCCCTCGAACGGATCGGCGTGCAACGGCCGGTTGGCTTCCTTGCGCAGGAAGAGCTCCAGCGCCCGCGTGCCCACCCCGCGGCCCCAGAACTCCCTGCCGAGCCAGTAGCCGATGAACCGCCGCTCGCCCTCCCACCAGGCCACGACGTTGCCCGCCAGCTCGCCGCCCACCAGGACGGCCTGCACCAGCACGGTCGGGTCGCCCAGGACCCGCGCCTTCCAGTGACTGATGAACGCCTCCCGCTCCCGTGGCGGGAACTTCGACCGCCGCACCGCCTCCGGGTCGTGCTCCTGCGCCAGGAACACCTCCAGGTCGGCCTCCACCACGTCACGCAGCCCGATGTCCTCCATGGCAGGCGAGTCTGGCAGCCGGCACCGACAGTTCGGGTCAGCGGGCGCGGCGCAGGCGCAGGAAGTCGCTGACGACGTACTCGCCCAGCCGTTCGGCGCTGGGGGAGAAGACGCGGCCGCCGTTCCTGCGGGCCACCTCGTCCACGAACTCCTTCAGCCGCTCGTCGGCCGCCAGCATGAAGACGTTGATGGTGGCCCGCCGCCGGGACATCTTGTCGACCTCGGCCAGCGTCAGCTCCAGCGTCTCCCGCGACGGCGGCCACTCGAACGCCGACCTGCCGTTGCGCATGAGGTGGGCGGTCGGCTCGCCGTCGGTCACCACCAGCACCACCGGTTCGAAGTCGGGATGGCGGTCGAGATGGCGGCCGGCGATCAGCAGCGCGTGGTGCAGGTTGGTGCCCTGCACCATGTCCCAGTCGAGCCCCGCCAGCTCGTCGGGCTGCAGCACCCTGGCGTAGTTGGAGAAGCCGATGATCTGCACGGCGTCCTGCGGGAACTTCGAGGCTACCAGCGCCTGCAGGGCGAGCGCCGTCTGCTTGGCCGCCGCCCACGTGCCGCGCAGCGCCATCGAGTACGACAGGTCCACCAGCAGGCAGACCGCCGCGGCGCTGCGGCGCTCGGTCTCGGCCACCTCGAAGTCGTCCACGGACAGCCGCACGCCGACGCGTTCGCCGGTGGTGACGCCGCCGCTGCGGACGCCGTTCACGAGCGTGCGCACCACGTCGATGGGCTGCTCGTCGCCGAAGCGCCATGGCCGTGAGGAGCCCGTGAGCTCGCCGGCCGAGCCCGCGTCGTGCTGGTCGTGGTCGCCGCGGCGGCCGGCGTCGAGCGAGGAGAACACCCGGCGCAGCGCCGTCTCGCCCAGTCGGCGCACCGCCTTCGGGGTGAGCTCCAGCTTGCCGCGGCGGCGCAGCAGGTAACCCTGCTCCTCCAGCTCGCGTTCGATGCGCTTGAGCCCCTCAAGGTCGTCGACCGCCGAGCGGCCGAGCGCACGGCGTACGGCGGCCTCGTCGATGTCGTCGAGCCGCGCGCCCGGGTAGTCCTGGCGCAGGGCGGACTCCAGCTGTGAGAGGTCGGCCAGCTCCTCCAACGCCGTCACCGCGTCGCCCATGGACAGCGGCTCGTCGCCGGTCATGCGCTCGGGCGCGTTCCAGGCCAGGTCGGGACGGCGGGCGTAGAGGGCCTCGCCGAGGCGGCGCATCTCGTCGGACAGACCCGTCTGCTCCAAGGTCTGGTTGATGAGGCCGGCCAGCTCCTCGCGCTGGCGCGGGGTCATCGAGGCCAGCATGCGCTGCGTGGCGGCGGCGCGGCGGGCCAGGATGTCGACGAGTTCGTCGAGGTTGCGCGGCTTCTCGGGGAACAGGTCACCATATTTCCCCATGAAGGCGTCGAAGTCTTCTTGGGTGTGTTCGCCCTGGGCGTCCTTGGCAAGCATGTCGTTCAGGTCCGCCATCATCTGCCGGACGCGTTCCATGGCCTCGGGGTCCGGGTTGGCCAGGGCGTCGCGCAGGCCCCTGAACTGGCTGTCGAGCACCTCGCGGCGCAGCAGGTCGCGCAGCTCCTGGAACGTCTGCCGGGCCGCGGCCGACCGCCAGTCGTACGTGCTCAGCTCCTGGATGGCGCTGGCGGTGTCGTCCGGCAGCGCGTCGAGCCCCGCCTCCCGCATGCGGGCGTCGTCGGACGGGTCGGGGAACAGCTCCGCCCGCTCCTGGCCGATCGCCTTGTCGAGCAGCGCCCTGGCGCGCTCCAGCGTGCCGTCGAGCCGCCCGCTCTCGCGCAGGTCGCGCCGGCGCCGCCGGACCTCCCTGAGCATGTCGTCGAGGCCGCGGCGCTCCTGGACGCCGGGCAGGCCGCGCTTGAGCAGGTCGCGCAGGGCGTGGACCGGCGTCGAGCCCGACAGGATGGCGTCGCCCATCTCGTCGAGCGCCGCGCGTACGTCGTAGGGAGGGGCCAGGGGGTCAGGGCCGTCGTGGAACTCGCCATAGCGGAAGGCCATCACGAAACCCACGCTAACCCGAGAAACGCTCCCATGTGCCCCCCGGAGCCCGGTCATGCGTCCCCGAAGACCTCCCAGACCTGCTCCAGGGAGTCGACTTCCGGGGTGTAGTCGACCTTGACCAGCACCGGGTGGCGCAGCTTCGACAGCGCCTCGGTGAGGTCGTCGGCGGCGCACTGCTTCGTGCCGAGGCCGTCCTGGTTCGCGTTCACGGGCCGGCCGGTGAGCCAGCCGTCGCCGCACTTCGCCGTGGTGCGGAAGAAGACCGTCGCGTACGTGTAGCCCAGCTTGACCTGCTTGCCCCCGGACGAGAACAGCACGGTGCTGTCGTCCACCCGCTGGATCGTGCCCTGCGCCGTCTTCAGGTCGGGCCAGTCGGGGACGAGGATCTCGTTGATCCGGGTCGCCCTGCCGTCGCGGTGTTCGGCCCGCAGCGCCACCGGGCCGCGCTCCAGTTCGGTGGCCAGATCGGACGGCTTGCACGCCGTGCGGCCCAGGCCCTTGTCGTCGAGCGCGACCTGCCCCTCGGTCTCCTTCAGGTCGCACGCCACCGTGACCCGCCCGTACGTGGCCGCGCCGTAGTCGAGCCGCAGCTCCTTCGCCTCCGCGACCGGCGAGAGCCGGTAGCCGGAGAAGCCGCCCTCATGCTTCTCGAAGGTCTCCGACTTGGGCACGACCCGCAGGCGGCCCTCGCCGTCGGCCCAGGCGTAGCCGTACACGACCTGGGTGGAGGCGGAAGCCTCCGCAGTGGTGGGCGCGGACATGACGGGCGCGGCGCAGCCGCTCACGGCCAGCGCGGCGGCAGCCGCGGCGCAGACGAACGAACGCATGGACGGTCTCCCCCGAAATTGCTGATCAGTCATCCCTTTTGACGCGGGAGACCGCCCATATGTTTTCAGGTGCGGTAAACGCTCACCCCGTCGACGTCCTCCTTCGACAGGCGCCGCATGAGGTAGAGCCCTTCGAGCGCGAACTCCAGGGCGGCGGCGGCGTGACCGGGCGACTCCTCGCCCGCGCCCATGCCGAGCCGCGACATGACCTTGGCCAGCCCGGTGACCGGGCCCATGCGGTGCAGCAGCTCGGCGGCCGGGACGAGCTCACCCGACTCCACCTGGTTGCCCTCGGAGAACTTGTCGATCACCGCCGACAGGTCCATGCCGCCCAGCCGGTTCCTGAACGTCTCGGCCGTGGCCCGGCGCAGCAGGTGGGCCAGGATCTCGGTCTCCCTGCCCTCCTCGCTGACCTCGAACTCCACCTTGCCCCGCAGGCTGTGGACGACGCAGGCGAGGTCGACCACCCGCGCGACGGCCTGCTCCTCGCGGGCGATGGCCGCCCGGCGCACCGCGGAGGCGGCCGCGGTCTCGGCGGCGGCGATCGAGAAGCGGGCCGACACGCCGGAACGGGCGTCGACGGCCGTCGACTCGCGGACCAGCCGGGTGAACCGGGCGATCACCTCGACCAGGTGCTCGGGGATGTCGGCTCCGATGTCCGGCATGGACTCCTGGCGGATGAGCCGCAGCTCGTCCTCGACGGTCATCGGGTAATGGGTGCGGATCTCGGCGCCGAACCGGTCTTTCAGCGGCGTGATGATCCGGCCCCGGTTGGTGTAGTCCTCGGGGTTGGCGCTGGCGATGAGCAGGATGTCGAGAGGCAGCCGCAGGTTGTAGCCGCGCACCTGGATGTCGCGCTCCTCCAGCACGTTGAGCAGCGAGACCTGGATGCGTTCGGCCAGGTCGGGCAGCTCGTTGACGGAGAAGACGCCGCGGTTGGTGCGCGGGACGAGGCCGTAGTGGACCGTTTCAGGGTCGCCGAGCGTGCGCCCTTCGGCGATCTTGATCGGGTCGACGTCGCCGATCAGGTCGCCCACGGAGGTGTCGGGCGTGGCGAGCTTCTCGCCGTAGCGCTCGTCGCGGTGCTTCCACGCGATCGGCAGCTCGTCGCCCAGCTCCCGCGTGAGTGCCTGGCAGCGGGTGCAGACCGGTGCGTACGGGTGGTCGTTGATCTCGCAGCCTTCGACGATCGGCGTCCATTCATCGAGCAGGCCCGTCACGGTGCGGATGAGCCGGGTCTTGCCCTGACCGCGCTCGCCGAGGAGCACGAGGTCGTGCCCGGCGAGCAGTGCCCGCTCCAGGTGTGGCAGGACGGTGTCGTCGAAGCCCACGATGCCGGGAAAGCGTGGCTCACCGGCCCGCAGCTTGGCCAGCAGGTTTTCCCGGACCTCGGCTTTGACGGTGCGATGAACGTGGCCGCTCTCTCGCAACTCGCGGAGAATTCGTGGCTGATGCACGGAACCGAGACTACGTCCCCCACGAAGAATGTGGCAGGGAGTTTCGCACCTGGCGGAGATTTCGGATCTTGACTATTAGGTGACGGTTCGTGCGCGTGCTTGTCCCCTTTGTGGGGAGAATCGGGCCTAGGGAACTTGGACATGACGAGGAGGCGAGACGCGTGGCCTTGATGACAAGCCGCTTCGCCGACGGCCTCGCCGTGGGTTCTGACCTGGTGGAGGCCGCGGAGAACGCCGTCGGTCAGGCACTGTCGAGGCTCAGCGGCCCTGCCGACTTGGTCTGCTTCTTCATCTGCGGCGACGATCCCGATGACGTCGCCCGGGCCGGAGAGGCCGCGATGAAACTCGCGCCCGAGGCGAACGTGATCGGATGCAGCGCCACGGGAGTGATCGGCGACGGGCAGGGGGTCGAGCTGACGCCCGCTGTCAGTGCCTGGGCCGCGACCTTGGACGGGGCCCGGTTGACGACGTTCGCGCTGGAGACGCTGACGGCCGAGGACAGGTTCGTGGTGGTCGGGCTGCCGGAACGCGGCCAGGACGACCACGTGGCGATTCTGCTGACCGATCCGTACAGCTTTCCGACCGACGCCTTCGTCGAGCGCTCGGTCGACGTCCTGGGCGACCTGCCGCTGGTCGGGGGGCTCGCCAACGGGTTGCAGGGACGCGGTTCCGTACGGTTGTTCGCCGACGGCGAGGTCTACACCGAGGGCGCGATCGGCGTGCTGATCAGCGGCCCGGTGAAGATCAGCACCGTGGTCAGCCAGGGCTGCCGCCCGATCGGGCCGAGCATGGTCGTCACCGCGTCGGAGGACAACCTGCTGCTCGAACTGGCCGGCCAGCCGGCCCTGGCCCGCCTGGAGGACATCGTCACCGAGCTGGACGAGGACGACCGCGACCTCGTCGCCGCCGGCCTGCAGATCGGCCTGGCGATGGACGAATACGCCGAACGCCACGAACGCGGCGACTTCCTCATCCGGGGCGTCATCGGCATCGACCCCGAACGCGAGGCCGTGGCCATCGGCGACATCGTCGAGGTCGGCAGGACCGTACGCTTCCAGGTCAGGGACGCCGCCACCGCCGACGAGGACCTGTACGACCTGCTCGACGCCCACCGCGAGGAGATCGGCAAGGTGGACGGGGCGCTGCTGTTCTCCTGCAACGGGCGGGGCTCGGCCATGTTCGGCACACCCGACCACGACGCGATCGCGGTGCGCGACACGCTGGGGCCCGTCGGCGTGGCCGGCTTCTTCGCCGCCGGCGAGGTCGGCCCGGTCGCCGGGCACAACCACGTGCACGGCTTCACCGCGTCCCTGCTCGTGTTCTGCAGCGCTGCGGACGAGCCATGATCCCGTCCGGTACGGCGGGCCGCCCGTGATCCTCGCGATCGACATAGGCGGCACCAAGATGGCCACCGGGCTGGTGGCCCGCGACGGCACCGTGGTCACCTCCAGACGCGTCACCACCCCCCGGAGCGCCGACGCCGAAACCCTGTGGCACACCCTCACCGACCTCATCGCCCCGCTCTCCGACGACGTCGAAGGGGTGGGCGTGGGCTGCGGAGGCCCCATGACCTGGCCCGAGGGCGAGGTCTCCCCCCTGAACATCCCCGGCTGGCGCCGCTTCCCCCTGCGCGCCCGCCTCACGGCCCTTTTCCCCGGCCTTCCGGTACGCGTGCACAACGACGCCGTCTGCCTGGCCGTCGCCGAACACTGGAAGGGCGCCGGCCAGGGCACCCAGGACATGCTCGGCATGGTGGTGTCGACGGGCGTGGGCGGTGGGCTCATCCTGGGCGGCCGGCTGGTGCACGGCCGTACGGGCAACGCCGGCCACATCGGCCACGTGGTGGTGGAACCGGACGGCGGGCCCCGCTGCGGCTGCGGCGGCCACGGCTGCCTGGAAGCCATGGCCCGCGGCCCCGCCCTCGCCACCTGGGCCCTGGCCCAAGGCTGGGTGCCCAGCGCGGCCATCCCCACCCAGGCCTCAGCGCCCGACTCCGCCTTCGACACGCCACGGGGAACCGGCGCCGACCGCGTCCCATCGTCTCGCACCGACAACGGGACCGGTACGCGGGCCGGCAGGACCGAGAGTCCGGCGGCCGCGCCCGTGACCGTCCCCGGTGGGGCGCACTCCGGCCGAACCGCACCCACAGGCGTCCCCGCGCCACGCCTCACCTCGGCCACCACCCACGACCACGGGGCGCGGCCGTACGAACAGGACGAGGCGTACCGCGAGGATCGGGTGGTGACGGCGCGGCAGCTGGCGGCGGACGCGAGGGCCGGGGACGAGATCGCGTCCCGGGCGATGTGCCGGGCCGGTCGGGCGATCGGCATCGCGATCGCCTCCGCCACGCACCTGTGCGACCTCGACCTGGTGACCATCGGCGGCGGGCTCTCCCAAGCGGGGCAGCCGTTGTTCGGCCCGCTGGAGGAGGCGCTACGCGAGCACGCCCGGATGGGGTTCGCCCGTCGCGTCAAGGTCGTGCCCGCCGCACTCGGCCAGGAGGCCGGCCTGGTCGGCGCCGCCGCCCTTCTCCTCGCCGGCGACACCTATTGGCCCTCGTAACCCTCGTACGGTCCGCCCGGCCTTCGTGCTGGCCGTGCTGGCCGTCGTGACCCCGTGCTGGCCGTTCGGATCCTGTGCTGCCCCTCCAGATCCCCGTGCGCCGCCCCAGCCCCTCCAGAACCCGGATCCTGCGGAAGACGCCTTGGGCGTGGACCGTGCCGTGCGAGGCCGTACAGCCACGGGATCCCGCCACCGGGCACCTGCGCTCACTGTCCGGCGGAGCGGGTTCGCGGCGGGTCAGGCGGCGGGTTTGCGGGGCTGGAAGAGCCAGGCGTCGAAGAGCGGGTTGAGGTCTTTGCCGGACATGCGCTCGGCCAGGTCGATGAACTTCTCCGTCGTGACGTGACCGTAGCGGTGCTCGGCGGCCCACGTGCGGAGCAGCTTGAAGAAGGTCTCGTCGCCGATGGCCTTGCGCAGCGCGTGCAGGGCCATCCCGCCACGGGTGTAGACCGACTGGTTGAACAGGTCGTCGGGCTTGGCCCGCCCGGGCGGATAGGACCACATCGGGTCGCTGTCGGGGCGGTTGTTGAACTCCGTGAAGAACTCCTCCACGGTCTTCCTGCCCTTGTGCTCGGACCACATCCACTCGGCGTACGTGGCGAAGCCCTCGTTGAGCCAGAGGTCCTTCCACCGCCAGATGGTCAGGCTGTTGCCGAACCACTGGTGGGCGAGCTCGTGGGCGACGATCACCTCGTCGGGGTCGAAGCCGCCGTAGAGGGGCTTGGTCTGGTTCTCCAGCGCGTAGCCCGCGGTGTAGTTGTCGATCACGCCACCCGTCGAGGAGAACGGGTAGGGGCCGAAGACCTTGGCCCAGTGGTCGGTGATCTCGGCGGTGGACGTGTAGAGCCGGTCGAGCCCGCTCTTGAAGGCCGGGTCGGTGGCGGCCAGCGTGGGGATGCCCGAGGCCGTCTTGCCCTGGCGCAGCTCGAACTTGCCGAGCGTGGCCGTCGCGAGGTATGTCGCCATCGGGTGGCGCTCCCGCCAGCGGAAGGTGGTCTTGCCGCCGGCGGTCTTGGGCTGCCCGACCTGCTCGCCGTTGGCCAGCGCCGTCAGCCCGGCGGGCACGGTGATCTCGAAGGCGTAGGTCGCCTTGTCGGCCGGGTGGTCGTTGCTCGGGAACCAGGTCTTGGAGCCGTCTGGCTCGGAGGCCACGAACGCGCCGTCGGAGGTCGGCATGAACCCGAAGGTGCCGAGGTTGCCGGTGTCTTTCGCCGGGTTGGGGACACCGTCGTAGGTGACCTCGACGGTGAACTCGTCATTGGCGTCGATGGGCCGCTCGGGCCGCACGGTCAGCTCGTCGCCCCGCCGGCTGAACGTCGCGGATTTGCCGTCGAGGCTCACCTTGCGCACGTCGAGCCCGGCCAGGTCGAGATTGAAGCTGGACAGGCCCTGCGTGGCGGCGGCCCGGATGGTGGCCACTCCCTCGAGCCGTCTGGTGGCGGGCGTGTAGTCGACGTCGAGGTCGTAGTGGGCGACGTCGTAGCCGCCGTTGCCGTCGTCGGGGAAGTCGGGGTCGCCGATGCCGGGCGCGCCCGGGCGGTACGCCGCTTCGGTGTGGTGTACCGCGGGCGGTGTCGGCTCGTCGGTGAGCGAGCAGCCGACCACGCTGCCGAGCACGACGAGCGCGACCACTCCGCTCCTGTGGAAACGCATAGGTGACGAGCCCCCTTCAGATCGTGACCAGAATCTTACGCTGGGTCACGGACTGCCGACGACTCGTCACCGCATCGCCCCGGCAGGCCCCCTACAGGTTGCCCCGCCGCTCCTGCTCGCGCTCGATCGCCTCGAAGAGCGCCTTGAAGTTCCCCTTGCCGAACCCGAGCGAGCCGTGCCGCTCGATGAGCTCGAAGAAGACCGTGGGCCGGTCCTGCACGGGCTGGGTGAAGATCTGCAGCAGGTAGCCGTCCTCGTCGCGGTCGACCAGGATGCGGCGCTTCTTCAGCTCCTCGATCGGGACGCGCACCTCGCCGATGCGCTCGCGCAGCTCGGGGTCCTCGTAATAGGAGTCGGGAGTGTCCAGGAACCGCACGCCCGCCGCCCGCATGTGGTCGACCGTGGTCAGGATGTCGTTGGTGGCCAGCGCGATGTGCTGCACGCCCGGCCCGCCGTAGAACTCGAGGTACTCGTCGATCTGCGACTTCTTGCGGCTGACCGCCGGCTCGTTGAGCGGGAACTTGACCTTGCGGGTGCCGTCGGCCACGACCTTCGACATGAGCGCGGAGTACTCGGTGGCGATGTCGTCGCCGATGAATTCGGCCATGTTCGTGAAGCCCATGACCTTGCGGTAGAACTCCACCCACTCGTCCATCCTGCCCAGCTCGACGTTGCCGACGCAGTGGTCGATCGCCTGGAACAGCCGCCCCGTCCTGGTCGCGGGCGGGGCCACGAGGGGCTCCGCCGCCACGTAGCCCGGCAGGTGGGGTCCGTGGTAGTCGGACCTGTCGACCAGCGTGTGCCGGGTCTCGCCGTACGCGGCGACGGCCGCGATCGTCACCTTGCCGTGCTCGTCCTCCAGCGTGTACGGCTCCACCAGCCCTTTGGCCCCGTTGGCCACGGCGTGGGCGTAGCCGGCCTCCACGTCGGGCACCTGGATGGCCAGGTCGATCACCCCGTCGCCGTGCTCGGCGACGTGGCGCGCCAGTTCGGTGCCCGGGCGGATCGAGGCCCGGAACTCGAACGTGGCGCTGCCCGAGGTCAGCACGTACGCGGCCGCGTCCTTGCTGCCGTTCTCCGGCCCGCGGTAGGCCACCAGCTTCATGCCGAACGCGGTCGAGTAGTAGTGGGCCGCCTGCCTGGCGTTGCCCACGGCGAACACCACGGCGTCCATGCCGTTAACCGGAAAGACATCACTCATGGTCACAACTGTCGAATTTCCTGGACGAGTTGCGCAACAGTTACCTCTACGAGTGGACAATCTGCCTAGTTGATCGCGGATTTCTCCGGTAAATCTGTACAGCATGACAATCGACGAGCTTGACGCCCGCCTGATCACCCTGCTGACCGAGGAGCCCCGGCTGGGCATGCTGGAGTGTTCGCGCCGGCTCGGCGTGGCCCGCGGCACGGTGCAGGCCCGCCTCGACCGGCTCATCGACCGGGGTGTCATCACGGGCTTCGGGCCCGACGTCTCGCCCGCCGCGCTCGGCT
The DNA here is from genome assembly GCF_004348995.1 of Nonomuraea terrae. Classification (GTDB taxonomy): domain Bacteria; phylum Actinomycetota; class Actinomycetes; order Streptosporangiales; family Streptosporangiaceae; genus Nonomuraea; species Nonomuraea terrae. The sequence goes on from NZ_SMKQ01000015.1 coordinate 53,893, forward strand.
ACCACGTCACCGCGTTCGTCAGCCTGGAGATCCGGCAGGTGGCCGGGCACGACCCGGTGGCCCACCGGCTGGCCCGCATTCCCGAGGTGCTGGAGGTGCACACCATCACCGGCGGCAGCGATCTGCTCTGCCGGGTGGTGGCGCGGACGAACTCGGATTTGCAGCGGGTTATCGATGTGATCGTTGATGTTCAAGGCGTACTCAGGACTAATTCGATCATCGCCCTTGACACTCCGGTTCCCTACCGAGTGTTGCCATTGGTCGCCGATGTTCCGCGTCAGGAAGGGCGCCGGCCGTCGTAGTATCAGCGGGGGACGAGGCACCATTATCGATCGTTTACCCTTGGCATTCGCCCAGGCTGCGGGGATGGGGCGACGCTTGACGGAGGGGAGTCAGGGGTGCGGAGTGGTGGTGGAAACGGGATGCGAAAACGGCGGCTTCTCCGGCTTGTACTGATTTCATTCGGTGCCGGAATCCTCGTGCTGGCCGGTCTTTTCGCCATTGCCTGGGCGATGACTCCGATTCCGGACACAACGCAGAAACAGGCGACCGCGCAGGGTTCGGTGATCTATTACCGCGACGGTAAAACCGTGCTCGCGCGGCAGGGCGTCGACCGCAGAAGGGTCGATATCGCGCAGGTGCCCCAGCACGTGCGCGACGCGGTCATCGCCGCCGAGAACCGGTCCTTCTACGACGACGCCGGCGTCTCGATCAAGGGCACCGCCCGCGCCGTCTGGTCCACGTTCACCGGGCAGCAGCTCCAGGGCGGCTCCACCATCACCCAGCAGCTCGTCCGCAACTACTACAGCGGGCTGAGCCAGGAGCGCTCGGTCACCCGCAAGTTCAAAGAGATCCTCATCGCGATGAAGGTCGACCAGTCCAAGCCGAAGGACTGGGTGCTGGAGCAGTACCTCAACACGATCTACTTCGGCCGCGGCGCCAACGGCGTGCAGTCGGCCGCCCGCGCCTACTTCGCCAAGGACGTCGGCGACCTGACCGTGGCCGAGGGCGCCTACCTCGCGGCGGTCATCCAGCAGCCCAGCCGCTTCGCCGACCCCCAGGGCGCCGACCTGGACGCGGTCAAGGCGCGCTGGCAGTCGGTGATCGACGCGATGACGCAGACCGGCGCGCTGACGCCCGAGCAGGCCGCCGCCGAGCGGTTCCCCGAGCTCGCGCCGCCGAAGAAGCCGTTCGAGCTCAAGGGCCAGGCCCAGCACATGCTGGAGCAGGTCACCGCCGAGCTCAACCGCCGCGGCTACACCAACGAGGACATCAACAGCAGCGGCCTGAAGGTCGTCACCACGTTCGACAAGAAGCTCATGCAGGCCGCCGAGCGCGCGGTGGAGGACCTGCTGCCCGACTCCAGCCCGAAGCAGGTCCGTACGGGCCTGGCCGCCGTCGATCCCGCCACCGGCGAGGTCGTCGCCTTCTACGGCGGGCGTCCCGCGCAGGTGGAACACTTCGACAACGCGTTCTCGGCCAAGGTGATGGCCGGCTCGACGTTCAAGCCGTACACCCTGGCCGCGGCCCTCGACAACGGGTTCGACCTGTCCACCCGCGTCGACGGCAACTCGCCGCTGCGGGTGGCCTCGGCCTCCAAGCCCATCCCCAACGACAGCGACCGCTCGTACGGGCTCATCAACCTGGTCAGCGCCACCCAGAACTCCGTCAACACCGCGTTCGTCGACCTCGGCCAGAAGGTGGGGCTCGACAAGGTGGCCAAGACCGCCGAGCTGGCCGGCATCCCCGCCGCCCAGCTGAAGCCCCACCAGGCGGCCGCCTCGTTCCCGCTCGGCGTCGCCTCGGTCAGCGCCGTGCAGAACGCCTCCGGGTTCGCCACGTTCGCCAACAAGGGCGTGCACATGGAGGCCCACGTGGTGCGGTCGGTCACCGACGCCCAGGGCCGCAAGCAGGTCGTCGAGCCGGCCGCCACGAAGGTGGTGGGCGAGCAGGCCGCCGCCGACACCACGTACGCGATGGAGCAGGTCGTCAAATACGGCACCGGCACCGGCGCCCGGCTCTACGACCGCCCGGTGGCCGGCAAGACGGGCACCACCGACGACTCGAAGTCGGTCTGGTTCAACGGCTACACACCGCAGCTCGCGGTGGCGGTCAACATGTTCCGCGACGACAACGCCACCGTCACGATCCCGGGATACGGCACGCAGTTCGGCGGTTCGCTGCCGGCGCAGATCTGGCGGGCGTTCATGACCGAGGCCATGGAGGGCAAGCCCGTCGAGGAGTTCCCCGAGCCGTCCGACTACGGCTACTCCTCGGGTTACGAGACGCCCGACTACGACAGCGACGTCCCCGACCCCGACTACACGCCTCCGACCGACTCGGACGAATGGGACGTCCCCGAGCCCGACGGCGGCCCGTCCTTCACCGACGAGCCCGATCAGGACAACCCAGGCGACCGCGCACGCCAGGACGTGGAGCCGGAGCAGACGGACCCGCCGTCCCTCGACCTGCCCGACAACCCCTGGGTCCAGGACGACCGCACCAACCCCGATGAGCCCCGCCTCCGCGAACCCCAAGACCGCTGACCGGCGACCGCGTGGCCGAGGTCGGCTGGGTGGTGGACGTGGCTCGGCGGGCGAGGCCGGCCGGGTAGCGGGATTGGGTTCACGGCCGAGGACCGGCCGCCTGCGTGGCTGAGGTCGGCTGGGTGGTGAACGTGGCTCGGCGGATGAGGTCGGCAGTGGGATGGGGCTTACGAGGCCCGCTGCGGGGTGCCGTGTGGCTCGCCACCGAGATCTCGTGGCGGTGGGGTGTGGTTCACCCACCCAACCCCCAGACGGACGGTCGCAGGTGGGGCTCACCATTGAGGCCTCGCGAGGGTGGGTGTGTGCTTCACACACCCTCACCCTCAGAGGACGGTCCTGAGGAGGAGCGCGGGGCTTCGGCGATGGTGGGCCCCTTGCCGGACGGTCAGGTACGCAGTTCGCTGCGGAGGGCGTCCACCGTGGTGACGGGCATGCGGCAGGTGAACCCCCGGCAGACGTACGCCGCCGGGGCCTCGTCGACGAGGCCCCGGCCCTCCAGGAGCGCGGGGAAGGCCTCGCGCGGCGTCAACGGGTCGCCGGTGCCGCGGTCGGCACCGTCACCCCGCCCCAGAGCCACCACGATCCCCGGGACGTCGGCGAGCAGCGCCTCGCGGTGCAGTGCCGCCGTACGCGGGTCGTCGGCCGGCCCCACCACGGCCACCTCCACCGGGCCCGACAGCGCCGCACGCGCCACGGCCAGCCCCCAGCCCGCGAAGCGGGCGTGCCCGGCCGCCAGCACCGACACCGTGCCGAGCGCCGCCTCGGCGGCCTCCCGGTGCCGTGTGGAGCCGGTCAGCGCGCCGTACGACAGCAATGCACCGGCGGCGGCGTACCGGCCGGAGGGGGTGGCGTTGTCGGTGGCGTCCTGCGGGCGCTGGAACAGCCGCTCGGCGTCGTCGGCGGTGTCGTAGAAGCCGCCCGACCCGTCGGCGAACCGGTCGAGCACGGTGTCGAGCAGCGAGCCCGCCAGCCGCAGCCACCGGGCCTCGCCGGTGACGCCGTACAGGGCGATGAGGCCCTCCGCCACGTTGGCGTAGTCCTCCAGCACCCCGGCGTTGGCCCCCGCCCGGCCGTCGCGCGACGTGCGCAGCAGCCGGCCGTCGACCATGTGGGTGCCGGCGAGCAGCTCCGCCGCCGCCGTGGCCGCCGCCACGAGGTCCGGCCGTTCGAAGACGGCGCCCGTCTCGGCCAGGGCCGCGATAGCCAGGCCCGTCCAGGAGGCCACGACCTTGTCGTCGCGCCCAGGACGCACCCGGCGCTCCCGCGCGGCCAGCAGCCGCGCCCGCACGTCCGCGTAGCGGGCCGGGTCGTCGGGGTCGCGCAGCAGCTGCAGCACGGACGTGCCGTGCTCGAACGTCCCCGTGACCTCGAAGAGCTCCGCGGCCCGGCGGCCGTCGTCGTCGCCGAGGACCTCCACCAGCTCCTCGGGCGTCCAGACGTAGAACTTGCCCTCCACGCCCTCGCTGTCGGCGTCGAGCGCCGAGGCGAACCCGCCTTCGGGCGTGCGCATCTCGTGCAGCAGCCAGTCGGCCGTCTCCAGCGCCACGCGGCGGGCGAGCTCGCCGCCGCCCGCCTTCCACCAGTGCGTGTAGACGCGCAGCAGCAGGGCGTTGTCGTAAAGCATCTTCTCGAAGTGCGGCACGATCCAGCGGGCGTCCACGCTGTAGCGGGCGAAGCCGCCACCGAGCTGGTCGTAGATGCCGCCGCGGGCCATCGCCTCAAGAGTGCGGCCGCTCATCTCGCGCTCGCCCGAGCGCAGCAGGAACTCCAGCACCATGGACGGCGGGAACTTCGGCGCCCCGCCGAAGCCGCCGTGGACGTCGTCGAACGACTCGCGCAGGTTGGCCAGAGCCTTCTGCAGCGTCTCCTCGCCCGGCAGGGGGCCGTTGGGCAGCGCGGCGTTCGAGTTGAGCACCTCGACCACCTTCGCGCCCTGCTGCAGCACCGACTGCCGGTCGCCGGTCCACACGTTGCGCACCTCGGTGAGCAGCCGGCGGAAGTGGGGCCGCGGGAAGTAGGTGCCGGCGTAGAACGGATGACCGTCGGGCGTCGCGAACACCGTCATCGGCCAGCCGCCCTGCTGGGTCATCGCCTGGGTGGCGGTCATGTAGACGGCGTCGACGTCGGGCCGCTCCTCGCGGTCGACCTTGATGTTGACGAAGTGCTCGTTCATCAGCGCCGCGGTCTCGGCGTCCTCGAAGCTCTCGTGGGCCATGACGTGGCACCAGTGGCAGGCCGAATAACCCACGCTGATGAGCAGGGGCACGTCGCGGCGCCTCGCCTCCTCGAACGCCTCCTCACCCCATGGGTGCCAGTCCACGGGGTTGTCCGCGTGCTGCAGCAGATAAGGGCTCGTGGCGTCTTTCAACCGGTTCATCATGACCTCCTCGATTCACCCTATGCGTCGTCCGGCGGCCGGTTGTGGGCCAGGTCACGCCCCGGCGCGCTGCGGCTGACTCGGAAGGCGGTGACGGCGTAGGTTACGGGCGTGGATATGGACTTCGTCTGCGCTCACGCCGGTCGCCCGGCCCCGGCGCTCACCCGCAGGGACGTGGCACGCGCGCTGCTCGCCGTACCGTCGGGGGTGGCGCTCGTGGCGCTGCCCGACCTGCGGCGGGAGATGCTCTCGGCCGGAAACCCGCTCTCCCGGGCGTTCTGGGAGTCGGCCAAGGCCGTTCTCAGCTCGATCGAGGCGGGCCAGGCCACGGTGGGCGACGTGCAGCGGTGGCTGGAATCGACCGGCACCGAGCCGATCCTCATGACGCCCAGCTACTTCGTCTGGCCCGAGGAGGACGAACGCGGCCCCGTGGCCACGGAGATGTACGACCGCCTGGTGGCCCACCTGGAGGAGCGCGTGGCGGCCGGGGAGATCGACCCCGACGCGCTGGTGACCGGCGACCAGGAGGCCCGCAGGGCGTACGAGGAGTTGCAGGAGCAGTGGCTCGGCACGCCGCTGCCCGACGGGCGGGTGCCCGGCTTCGCCGTCAGCGACGAGCAGGACGAGGAGCTCTTCAACGCCTGGGACGAGGAGGAGGCGTTCGCGCTGTCGGAGCTGCAGCGCATCATGGCGGAGCTGCCCAAGCAGCCCGAGGTGCCCGCGGAGGAGCTGGAGGTCGCCGCGGCGCGGCTGCGCGTGCTGCTCGCCCTGCCCGGCTACCCGTCCAACGTGCTGCGGGCCTGCGCCGGGTTCGAGGACAGGCCGCTGCCCGACGACGACACCGAGCTGTGGTTGTCGGTGGCGGCCGGCATCGCCGGGCCCATCTCCGACCTGTCGGAGGGCGGCGACGTGCTGGAGGAGTTCGTCGACGTGGAGGGCGAGCTGAGCCAGGAGGACACCGTGCTGGCCAACCTGTGCGCGATCCAGCACGCCGACTGGCTGGCCGGGGTGGCCGCGCTGGCCAGGATGGGGCCGGGGGTGCTGGCCTCGCCGGAGCGGATGGCGCGCCTCATCGCCGAGTCGGAGGACGTCGACGTCGACGAGCATGCCGGCGACGACCTCGACACGACCGAGAGCCTCTTCGCCTCGGTCGTGACGCTGTGGGGCTACCTCGGCATCGTGGACGAGGACGACGTGCTGACCCCGCTGGGCTGGTGGGGGCTGCCCAAGGCGCTGGAACGCGCCTGGTCGCCCCCGGCCGAGTGATCCCTCAGGCGGAGTCGACGAGCTCCTTGAACTCCGGGTGGCGCTCGATGTATTTCGCGACGTACGGGCAGGTCGGCACGACGCGCAGGCCGGTGTCGGCGCTCACCTGAAGCGCGTGGCCGACGAGCTTGCCCGCCAGGCCCTGCCCTTCGTACTCGGGCAGGACCTCGGTGTGGGTGAAAATGATCTTCGTGGGCAGCAGCCGGTAGTCGGCGAACCCGGCGAGCTTGCCGTCCACGTGGATCTCGAATCGCTTCTCCGTCGGGTTGTCGACCACTTCTGTCGGCATTTACCTGGCCTTCTCGTCGTCTTTGACCTTCTCGTCGTGCACGTCACCCTCGTGCGGCACTTCGATCTTCGACATCTGCTTGTTCATCGACTTGATCAGAAGAAAGAGGGCGAACCCGATGAGGGCCACGACGACGAAGCCGAGCAAACCCGGACTCACATCACCCGCTGCTAGAACACTCACCCTTCCAGTCTGCCACCTGAAGGCCGTGGTCCCCTCAGTGGCAGGCGGGTGAGACGTCGTCGGCGTGGATGCCCGCGAACAGGTCGTCCTCCGGCGGCTCGGTGTCGACCAGCGAGCGCGCCAGGTGGTAGTCCTCCGTCGGCCAGATCTCCTCCTGCACCTCGCGCGGGCAGACGAACCAGAAGCCGTCCGGGTCGATCTGGGTGGCGTGGGCCAGCAGCGCCTCGTCGCGGACCTTGAAGTACTCGCCGCACGGCACGCGCGTGGTGGCCCCCCACTTGGTGGGGCGGTCCTCCCAGCGCGCGATCCAGTCGGAGTAGGGGGACCCGAGGTCGCGCGCGACCATCGCCTCGTGCAGCGCCTCGAACCTCTCCTTGGTGAAGCCCATGTGGTAGTAGAGCTTCAGCGGCTGCCAGGGGTCTCCGGTGCCGGGGTAGCGGTCGGGGTCGCCGGCCGCCTCGAACGCCTCGACCGAGACCCGGTTGGTCATGATGTGGTCAGGGTGCGGGTAACCGCCGTCGTCGTCGTACGTGATGATGACGTGCGGCCGGAACTCGCGGACGGCGGCCACCAGGGGCCTGGCGGCGTCCTCCAGCTTCTGCAGCGCGAAGCAGCCCTCGGGCAGCGGCTCGTTCTCGTCCTCCGGCAGGCCGGAGTCGACGAAACCCATGAAACGCTGCTCGACGCCGAGGATCTCGCGCGCGCGGTCCATCTCGGCCTTGCGGACCTCGGCGATGTTGGCCACGATCTCGGGGCGGTCCATCTTGGGGTTGAGCACCGATCCGCGTTCGCCGCCGGTGAGCGTACAGACCAGCACTCCCACGCCTTCGCGCACGTAACGCGCCATGGTGGCGGCACCCTTGCTCGACTCGTCGTCGGGGTGGGCGTGGACGGCCATCAGCCTCAGCGGTGCACTCACGGGCTCGATGTCTCCTCAGTCAGGACCGGGCAGTCACCCAGAGAGGTTAGTTTCTGCTGGGCGGTCGCGAGGGCACACCCCTCGCGGGCGACAATTGTCTCGGATAACGCCGAGGGAGTGCAGGGAGATTCCGCCATGGTCACCAGAGATGTCGAGGACGGGCCCGTTCTCGGCACCCCCGACGACTTCCCCGATCGTCCCGAGCGAAGGGGCAGGCTCGTCGTCCACGTGGTGATCGGCGTGCTGGTGGCCATCATCGCCGGCGGCTGGGGTTACGTCATGTGGTCGATGACCGCGGGCGGCTCGGAGGCGCCGTCACAGGTGGTCACGTTCGAGGTGGAGAGCCCGAGCCGGGCCGAGATCACGTTCGAGGTCTACAAGCCGGACGACCGGGTCGCGGTGTGCCGCATCCGCGCGCTGGACGTCGACCACGCGGAAGTCGGCAGCAAGGAAGTAAGAATCCCGGCCGGTGCGGGTAGTAAGCAGATCAAGGAAAGCCTGGACACCAGTGGTCAGGCCACTTCCGTCCACATCCAGTACTGCAATCTCGTATAGTGAGACATTTGGGGAAGCGTTCTCGCCGTTGTCTTGTTACCCTTTCGCAATTCAACCGTACGCAACCTCGAAGTGATCTCAGGGCCCCCTAGGCAAGCAAGGAGAACCCGTGGCCGACTCTCGCGATGAGAACGTCACATGGCTGACGCAGGAGGCGTACGACCGCCTGAAGGCGGAGTACGAGTATCTCTCTGGCCCCGGGCGCGTCGACATCGCCAAGAAGATCGAAGCCGCCCGTGAAGAGGGCGACCTGCGTGAGAACGGCGGCTACCACGCCGCCAAGGACGAGCAGGGCAAGATGGAGGCCAGGATCTTCCATCTGCGGCAGATCCTCGACAACGCCCAGGTGGGAGAGGCCCCGAAGACCGAGGGCGTGGTCGGCCCCGGCATGACCGTGACCATCAGGTTCGTCGGCGACGACGACGAGGTCACCTTCCTGCTCGCCTCCCGCGAGGAGAGCGGAGCGCCGATCGACGTCTACTCGCCCAAGTCCCCGCTGGGTGCGGCGATCAACGGCAAGAAGATCGGTGAGAAGGCGACCTACGCCCTGCCCAACGGACGGCAGAACACCGTCGAGATCCTGGAGGCCGTGCCGTACGTCGGCAACTGACCCCCCCGCACGACGACCGCCGGGCCCCCGTTGGCCCGGCGGAATTTTTGCATGTCCCGGGCCATGTTCCCGGCCATGTTCTGGGTCATGTCCCGGGACATGACCCAGGGCATGGCTCGGGAATTCGGCAAGACCTGAGTTTTCTCGTCAAATCCCGTAAACGGCGCAACACGTACAGGCTTGTGCCGTTCATCGTGGTGGCGCTGGTGGCGGTGCTGACCGCCGACGTGCTGCTGCTCGTGCACCCGCCGCAGGAGCGCGCCGGGTTATCCGAAGCCCCGCGCGACGTCCGGCCCGAGCAGACGCTGCTGGCGCAGCAACAGCCCCAGGAACAGTCGCAGCAGTCGCCGCCGGCCGTCACGCCGGTCGCGCCGCTGCAGAAGCTGCACAAGCCCAACCTGTTCGTGCTCACCCGCAAGCCGTTCACGGACGAGCTGCTGCGGAAGGTGGCCGCGCTGCCCGGTGTGCGGGCGCTGGAGCTGGCGGACGCGGCCTCGATCGTGCTCGACGACAAGCGGGTGCAGACACTCGGGGTGGATCCGTCCACGTTCCGGGCGTACACGCCGAAGGTGACCGCTTCGTCCGATGCGCTCTGGCAGAACGTGGCGGCCGGCGACGTGGCGGTGTCGTTCGTGCTGGGCAACGACGGCGGGCTCACGCTGCACCGGCGGGTGCAGGGGCCGGCCGGGCAGCTGCGCATCGGCGCGTACGCCACCACCGGCTTCGGCGCCGTGGACGCCGTGGTCTCCAAGGACGTCGGCCGCAGGCTCGGCCTGCCCCACGACAACGCGCTCATCGTCAGCGCCCCCAAGGCCGCCTCCGACGACCTGCGCGCGGCCATCCTGCGGGTGCTGCCCAAGGGCACCCAGGTGGCGCTGGTCAACCCGGTGATCCCTCCGGAGCGGCAGCAGGTGACGCCGCGCGAGTGGCCGGCCGGGTCGTTCATGACGGGCGACCAGCTCACGGCGGCGCTGCGGGCGGCCGTCTCCAAGCTGGGCCGCCCTTATGTGTGGGGCGCCGAGGGCCCGGAGACGTTCGACTGCTCCGGCCTGGTCCAGTGGGCCTACGCGCAGGCGGGGGTGCGGATGCCGCGCGTGACGCACCAGCAGTGGCTGACGGGGCCGCAGGTGCCGTACGCGCAGGCGCAGCCGGGCGACCTGCTCTTCTGGCGCAACGACCCGACGAACCCGGCCTACATCTCGCACGTGGCCATCTACTGGGGCGAGGGGAAGATGTTGCACGCGCCCCGCACCGGTGACGTGGTCAAGATCGTGCCGGTGACCACCCGCAACCTGGCCGGAGTGGTCAGAGTCAGCCCCGTGCAGGCGGCCAAGGTCCGCTGAGGCTTTCCTCCGCGCACAGTGTCCTGTTGCCTCACGTGCGTTCCTGCCGCAACTCGGTAATGATGATTACATGACTACAGAGGACGAGGTCCGCGGCTGGTTCACCGGGCGGCTGCCCGAGGAGTGGTTCACCGGCGCTCCGACGATCATCCGCGACCGCGAGGAGATCGCGGTGCTCGGCCCGCTGCCCGACCCGCCCGCCGACGTCCCCGAGGCCGAGCGCGCCGCCCTGATCGAGGGGATGGTGAGGAGGTTCAGGGAGGAGACGCGGGAGCGGCGGATCGACATCGCCAAGGAGGCCGAGCGCAGGTTCCGGCAGAAGGTGTCGTGGGGCGTCGTCTGCGGGGGCGAGGCTGTGATGTTCACCACACTCTCCGTGCCGGTCATGACGCGGCTGCGCCAGTCGGAGCGCCAAGTGCTCGACACGCTGGTGGCCGCCGGTGTGGCGCGCAGCCGCAGCGACGCCCTCGCCTGGTGCGTACGCCTGGTCGGGAGGAACGCCGACACGTGGCTGGTGGATCTGCGCGAGGCGCTGCAGCATGTCGACCGGGTGCGCTCCGCGGGGCCCGACGTCAATTCATGAGGCCGCTTCCGGGGAATGGACTAAACCACTTGGGCAATTGGTTTAGACCATCGGGATTGGACTGGACCAGTGCTCCGAATTTCTTCTTTTAAATCCGCTTCCGCTGGGTAGGGTCCCCCAATCGTCAGGGCCGCTGCCTGCGGCGACGGCCTCGCCAACAGGTCTATGCCAATTGGCTTTCTCGCCGGTTCGTCGTTAATGATGACTGGGCCCTGGGAGAGTGGAGGAGTCATAGTCGTGTCCGTTTCCGTGGAAGTAACCGCACCCACCAGCAATGCCGAATTGGTCGCGTGGGTGAACGAGATCGCAGCCCTGACCCAGCCCGACCGCGTGGAATGGTGCGACGGGTCGGAGGCGGAGTGGACGCGCCTGACCAACCTGCTCGTCGAGCAGGGCACGCTCACGCGTCTGGCCGCCCGTCCCAACAGCTTCTACGCCAAGTCCGACCCGAGCGACGTGGCGCGGGTGGAGGACCGCACCTTCATCTGCTCCGAGCGCGAGGAGGACGCGGGCCCGACGAACAACTGGATCGCGCCCGGCGAGATGCGCGACACGTTCGGCAAGCTCTTCAAGGGCTGCATGCGGGGCCGCACCATGTACGTCGTCCCGTTCTGCATGGGCCCGCTGGGCGGGGAGATCTCGCAGCTCGGCGTCGAGATCACCGACTCGGCGTACGTCGCCGTCTCCATGCGCATCATGACGCGGATGGGTGAGCGGGCGCTGCGGCTCATCGAGGAGCGCCAAGACTTCGTCAAGGCCGTCCACTCCGTCGGAGCGCCCCTGGCGCCCGGGCAGGAGGACGTGCCCTGGCCGTGCAGCTCGACCAAGTACATCAGCCACTTCCCCGAGACCCGCGAGATCTGGTCGTACGGCTCCGGCTACGGCGGCAACGCGCTGCTCGGCAAGAAGTGCTACGCCCTGCGCATCGCCAGCGTCATGGCCCGCGACGAGGGCTGGATGGCCGAGCACATGCTCATCCTCAAGCTGACGCCGCCGGACGGCGAGCCACGGTACGTCGCCGCCGCCTTCCCGAGCGCCTGCGGCAAGACCAACCTCGCGATGTTGCAGCCCACCATCCCGGGCTGGAAGGTCGAGACGATCGGCGACGACATTGCCTGGATGCGCTTCGGCGACGACGGCCGCCTGTACGCGATCAACCCGGAGGCGGGCTTCTTCGGCGTGGCCCCAGGCACCGGACAGGTCACCAACGCCAACGCGATCAGGACGCTCTGGGGCAACAGCATCTTCACCAACGTCGCGCTCACCGACGACGGCGACGTGTGGTGGGAGGGCCTCACCGACGAGCCCCCGGCGCACCTGACCGACTGGAAGGGCCGCTCCTGGACGCCCGACAGCGACGAGCCCGCCGCTCACCCCAATGCCCGCTTCACCGTCCCGGCTGCCCAGTGCCCGACCATCGCACCGGAGTGGCAGGACCCCAAGGGCGTGCCCATCTCGGCGATCCTGTTCGGCGGCCGCCGCGCCACCGCCGTTCCTCTGGTGACGGAGTCGCTGAGCTGGCAGCACGGCGTCTTCCTCGGAGCCAACGTCGCCTCCGAGAAGACCGCCGCCGCCGAGGGCAAGGTCGGCGAGCTGCGCCACGACCCGTTCGCGATGCTGCCGTTCTGCGGCTACAACATGGGCGACTACTTCGGCCACTGGCTGGAGATCGGCCGCCGCGAGGGCGCGAAGCTGCCGCGCATCTACTACGTCAACTGGTTCCGCAAGAACGCCGACGGGAAGTTCATCTGGCCCGGCTTCGGCGAGAACAGCCGGGTGCTCAAGTGGATCGTCGAGCGGCTCAACGGCGAGGCCGAGGCCGTTCCTTCGCCGATCGGCCTGCTGCCGGCCGAGCTCGACACCGAGGGGCTCGACCTGTCCGAGGATGACCTGCGCGCGCTGCTGACCGTCGACCGCGAGGTCTGGCGGGAGGAGGCGGCGCTGATCCCGGGCCACTTCGAGAAGTTCGGCTCCCACCTGCCCAAGGAGCTGTGGGACGAGTACAACGCTCTGCTCGACCGCCTCGGCTGAGGCGGCTGACGGCGGTCCCCGCCGACCGCCGCGGCTCTCTTCACCGGCGCCGGCCGTCTTCGCGACGGCCGGCGCCTTCGCCGTTCATGAGCGGGAGAGGAAGTCTTCGCCGTTCATGAGCGGGAGAGGAAGTCTTCGCCGTTCATGAGCGGGAGAGGAAACCGTGAGCAAATGGCGCTAAACCCCTGGTGGACCGGGGGCCGATCCTACTGTCGGAATACGCGTCACTTCCGACAGCCGGGCTGGAAGGCCCGCAGAGGGGAGGCCGTCCATGGATCTGGCTCTGCTGATCCTTGCCGTGGCCCTGGCGGCGGTCGCCGGCCACATCACCCACTCGATCCGGCGCGCACTCACGGCCCTGCGCGCGATCAGGACGAGTGACAGATCTCCCGACCTCGGCCACTACGAGCTGGCGTACCTCGCGGGAGGCCCCCGGCGGGTGGCGGAGACCGCCATCGTGCTGCTGACCGAGGTGGGAGCCCTGCGAGCGTCGCGTGGCGGGAACGTGTACCCCGTCGCCGGCGGCCCCCGATCGGACGACCCCATCGACGAGGTGGTCCTGTCGGCCGTCCTGCCCTCCGGGGCCTCGGTGCTCTCGCTCAGGGAGCAGATCGCCCGCAGCCGGGCCATGGAGCGGCTCGGGCAGCGCCTCACGGAGCGCGGCCTGATCCGCCCGGACGACCTGTTCTGCGACGTCGACCGGCTGAGCGTGCGGCTGCGGATGACCACCGCCCTGGCGTTCACCGGAGCCGTACTGTCGGGCCTGCTCCTGCTGTTCGCCGGCACGACCCCGATGAGGGTGGCGGCCCCGGCGCTCTTCCTGGCCACGATCGCCCTGATGGTCTACGCGGGGACGCTGCTGAGCGTGCGCGCCCGCGCCGCGAGCCACCGGCCGGCCGCCACGCTGACGCCGAAAAGCGCGCCCAGGCGGACGCTCGCCGCGCCCGTGCCGGCCCAGGCGGGACGCAGGGCGCTCGAAGATGCCAGGAGGGAGCTCCCACGGGGCGGCGCGGAGCTCCACCTCTCCGTCGCGCTCCACGGCCCGGGGCGGCTGAGCCGCACCTCTGATCTGTACGGGGCGTTCGACCCTGCCAAACCTGTTCCCTCCTCGCCTGCCCGGCCCCGCGGCAGGAGGAGCGGCGCGTCGTCCGGAGGCTCGGGCGGCGGCGGTGGCGGGAGCTGCGCGTCGTACGTATCGAGCTGTTCGAGCGGCTCGTCCGGCGGCGGCGGCAGTTGCGGGGGCGGCGGCGGTTGCGGCGGAGGAGGTTGCTGACATGGCGGGGCTGGGCGTGGGCATCGGCTGGCGGACGGAGCTCGACCTGACGATCGAGCGCATGGCAGGGGTGGAGTTCCTGGAGGTGGTCGCCGAGAACGTCCATCCCGGCCGGCTGCCCGAGTCGCTGCAGGTGCTGCGCGCACGCGGCCTGCCGATGATCCCGCACGGGGTGTCGCTCGGTGTCGGGGGCGCCGAGCGGCCCTCCCCGGCCCGGCTGGCCCACCTTGCGGCCTGCGCGCAGGCCCTGGACGCGCCGCTGGTGAGCGAGCACCTGGCCTTCGTCCGCGGGGGCGGCGTCGAGGCCGGGCACCTGCTGCCGGTGCCGCGTACCAGGGAGTCGCTGCGGGTGGTCGCCGAGAACGTGCGCCGCGCCCAGGACGCCCTGCCCGTCCCGCTGGTCCTGGAGAACGTCGCCGCCCTCTTCGGCTGGCCGGACGACGAGCTGACCGAGGCGCAGTTCCTGGCCGAACTGGTCGAGCGCACCGGCGTGGGGCTGCTGGTCGACGTGGCCAACCTCCACACCAACCAGGTCAACCTGGGCCTGCCGGCGGTGGCGGCGCTCGACACGCTGCCGCTGGAGCACCTCGCGTACGTGCACGTGGCCGGCGGGCAGGAGCACGGCGGGCTCTGGCACGACACCCACACGGCCGTCGCCCCGCAGGCCGTGCTCGACCTGCTCGCCGAGCTGTGCGCCCGCGCCACCCCGCCGGGCGTGCTGCTGGAGTGGGACGGCGCCTACCCGTCGGACGCCGTCCTGGCCGGCGAGCTGACGAGGATCCGGGCCGCGATGGCCGGTGCCCTTCGATGAGTGAGGCGCGGCGGCGGCTGGCCGAGGCGCAGGGGCGGGTGGTGGCGGCGCTGGTCGCCGGGGGCGAGGTGCCCGAGGGGTTCGACCCGGAGCGGATGCGGGTGCAGTCGGCGAGCCTGGTGGCCAAGCGGCGGGACATCGTGGCGAGGATCCGTCCCGACGCCGCCGCCGCGGCGGGGCCCGACCTGGTGGCGGAGTTCGCCGCGTACGCGCGGGCCCGCGCCACCCCGCCGCCCGGCTACCGCGCCGACGCCGACGACTTCGCCGCCTGGCTGCGCGAACGCGGCCGGATGCCGGACGAGGAGCCGGCCAAACGCCGCTGGTGGTCCCGCCTGCTGTCATCGGGCCCGTGACCGCCGGGGGTTCGCCGCCTACGATGATCACAGCAAGCGCTTGGGAGGCGACATGCGGATCGTCAACATGGGCGAGTGGCCCCTGGACACCGAGGACGAACGGCGGCACGAGCCCGGCGGCGAGCCGCTGTGGAACGAGTCCTGGTACTACGACTTCGTCTCCGAGGACGGCGGCCTGGGCGGCTACGTCCGGCTCGGGCTCTATCCCACCTGGGGGCGCGCCTGGTACTGGGCCTGCGTCGTCGATCGCGACGGCGGACTGGTGGCGGTGATCGACCACGAGGCGCCGCTGCCCGGCTCCGAGGACCTGGCCGTGGCCGGCGACGGCTACACGGCCTCCCACGGCACCACCGAACCCTTCACCTCGGTACGGGTCCGGCTGGCGTCCGAGGAGCTCTCGCTCGACCTCGAATGGCGTACGGCGGGCGGCGTCTACGGCTACGCCATCATCCCCCGCTACGAGGTCCCCTGCGTGGTCACCGGTACCGTCAACGGCGCCCCGTTCCACGGGTACGGCGAGCGCGACCACAGCTGGGGCGTGCGCGACTGGTGGTCGATCTCCTGGCTGTGGAGCAGCGGCCGCATGGAGGACGGCGCCTTCCTGCACGGCATGCGTCCCAACGTCGGCGTCGAGCTGGACTGGCCGGCGTTCCAGGTGCCGGACGGCGGCAAGCTGGCGCACGTGGCCGGCTTCTCGGCGGCGACGGCGTTCGACGGCGACCGTCCGTCCGAGAGCGTGCTGCGCTTTCCCGGTTGCGCCACCACGGTCCGGCCGGTCGCCTTCGCCCCCGTCACCCTCACAGGCCCGGACGGAAGGGTGGCGGAATTCCCCCGGGCGATGTGCCGCTTCACGGCCGAGGACGGGCGTACCGGATGGGGCTGGACGGAGTGGCACCAGCCGCCGGACTGGCGCGAGCACGTCTGGGACCCGGGCAGCCGCGTTTAGCGGACTTTCGCCCGGAAACGGTCAGGCGCATGGGAGGACTGCGCTGCGTCGACGGCTCGTACCTGAGCGTCACGCCGGTCGCGTGCACCGACAGCGTCGGCACGCCGTACGAGGTCACGCTGGAGCTGCACCGCGACGGCACGCCGTACGGCAGCGTGGGCGAGCGCTGCGGCTGGCTGCTGACCCGCCTGGCGCGCGGCGTCGACGAGGCTCGCCGGGGCAGAGGAGCGGCCAGGCGCTGGGTCGACCCCGACGACCGCTTTCCCGACGAGGAGCCCGACAGCGAGCTGTTCTCCTTCCGCTACCGCACCCGGGCCGGCCTGGTCGGCGGCGGCGAGTTGCGCTGCCAGCTCAGGACGATCCCCGTGTGGCAGCCCGCGCGCGGCGAGTGGCGCCTGACGCGGCGGGCGTACGTGGAGGCCTGGGGCGCCACGGGCGCGGGCATGCGCGCGGTGCTGACGTCCTCGCAGTTGTCGCTGTTCATCGGGCAGCTCGTGCGGGAGGCCGAAGGGTGTCTGGAAGGTAGAGATCTGGCGAGGAATCCCGGACAAGGCGCGGGCATGGGCGATTCGCGGTGATAATTGCGTGTTGAAGCAACTAATCACAGCAGCGCTGGGGAGGCACTCCGTGGGCCTGCGCAACCTGGTCTACCGGCTGTACGAACGACGGCTGGAGGCCGAGCTGTCCAAGGACAGCATCCCGCGACATGTCGGAGTCGTCATCGACGGCAATCGCCGATGGGCGCGTGCCATGGGCATGAGCGACGTGTCCACGGGCCACCGCAAGGGCGCGGACAAGATCTCCGAGCTGCTCCACTGGTGCCGTGAGACCGGTGTCGAGGTCGTCACGGTGTGGATGTTGTCCAACGACAACCTCAACCGGCCGAGCGAGGAGCTGGAGCCGCTGCTGCGCATCATCGAGGACGTGACGCAGGAACTCGTCGACGAGGGTTGGCGGATCATCCCGGTGGGTGCGCTCGATCTGCTTCCGGATAGCACGGCCAATGTCCTGAAAAATGCAAAAGAAGCGTCATCAAACCGTCCAGGCCTGATTGTGAACGTTGCAGTTGGGTATGGAGGAAGACGTGAGATTGCCGATGCGGTGCGCTCACTGCTCCAGGAGCACGCGAGCAAGGGGGCGAGCATCGAGGACCTCGTCGAGGTGCTCGATGTCGAGCACATCGCGAAGCATCTCTACACTCGCGGCCAGCCCGATCCGGACCTCCTCATCCGGACCTCGGGCGAGCAGCGGCTGTCGGGCTTCATGCTCTGGCAGAGCGCTCATTCTGAGTTCTACTTCCACGAAGCGTACTGGCCTGACTTCCGCAGGGTCGATTTCCTGCGGGCGCTGCGCGACTACGCTGCGAGACACCGACGTTACGGTTCCTGACGCGACATTCGGGTATCCAGGACGTAACGTTGGAAGTGTCCGGTCACAGGTCGGACATTTCGGAGAGGGCCCGCCTTTGCGCCATGAACTGCCAAGGGGGCCGGCCTCCGGCGCCGACGGCAGTTCGCGGTCGGGGACGCGGGACCGGTCCGATTCCCACCTCGTCTGCAGGGTGCCCGCACCAGATGGGCGCCCGGGGGAGAACGTGTGGCAGTGTCCTCGAGCAACCCTACTCACCAGCCGGCCAAGCGCACGTACGTCCTGGACACGTCGGTTCTGCTAGCCGACCCCGCCGCGATGACCCGCTTCGCCGAGCATGACGTCGTCCTTCCGATCGTGGTCATCACCGAGCTGGAGGGAAAGCGACATCACCCCGAGCTCGGTTACTTCGCCAGGAAGGCGCTGCGTTACCTCGACGATCTGCGGATCAAGTACGGCCGGCTGGACGAGCCGATGCCCACGGGGGACGGCACGATCAGGGTTGAGCTCAACCACAGCGACCCGTCCATTCTGCCCGTCGGATTCCGTCTGGGCGACAACGACACGCGCATCCTGACGGTCGCGCGTTCGCTGGCCGCCGAGGGGCGCGACGTGGTCCTCGTCTCCAAGGACCTGCCGCTGCGGGTCAAGGCGGCCTCGATCGGCCTGGCGGCGGAGGAGTACCGCGCCGAGCTGGTCCACGAGTCCGGCTGGACGGGGATGGCCGAGATCCAGGTGACCGCCGAAGACGTGGAGACGCTCTTCGAGCAGGGCACCGCCGACCTCGACGAGGCCAGAGACCTGCCCACGCACACCGGCCTGCGGCTGCTGTCGGCCAAGGGCTCGGCACTGGGCCGGGTGCAGCCCGACAAGTCCGTACGTCTCGTGCGCGGTGACCGCGAGGTCTTCGGCCTGCACGGCCGCTCGGCCGAGCAGCGCGTCGCGCTCGAACTGCTCATGGACCCCGAGATCGGCATCATCTCGCTCGGCGGCCGGGCCGGCACGGGGAAGTCGGCGCTCGCGCTCTGCGCGGGCCTGGAGGCGGTCCTGGAGCGCCGCCAGCACCGCAAGGTCGTCGTCTTCCGCCCCATCTACGCCGTGGGCGGCCAGGAGCTGGGCTACCTGCCCGGCACCGAGGGCGAGAAGATGGGCCCGTGGGCGCAGGCGGTCTACGACACGCTCGGCGCGATCACCTCGCCCGAGGTGATCGAGGAGGTGCTCGACCGGGGCATGCTGGAGGTGCTGCCGCTCACCCACATCCGCGGCCGGTCGCTGCACGACGCGTTCGTGATCGTGGACGAGGCCCAGTCGCTGGAGCGCGGGGTGCTCCTGACGGTGCTCAGCCGGATCGGCGCCAACTCCCGCGTCGTGCTCACCCACGACGTGGCGCAGCGTGACAACCTGCGCGTCGGCCGGCACGACGGCGTCGTCGCGGTGGTGGAGAAGCTCAAGGGCCACCCGCTCTTCGCCCACGTCACGCTGACCAGGTCGGAGCGCTCGCCGATCGCCGCGCTGGTGACCGAGATGCTCGAAGACGTCACCATGTGATCACTTCAGCTCGCCGCAGGTGTACCGCCCCTCCGACTCGGGGGGGCGGTTCCCGTTCTCCCGCACGATCCTGACGATCTCGTACGCCGCGTCCTGCTGGGCGGTGCAGACGATCTGCGCCTTGCCGAGCCTGGTCAGCGTGCCCTCGCCGCTGATGTAGACGGTCAGCGTGGAGGTGCGCGGAAGCTGCACCTCGTCGCGGTGGACCGGGTTGACCGAGTTCTTGGTCCGCAGGTACGTGAAGCCGCGCAGCGCGGTGTCCCGGTCGCCGAGCGGCTGCGTGGAGGCGCGGAAGAGGGCCCCGAGCAGGCTGTTGACGGTGTCGTCCGCGACGTCGGCCGGCTCCAGGGCGAGCTCGCCGTCCCTGAGCAGGTAGATCGTCTTGGACGGCGGCGGGATCCTGACGGTGGGCGCGTGGCCCTGGTCCTGCACGTCGGTGGGTGTGATGCCGCAGGCCGGCAGCGCGATGACGCAGGCGAGCAGCAGCGCGGCGCGGAATGTCCTCATGCGTGCGGCAGCCAGACCGTGAAGAGGGCGCCGGGTTCCTGCCGGCGTACGGAGATCGTGCCGCCGTGCAGCTGGACGTTGGCCTTGGCGATGGCGAGGCCGAGGCCGCTGCCCTGGCTGCGGGTCCGTCCGGCGCCGGCCTTGTAGAAGCGGTCGAAGACGTGGGGCAATGCCTCGGGCGCGATGCCCTCACCGTGGTCGCGCACTTTCACCTCCAGTCCGTTCTCCGTGGCCCGGGCGCTGACCACGATCGGGGGAGCACCGTGCTTGAGCGCGTTGCCGACCAGGTTGGCCACGATGACGTCGAACCTGCGGGGGTCGAGGTTCTCCGTCAGGCCCTGCGACGCCTGCACCGTCACCTGGTCGGTCCAGCCGCGCGTCTTGAGGCAGTCCTCGATGGCGTCGGCCACGGTCACCGGCTCCAGGTTCAGCGTGGCGGTGCCCGCGTCGAAGCGGCTGACCTCGATGAGGTGCTCGACCAGCTCGCGTAGCCGTTCGATCTCCTTGAGCACCAGCCGGACGGCCTCCGCTGGCGCCTGCGGCAGCCGGCTCGCCTCCTCCGAGAGCATGTCGGCCACCGCCGTCATGGACGTGAGTGGCGTGCGCAGCTCGTGGGAGACGTCGGCGACGAACCTGCGGGACATCGCCTCCAGCGAGCGCAGCTCCGCCACGCTCAGCTCCAGCGCCGCCGCCGCGTCGTTGAACTGCGAAGTGAGCTCGGCCAGCTCGTCCTTGCCGTGCACGGGCAGCCGGGTGTCCAGCCGCCCCTGGCCGAGCGCCTGGGCCGCCGCGCTCAGCCGTCTGACCGGCAGCAGCACCTGCCGGGCCGACAGCAGCGCCACCCCCAGGGCGATGAGCACGATGACCACGCCCGTCCTGGCCAGCGTGGTCCTGAGCGTGGCGAGCTGGGCCTCGTCGTCCCGCAGCGGGAAGAAGGCGAACGCCCGCAGGCCCGTGGCCTCGGACACGCCCTCCTCGTCGCGGTAGACCTCGGCGCCGACGAGCAGGTAGAGCTCGTCGTGAACGATCACCCGCTGGGTGACCAGGCTCTGGTTGGCCCGGCCGTACAGCTCGTTGGGCACGTCGGTCAGCGTCAGCGGGCCCTCGGAGGCGACCGTGCCGCGGTATTCGACCAGCACGGTACGGCCAGGCCCGCTGAGCGCGTGGGCCAGGACCTCCAGCTCCCTGTGCGTCGGCGCGGCCTCGCCGGGCCGCAGCGTGCCGATCGGGAACGTGATGCTGCTCAGCTCCCGGGTCACCAGGTCGAGCGCGGTGGTCTCGGTCCTGGTGACCAGCGCGGACTTGGCCAGCTCGTACCCGATCGTGGCGACGGCCAGCGTGGCGGTGACGGCGACGAGCGTGAACGTGATGACCAGTCGGGCGCGCAACCCCGTCGGTTTACGGATCACGGAGGGCTGAACCGGTAGCCGAAGCCGCGCACGGTGTGGATGAAGACGGGCTCGGCGGGTCTGGGCTCGATCTTGGCGCGGATGCGCTGGACGCAGGCGTCCACCAGCCGGGAGTCGGCGATGTGGGTGTGGTCCCAGACGACGCGCAGCAGGTAGCGGCGGTTGAGCACCTGGCCGGGGTGGCGGACGAGCTCCAGCAGCAGCCGCAGCTCGGTCGGGGTCAGGTGGATCTCCTTGCCGGCCAGCGCGACCTTGAGCGCGCCGCGGTCGATCACGAGGTCGCCGAAGGTGATCCGGTCGGAGGTGGCCGACTCGGCCCGGCGCAGGACGGCGCGGATGCGGGCGTCGAGGACGCGGGGCTCGACCGGCTTGACCACGTAGTCGTCGGCGCCCGCCTCCAGCCCGACCACCACGTCCAGGTCGTCGCCGCGGGCCGTGAGGAGGATGACGGGGAGCTGGTCGAGCTTGCGTACGCGGCGGCAGACCTCGACCCCGTCGATGCCGGGGAGCATGACGTCGAGGATGGCGATCTCCGGGCGGCGGGCCCTGATGTGGTCGAGTGCCTCCTCGCCGGTGGCGTACGACGTGACGGAGTGTCCCTGACGGGTCAGCGCGAGCTCCAGGGCCGTGCGGACCGAGGGGTCGTCTTCGACGAGGAGGATGCCAGCCACGCGCACATTATTAATGAATGTTCCGAATGCCCGAACTAAGTCACCAAACTGTGACGTGGTGTGGAAGAGACGCCGACGTGGAGCCGTCACTCTGAAGGCGGCTCCCCTTCGGTACGGGTGCCCGAAGGGGAGCCAGTTCTCTATGTGACTGAAGTCACATATTTTGCCAAAAATCGTGCTAAAAGGGCACTTAGCAAAGTTCGCGGCAAGGAATTCCCGCGTTTCGGTTGCGGACCACCCCCCATGACAGGGCAAGCTCATGGTTCGTGAGCCCGCGTCCGCAGCTGAGAGAGCGCCCCCCGAAGGAAGACCTCCCCTCGGCGCGCCGGCCTTCCGCCTTCACCCCCAAGCGCGTCATCGTCACCGTCCTGTCGCTCGCGGTCGTCCTCGGCGGCGGTGGCTTCACCGCCTACCGCGCCGTCCAGAACGCCAACGAGCCGCCCTCGGAGCAGTTCACCCTCAACGAGCTGGGCAAGCTCGCCGCGGGTGACCTCGCCGCGCCCGACCCCGAGACGGACGCGCTCAAGGCCGCGGCCGAGCAGGCATTCCGGGCCGAGCGGCTGGAGGAGGACCGCGGCGGCACCGGCAAGGGCCTCAAGTGGGTCGTGCCCAAGCAGGCGCCCTCCGGCGGCGGCTTCCCCGCGATGAACTTCCCGCCCGGCAGCGACCCCTCGCCGGGCAGCAACAAGGCCACCGCCAAGTCCATGCTCGCCTCGTTCGGGTTCGGCGCCGACCAGTGGGGCTGCCTGGAGTCGCTCTGGACGAAGGAGAGCGGCTGGAACGAGCGGGCGATGAACCGCTACTCCGGCGCGTACGGCATCCCGCAGTCGCTGCCCGGCAGCAAGATGGCCAGCGCCGGCTCCGACTGGCAGACCAACGCCGCCACCCAGATCAAGTGGGGACTCGGTTACATCAAGGGCCGTTACGGCACGCCCTGTGCCGCCTGGGGTCATTCACAGTCCGTGGGCTGGTATTAACGGGTCAACTTTGCGCCTCTAATCGGCAAGCCGCCGAGCCCGGCCGGATATGTCGGCGCACGCTGGCCGCATGGGTGTGAAGGTCAGTGTGATCGTCAATGTCCACAATCCGGGTGACACCGCCGACGCGTGCATCCGCTCCGCCCTGGAGCAGACCATGCCCGCGGACACGTACGAAGTGATCTTCGTGGACGACGGGTCCACGGACGGGATCGCCGAGCGCCTGGACAGCATCGCCGCCACCCGCGCGAACGTGCGTGCCCTGCACCTCCCGCACACCGGCTCGCCGATGCGCGGCCGCAACGTCGGCCTCGCCGCGGCCGCCGGCGACTACGTCTACTTCCTCGGCCAGCACGACCGCCTGGAGCGCGACGCCCTGGAGCGCATGCACGACCGCGCCGTGGAGACCGACGCCGACGTGCTGATCGGCCGTCTGGTCCGCGACTACGGCCCGCCGATGACCGCCTTCGAACGCAGCACGGCCCGCGCGGACGTCCTGCGCGACCGGCTGCTCACCCTGCTCATCCCGCAACAGCTCTACCGCCGCGCCTTCCTGGAGGAGCACGAGCTCGGCTTCCCGGCCAGCGGCAGCCGGATGGGCGAGCAGGCGTTCGTGATGCGGGCGTACCTGCACGCCAAGGTGATCGCCGTGCTGGCCGAGCACGTCTGCTGCCACCTCGGGGAGCGTCCCCGCGCCGAGGAGGAGCCGCGCGCGATCGCCGGCGAGCTGCACGCGCTGCTCGACGACATCGACACGTACGTGGGCGAGGGCCGCCAGCGTGACCGCATGTACGCCCACTGGTTCCGCTACGCCGCCCTGCGCCCGTTGCTGACCGAGAGGTTCGCCGAGTCGTCCGTGGACCGGGGGGTGCACTTCCGGGTCGTGCAGGAGCTCACCGCCCGCCGCTTCCCCGAGCAGCTCGACCGCTATCTGCCCGTGCAGCTGCGCCTGGTGGCCGCGTACGTGCGCGCGGGCCGCCTGGACCAGATCGTGCTCATGGCGAACTGCGTCAGGCGGGCCGGCCTGCGCGCCGACCTGACCGAGGCGCGCTGGGACGCCCACGTCCTCGTGCTGGGGTTGAGCGTGGAGGTCGTGGACGGCGACGGCACACCAGACCGCTACCGGGTGGACGGCGAGCGCGTGCACTGGGTGCCGCCGCGCGCCCTGGACACCAGGAGCCTGGCGGAGGAGGTCACCGACATCACCGACGCCGTCGAGCGAGCCCGCATCGAGCTGTACGTCCGCCACGTCGAGACCGGCGTCGTGCACTTCCTGCCGCTGACCCAGCAGGTCGAGCGGATCCAGGACGGCCGCCGCCGCATCCGGGTGCGCGTCAGGGGCGAGGCCCGGCTCGACGTGACCAGCGCAGCGCTGGGCGAGCCGCTCAAGCCCGGCCAGTGGGAAGTGCACGTGCGCATGTACAGCGGCGCCAACCAGGCCAGAAGCCGCGTCAGGAGCTCCGAGGGCCCGCTCAACTGCCTGGGCGTGCTCGCCCAGCGGCCCCGGATGCGGCTGGTGGTGCCGTGCTGGAGCGATCGCGGCGAGCTGAGCCTGGCCATCGAGCCGCGCTCGTTCACCCAGTCGATCGCGCTGGTGTCGCCGGGCGTGTCGGTCAAGCAGCTCGACGGCAACCTGTACGTCGTGCTGCCGGTGCCGTACGTGCCGCCGAGTGGCGGGCCGCCGCTGGAGCTGGTGCTGCGTGGGATCGGGCGGCGCGAGCGCGAGGCGAGCGCGCCCGCCCTGGTCGAGGCCGGGGTGCCGGGCAGGATCGCCGGCCAGCTGGTCGCCAAGGTGCCGGTCAAGCGGCTCGTCGCGGGTGCCGACGACCTCGGCCCCGGCGGCTGGACGTGCTCGTTGCGCTCCCCGGACGAGGAGGTCGGGCTGCGCTTCGCCCTGGAGGTGCGCCGGGGCCGGGTCGAGGTGCGCCCCGCGAGCGCCGCACTCCGGCAGCGCTCGCCGCTGGGCCGCGACACCGCGCTGCACCGGCTCGGCCGGCGACTGCCCGGCGCACGCCACCTCGTCCGCTGGGCGCGCGCCGGCAGGCACCGCTACCTCAAGGAGTGAAGCGTCCAGTTCTCCAGTTCCGTGAAGGCGGTGCGGAAGAGCGGGAGCATCGGCTGCAGGCGGCCGGGGTGGACGTCCACGAGGCTGTCGAGGTGGTTGCCGCCCTCGACGCGGTGGTAGCGGAACGGACGGTGCGGGCCGACCATCTCGGCGTAGACGTCGGAGGAGCGCGAGATCGGCAGCAGCGTGTCGAGCGTGCCGTGCAGGGTGATCAGCGGCTTGGTGATCCGGCCGGTCAGCGCGATCTTCGCCATCGCCGCGTACGGCCGGCGCTCGTCGTAGTCGTAGTCCTCCGGCGCGCCCGCGTACGACGGGTCGAGCTCCTTCTGGTAGATCTCCTGCGTCAGCTCCCAGTAGTAGTCGCGGTGGAACGGCCAGAGGAACTCCGAGCCGGGCGCGAACCCGGCGGCTCGCACCCCGTCGGGGTCCGGATACGCCTTCAGCACCTGCGGCAGGTAGTTCAGCAGGTTGTCGCCCTTGAGCCGCCAGAGGGTGCCCTCCCAGTCGAGGCCGCCGTCGTACAGGTGGCCGCGGTTCTCCAGCTGCCACCTGACCAGGTAGCCGCCGTTGGAGATGCCGGCGGCGAACGTCCTGCTGGCCTTGCGGCCGTAGTGCTGCCGCACCACGGCCTTGGCGGCGACGGTGAGCTGGGTGACGCGCTCGTTCCACTCCGCGATGGCGTCGCCCGGGCGGCGGCCGTCCTCGTGGAACGTCGTGCCGACGTTGCCCTTGTCGGTGGCGGCGAACGCGTAGCCCTTGGCCAGCACCCAGTCGGAGATCGTGTAGTCGTTGGCGTACTGCTCGCGGTTGCCCGGGGTGCCGCTGACGACCAGGCCGCCGTTCCACTTCTCGGGGAGCCGGATGACGAACTGGGCGTCGTGGTTCCAGCCGTGCGTGGTGTTGCCGGTGGAGGTGTCGGGGAAGTAGCCGTCGATCTGGACGCCCGGCACGCCGGTGGGGTTGACGGTGGCGGCCGAGTGCAGCCCGGCCCAGTCGGCGGGGTCGGTGTGGCCGGTCTCGGCCGTGCCGGCGGTCGTCAGGTCGTCCAGCGCGGTGACGACCTGGTGCTCCGCGCCCGGCACCGTGAGGGGCTGCACGGGGGTCAGCAGGCTCGCGACCAGGGAGAGTGCGACGAACATCTAGGCGTCCTTCAGGTGGTCGGCCAGCACGCGCTGGAACTCGGCGGGATGTTCGAGGTGCGGGCTGTGGCCGCAGTCGGCGAACACGACCTCGCGGTAGCGGCCGTAGCGCTCCAGCACCGTCCTGGTCTGGGTGACCATCGGCTGGGCCGGGGTGCCGGGGGAGCCGGGCACGACGCCGAGCGCGCCCAGGTGGGCGAGGTCGAAGAGCGAGGCGTCCGAGACGATCGCGTCGTCGGCGCCCCTGATCCACAGGATGGGCGGCCGGGGGCCGATCTCGTGCAGGTCGTCGAGGCGGAAGTGGGTGGGCGCGATGGCGTTGAGCACACCGTGCTTGCCGGGGGCGACGCCGGGCCAGGCGTCGGAGGAGGCCGCGTCGCCCGGGTAGTGGGCGTCGCCCACGCGGGTGGTGAGCATCGACCGTACGTAGAAGTCCTCGTCGGTGAGGACGGCGGGGTTCTTGACGTAGGCGGAGCGGAGGACGTTGCGCGGGGACGTGGGGGATTCGTCCGACATGTCGCCTGCCTTGAGGCGCGCCACGAAGTCCGGGTTGGCGGCTCCTGCGCCGGCGCCCGTGCCGTCGGGGTGCGTGAGCCGGCCGCCGGGGCCTTCGGTGCCGCCGAACCCGTACGGCGAGATGGGGTTGACCAGGGTGACGCTCCTGACGGCGGCCGGCCGGTCGCGCAGCGCCTGCAGCACGACCCCGCCGCCCATGCTCCAGCCGACCAGGTGGACGCCGTCCAGGCCGAGGGCGTCGAGCAGCTCCAGCACGTCGTCGGAGTAGTCGCGCAGCCCGCGCGTGGCGTCCACCGGCGCGGGGTCGCTCGCGCCGAACCCGCGCAGGTCCACCGCGAGCGGCCGGTAACCGGCGGGCAGCGCCGCCATGGTGTCGCGCCAGAACGCGCCGGAGGAGACGTTGCCGTGCACGAACAGCACCGGCTCGCCGCTCATCCGCCCTTCCACGGTAAGGACGTGCTGGACGAGTCTCGGCGTGGTGACGTTCATCGCGCGGGCGTCCTTTCCGCGAGGTCGCGGCCCTGCGTCTCGCGGGCGGCGTAGACCGCGGCCAGGGTGAGCACCGCCGCCAGCCCGAGGTAGATGGAGATGGGCACGCTGCTCCCGTAGCTCCGCAGGAGGGCGACCGCGATGACCGGGGCCAGCGCCCCCGCCACGATCGCCGACAGCTGGGCGCCGATGGAGACGCCGGTGTAACGCATCCTCGTGCCGAACAACTCGGAGAAGAAGGCCGCCTGGGGGCCGTACATCATGCCGTGGAAGAGCAGGCCGACGGTGACGGCCAGGGTGATGGCCAGGAAGTTGCCGGTGTCCACGAGCGGGAAGAAGGCGAAGATCCACACCCCGATGCCGGCGGCGCCCGCCAGGTAGATCGGGCGGCGGCCGATCCGGTCCGACAGCGCGCCCCACATCGGGATCGTCGCGAAGTGGATGGCCGAGGCGATCAGCACCGCGTTCAGCACGGTCGAGTTCGGGATGTCGTTGGTGGTGGCGTACGTGATGACGAAGACGGTCAGCAGGTAGAACGAGATGTTCTCCGCCAGGCGGGCGCCGATCGCGATGACGACGTCCTTGCTGTGGTACCGCAGCACCCCGACGATCGGGGCCCTCTCCTCGGGCGGGGCCTGCTGGAACACCGGCGACTCGTTGATCGTCAGCCGGATCCAGAGCCCGATCAGCACCAGCACGCCCGACAGCAGGAACGGCACCCGCCAGCCCCACGACAGGAACGCCTCCTCCGACTGCCAGGCGGCCAGCGCCGCCAGCACGCCGGTCGCCAGCAGGTTGCCGCCGGGGGCGCCGGCCTGCGGCCAGGAGGCCCAGAAGCCGCGCCGCGCGTTGTCGCCGTGCTCGGAGACGATCAGCACCGCGCCGCCCCACTCGCCGCCGAGCGCGAAGCCCTGCACGAGCCTGAGCGCCGTCAGCAGCAGCGCCGCGGCCGGGCCCAGCGTCTCGTACGTCGGCAGGCAGCCGATCAGGAACGTGGCGGCGCCCATCAACAGCAGGCTGACGACCAAGAGGGTCTTGCGGCCGATCTTGTCGCCGAAGTGGCCGAAGATCAGGCCGCCGAGCGGGCGGGCGACGAAGCCGACCGCGTACGTGAGGAACGCCAGCAGCGTGCCGGTCAGCGGGTCGGACTCGGGGAAGAACAGCTTGTTGAACACGAGGGCGGCTGCCGAGCCGTACAGGAAGAAGTCGTACCACTCGATGGTGGTGCCGATCAGGCTCGCGGCGACGATCTTCTTGATGGAAGTGGCCATGCCGGTCACGGTAAGGAGTGACCGGCGTCACTCATATGGGGTCGGGACCCACAGTCTCGGTGGTCGATGTGTGGCCGAGCCGGTGCAGGCGGAGCGCGAGCTGGATTTCCAAGGCTCGCTCGGGCTCCAGCCAGCCGTCGCCGAGCAGCTTGCCGATCCGGTCGAGCCGCTGGGTGACGGTGTTGACGTGGATGTGCATGGCCTCGGCCGTACGGGAGGGAGAGCCGCCCGAGCCGAAGTACGCGGCCAGCGTGGCGACCAGCGCGGTGCCCCGGCGGGCGTCGTAGTCGACCACCGCGCCCAGCACCCGGCGGACGAAACCGCGCACGTCGCGCCCGTCGCCGACGAGCAGCCCGAGGAAGCCCAGCTCGGCCGCGCTCGCGCCGTCGCCGGCCCGGCCGAGCGCGATCAGCGCCTCGGCGCACCGCCGTGCCTCCTGGTAGGCCGCCGCGACCTCCTGGCCGCGCACGTCGCACGCGCCCGCCGTGGCGGGAGTGTGCAGGGACGCGCTCAGCTCGGCCGCGGCCCGCTGCGCGGCCGCGCCCGCGTTCCGGCCCGGCAGCAGCAGCACCACCTCGTCGCCCCGGCCCGCGGCCAGCCCGTGCCGCATCGTGGCCTGCGACGACGCCCAGAACGCGGCCCGCTCCCGCTGGCCGCCGTGCTTGAGCACCACCACGACGTGCGGCGCGCCCAGGTCGACGCCTAACCTGCGGGCGCGGTCGGCCAGGCCGGGGGAGCCGGGCCGGCTGATCAGGTCGTCCAGCAGCTCGCCCCTGACGCGGCCCTCCGCCTCGGCCACGCTCCTGCGGAACAGCAGCAGCAGCGCGCACACCAGCGCCGCCCGCTCCAGGATGCGCTCGTCCGCGTCGTCGCTGCGCAGGATGAGCGTGCACAGCGGCTCGCCGCCGACGTCCACGGACGCGATCAGCAGGTCGCCACGGCGCACCGTGCGGCCCAGCGCCCGTGACGCCTGCGCCGCCTCGAACACCCCGGCGTCGAGCTCGCCCACGTCGCCGCTGATCGCCCGGCCGAGGTCGTCGAGCACGGCCAGCGACCCGCCGAGCACGTCGGTCACCACGGCGGCGACGTCCTCGATGCCGCCGCCGCGCAGCACCAGCGAGGTCATCCGGTCGTGGGCCATCGCGGCCCGCTCGACCGCCTCGCCGTGCTCCCTGACCGTCCTGTGCGCGTGGGAGAGCTCCTCCAGGGCGTTCCTGGTCTCCTGCAGCAGGCGGGCGTTGTCGATCGCGACGGCGGCGTGCGCGGCCAGACTGGCCAGCAGCGACACCTCCTCCTGGTGGAACGGCCGCGCGCTGCGGTTGGCCGCCATCAGCACGCCGATCACCCGCTGACCGAGCCGCAGCGGCACGCCGAGGATCGCGACCAGGCCCTCCTCGTGCACGGCCTCGTCGATGTCGTCCTTGTGGCGGAAGCGGGCGTCGGCGAAGTAGTCGGCGGTCGCGTACGGCACCGCGGTC
>NZ_SMKQ01000160.1 GCF_004348995.1 Nonomuraea terrae
CGCCCAGCCCCGCCCTGATCCGCCGCGCCGAGGCGTCGGGGTCTTCGGGCAGGAGGAGAACGGTGCCGGGCGCGGTGTTGGAGGCGTCGACCCCGGCGGCGGCCATGACGAAGCCGTGGCGGGTCTGGGAGATGACGGTGTCGCCGCGCCTGGCGACCACGCGCTCGGTCTCCTCCTCGATGGCGAGGGTGCGGTCGGGCGCGTGGCGCACCCGGCCCTCGGCCTTGCTGACGATCTTGGAAGTGACGACGACGATGTCGCCGTCGCGCAGGCCGGCGTGGCTCAGCAGCGCCGCCACGTCGTCGCCGGGCCGCACCTCGCCGATGCCGGTCACCGCGATCACCTCGACCCGGGCGGCTGCCGGCGTGGTCGTCGCATCTGCTCCCGCGGGGGTCGGGCGGTTGTCTTCTGCGGTCATCGGGCGAGCTCCAGGGCGAGGTCGAGGGCGGTGCGGGCGATGTCGGCGGCGGCCTCGGCGTCGTGCATGAGGATCGGGCGCGCCACCACCCGGACGCCGTCGAGCGCGACGGCGGAGTCCTCCTCGGCGACCAGCCAGCCGTCGATCAGCTCCGAGCCGTACAGCTCCAGGACGGCCTGCGCGGTGGTCTGCACGCCGATGGCGGTGAGGCACGCGTCGGCCATGCCGCGCACGGGCGCGCCGCCGATGATGGGGGAGACGCCCACCACGGTCTTGGGCAACAGGGCCTCACGGATGCCGGGGATCTGCAGGATCGTACCGATGCTCACCACCGGGTTGGACGGCGGCAGGATCACCACGTCGGCCCGCTCGATCGCCTCCAGCACGCCGGGCGCGGGCTTGGCGGTGTCGACCCCCACCAGCGCGAACGACCGCGCTGGGACGGAGGCACGCAGCCGGATCCACCACTCCTGGAAGTGGACGGCCCGCCGGCCGTGCTCGTCCTCGATCACGACGTGGGTCTCGCAGCGGTCGTCGGTCATCGGCAGCAGCTGCACGCCGGGCTGCCAGCGGGTGCACAGCGCCTGCGTGATCTGCGAGAGCGGGAAGCCGGCCTCCAGCATCTGCGAGCGCACGATGTGAGTGGCGAGGTCGCGGTCGCCGAGCCCGAACCACTGCGGCTCGACGCCGTACGCGGCCAGCTCCTCCTTGACCACGTGGGTCTCCTTGGCCCGGCCCCAGCCCTGCTGCTCGTCGATGCCCTGGCCCAGGGTGTACATCACGGTGTCGAGGTCGGGGCAGATCCGCAGGCCGAACAGGGTGATGTCGTCACCCGTGTTGCCGATGACGGTGATGGAGGAGTCCGGCGCGGTGGCGCGCAGGCCGCGAAGGAACCGGGCGCCGCCGATACCGCCGGCGAGTGACACGATGTGCATGCGGCCCAGTCTTTCACCGGGCGCTGACACCCCAGATCTGGGAGTGGTTTTCGCCGCATTTGTCGGCGAAGAAGTCCCAGTATGTAGCGATTTGGTGCTCGCGAGGTTTCTGGGACTTCCGCCGGGCGAGTCAGTGTTGTGGCAAACTCCCTTCGGACCAAAGGGTCCGATGGGGGTTCTTGTGAACAAACTTGACGTCGCCCGGCTGAAGGAGCCGGCTGCCTGGATCATGCTCGTCACCGGGTTGATGAACGTGGTGCTGGCGGTCGGACACATCGTCATCGGCTCGTCCGGCTCGTCGCCGTTCGCAGGCTCGTCGTCCTTCGCGGAACGCTCGATGACGTACTTCTCGAGCCTGACGAGCCCGGTCGTGACGGCGCTGTTGCTGGGCGCGGTGCTGCTGGCCACCAAGGTCGGCCGGCCGTCGTCCAAGGCCAAGCCGCTCGCGTACGGCGCGGCGGCCGGGCTGGCGATCGCCACGGTCTTCGGCCTGATCGCGCTCCTGGCCGGCCTGGCCGCAGGAGCCGGGGCCCGGGCCACGATCGAGCACTTCTTCCTCGGCCTGCCCACGCTCGCGCTCACCGCCGTCGCCCTGGTCTACCTGCTCCCGCAGGTCATGCCCGAGCGGCCGGCCGCGCAGGTCTACCAAGGCCAGTTCGGCCAGCAGCCCGGCTTCTTCGGCGGGCAGCAGCAGCCGTACGGGGAGCAGGCCCAGCAGGGTTACGGTCAGCAGCCCGGCTACGGCGGCTCCCAGGAGCAGCCCGCCGCGCACGGCCAGCGGGAGCAGCCCCCCGGCGCCTACGGCCAGCAGTCCATGCCGAACCAGCCCTCCGCTCCGGGCGTCGACTACGGCCAGCAGCCCCCGTCGGGCCAGGAGCCGGGTTACGGGCAGCCTGGTTACGGCCAGCAGCCTCCCTCGGGCCAGGAGCCCGGCTACGGGCAGCCTGGCTACGGCCAGCAGCCTCCCTCGGGCCAGGAGCCGGGCTACGGTCAGCAGCCTCCGTCGGGTCAGCAGCCGGGTTACGGGCAGCCTGGCTACGGCCAGCAGCCTCCCTCGGGCCAGGAGCCGGGCTACGGCCAGCAGCCCGCGTCGGGCCAGGGCTACGGGCAGCAGCCCCCGTCCGCCCAGCAGCCCGGTTACGGGCAGCAGCCGCCGTCGGGTCAGCAGCCCGGTTACGGTCAGCAGGGCTACGGGCAGCAGGGTTACGGTCAGCAGGGCTACGTTCAGCAGCCGCCGAGCTTCGGCGGTCAGCCCGACCAGGCCGCCTACGCCCCGCAGCAGCCCGAGCCCCAGAGCCCCCAGCCTCCGCAGCCGGCGCCGTACCAGCCGATCCGGGGCGCGCTGCCCGCCGCCCCCTCGGACCAGCGCCAGCCGGAGCAGCAGGACCAGGGCTACTTCGGCCAGCAGTCCTACGCCCCCGCCGACACCGCCCCTTCGACGCCGGGTTCGCTCGTCGGCGAGTACACCCCCGCGCCGTACGTCCCGGCCGACAGCCAGCCGGACGCCTACGGTCAGAACCCGTACGCCCCGCCCGCCGACCAGGCCGGCGCGTACGCGCCCCCGGGCGAGACCCTGCCCAACGCCTTCGCCGCGCCCGGCGAGCCGGCGTACCCGGGGGGCGAGACGGCCCCGAGCATGCCGTACCCGTCGGCCGAGCAGCCCTCCTACGGGCAGCAGCAGTACGGCCAGCAGCAGTACGGGCAGAACGCCTTCGACCAGCAGGGCAGCCAGCCGTTCACCGGCTACTCGGGCCAGGAGTACGCCGCCTCGGCCGGGTACCAGGAGCCCGACCCGCCGGTCGACCCGCGCTCGCAGCAGCTGCTCGACGCCTACCAGCAGGCGGAGTCGTACCAGCACTCGAACGCCGGGGGCACCCAGCCGGAGCTCCACGTGCCCGACTACTCGGGTCAGACGGGCCGGCCGTACGACGACCCGCTGGGCCACCCGCAGCAGCAGCCACCGCAGCACGGCGGCGGGTACGAGCCCCAGCAGGGCCAGTACCAGCCCGCCCACCAGGCCCAGCCGGGCTGGCCGGAAGCTCAGGGCGAGTCGACGATGCGAATCGATCCGGCGGCGTTCGACGGTGACCACCGCCGCCCCGGTGACGACCCCATCGACCCAACCGCCATATACACACCCAACGAGCCACGCAGGTAACGGACCGGCAATGAACGGTTAGAGAGAAGGTGGGCCACGGGCGGGCGTCTATCCCGCCCTGGTACGGTTCCGACCGCTGACAGCGTTGCACAAGCCAGGCCGATGCCATGCGCGAGAGGTGTCGGCCGGTGAGAACATCACATGCCGAGCACACCGGGGCGAGATCTGGTCTTTCCCCGGATACCTGCATGCCGCTTGACGCCGCGTACAGCACACGCGTGTAATTACAACCATGTTGTTACGCCTTCCAGTGGGTGGGTAATAAGGAAGGCGTCCATGGGGGGCTCCATTGCGGGCGGGCGGCAGGGAGGTGTGCAGTGACCGATCCGGTCATCGCACAGGAACAGCTTGACGCTGAAGAACTCGGCTGGCAGGAGCGCGCGTTGTGCGCGCAGACTGATCCGGAGGCGTTCTTCCCGGAGAAGGGCGGCTCCACCCGAGAGGCCAAGAAGGTGTGCCGATCGTGCGAGGTTCGTGCGGAGTGCCTGGAATACGCACTCGAGCACGACGAGCGCTTCGGCATCTGGGGTGGGCTGTCCGAGCGGGAGCGCAGACGGATCAAGCGCCAGGCCGTATAGGTATAAGGGGGGAAAGGGTCACGCGGGTAGCCGTGTGACCCTTTTCGCATCTCCTGACACACTTTCACCGGTATGGTGGGCGCGCCTGATCTTCCCCCTCAGGAGTCGCCCACCGATGTCACGTCCCTTCGTCACCGCGATCGTCGTCGCCCATGACGGCGCGCGCTGGCTCGGGGAGACGCTGCGCGCTCTGGTCAGCCAGAGCCGCAGGCCGGACCGCGTGGCCGGCGTCGACAACGGCAGCAGGGACGCCTCGGCCGACCTGCTGGCCCAGACGCTCGGCACCGGCAACCTGGTC
The DNA here is from genome assembly GCF_004348995.1 of Nonomuraea terrae. Lineage (GTDB taxonomy): Bacteria > Actinomycetota > Actinomycetes > Streptosporangiales > Streptosporangiaceae > Nonomuraea > Nonomuraea terrae. Next base: position 4,388 of record NZ_SMKQ01000160.1, read on the forward strand.
TCCCTGCACCGTTCCTCCGGCTTCGGCGAATCCGTCGCCGCGGCGCTCGCGAAGCTGCCGACCGCCGGCCCGGACGAGTGGATCTGGCTGCTCCACGACGACTGCGCGCCCGATCGGCATGCGCTGGAGGCGCTGCTCGCCGCGGCCGAGCACGATCCCAAGGCGGCCGTGCTCGGGCCCAAGCTGCGCGACTGGATCGACCGACGGCGGCTGCTGGAGATCGGCGTGACCGTGGGCCGCACCGGGCGCAGGGACACCGGGCTGGAGCCGGGCGAGTTCGACCAGGGGCAGCACGACGGGGTGCGCGACGTGCTGTCGGTGTCGACGGCCGGCATGCTCGTCCGGCGCGACGTGTGGGAGAAGGTCGGCGGCCTCGACCCGTACTTCGCGCTGTTCCGCGACGACCTCGACCTGTGCTGGCGGGTGCGCAACGCCGGTCACAAGGTCCTGAACGTGACCTCCGCCGTGGCCTGGCACGTCGAGGCGGCGGCCCGCAGGCGGCGGCGCATCGCGGTCAGCGGCGACCACCCGCGCCGCCTCGACCGGCGCAACGCGCTTTTCGCGATCATGGCGAACCTGCCGTTCGGCGCGCTGCTCTGGGCGCTGCTGCGGAACGTCGTCGGCGCGGCCGTGCGCACGCTGCTGTTCATCGTGAGCAAGCAGCCGGCGAACGCGCTGGACGAGGTGGTGGCCATGGGGTCGGTCCTGGCGCACCCGGGGCGGCTGAGACGGGCGCGGAAGGCCCGCCGTCATGGCCGCAAGAAGGGATATATCCGCATAAAGCGGTTGATGACCCCTCGGTGGGCGGCGTACCGGCGGCTCACCGACATGGTGCAGAGCTTCCTCGCCGGGGAGGCCCCGCTCGACTCGGCCGGCCGGCACCACCACGCGGCCACGGGTGACGAGCAGGAGATCGCCCCGCCGCCGGACACCGGGTCGGTCAAGCGCTTCGCCGGGCGGCCCGGCGTCATCCTCATGTTCGCGCTCACCGTGGTCGCGCTGGTGGCCGAACGGTCGCTGCTCGCCGGGGAACGGCTCGGCGGAGGCGCGCTCGTCCCGGTGACCGGAGGCGCGTCCGACCTGTGGGCGTTCTACACCGAGGGCTTCCACGACGTCGGGCTCGGCTCGACCGCTCCCGCGCCGCCGTACGTGGCCGTGCTGGCCGCCCTGTCCACGCTGGCGTTCGGCAAGACGTGGGTGGCGGTGTCGGTGCTGCTGCTCGGCTCGGTGCCGCTGGCGGGGGCCACGGCGTACCTGGCCACCCGGCACGTCATCCCGGCGGTGCCGGCGCGGGCGTGGGCGGCGGGGACGTACGCGCTGCTGCCCGTCGCGACGGGCGCCATCGCGGCGGGACGGCTGGGGACGGCGGTGGCGTTCGTGCTGATCCCGGTCTACGCCTGGCTCCTCACCACCATGCTGCGCGCCGAACCCCGCCGCGCCCGCCGCGCCGCCTGGGGTCTCGGTCTCCTTCTGACCGTCGGTACGGCGTTCGTGCCGCTGGTCTACCCGCTCTTCGCGATCGTCGGCATCCTGGGCGCGGTCGGCGTCCACCACGTCCGCTCCCGGCGCGCCGTCGCGTCCGGGCAGGAGATGGCCGGGGAGCTCGGCCAGGACCTCTTCGGCAAGGGTCAAGGCGCCGCCGGCGCAGGCGACCCGGGAACCGCCGACCAGACCGCCGCCGGTCTCTTCAGCCCAGGAGCGGCCGTCCAGGTCACCGCCGGGGTCACCGCCGGGGTCACCGCCGGGGTCGCCTCCGGCCAGGGGGCTGCCGGTTTCTTCGGACCAGGAGCGGCCGGCAGGGGTGCGGTCGCTCTCGGCGAGGGACCGGCCGGTCGGGATGTGGTCAGTGCCGTGGCGCTTGGCCCGGGGGCGGACGCCCCCGCTGAGCGAGCTGATGCGGGGCAGGGACCCCGCGGCCGCCGCGCCGGCAGACGGCGGGCATCCGGACATGAGGCCGCGGCGAACGGAGCCCAGGAGCGGGAAACCGGCCGCGGCCGCGCCGGCCGCAGCGGGCGTCGTGGCAGGAAAGGCACCGACGTCCGGAACGCGGATGACCCGCAGAACGGTGGTCATTCCCGCAGCAATGGGGATGCCCGCACCGGCGGCAACGCCCAGAGCGGCGCGGACGTCAGTGACGGGGTGGCGGCGTCGATGGGCATCGCGCTCGCCGTGCCGCTCGTGCTGCTCATGCCCTGGCTGGCGAGCCTGGTCACGGACCCGGGCAGGTTCCTCCTGGAGGCCGGCCTGCACGACCCGGCCCTGGTGGACCCGTCACTCGGCCCCGAATCGCTGCTGGCGCTCAGCCCCGGAGGGCCCGGCCTGCCGCCGTTCTGGGTGACGGCCGGGCTGGTGGCGGCGGCGCTGGCCGCGCTGCTCATGCGCCGCCAGCGTGTGATCGTCGCCATCGGCTGGGGCGTCGCGCTCTACGGCGTCGGCGCGGCCATCCTGGTCAGCCGCGTCGCCGTCGACGGCGTGCGGGTCTGGCCGGGAGTGCCGCTGGCGTTCGCGGGCGCGGGGCTGGTGGTCCTCGTGGGCCTGACCGCCCACCGGCTGAGCGAGATCCGCGCCGGGGGCGGCCTGCGCCGGGTGGGGGCGACGGCGGTGGTGGCGGTGGCGTTCAGCACGCCGCTGCTGGCCGCCGGCCACTGGATGGCCACCGGCGTGCGGGGGCCGCTCGTCGGCGACGCCCCCGACGTGCTGCCCGCCCTGGCAGCGGCCAGGACCACGAACGGAGAACGCACTCTCGTGATCGAGGGCTCGTCCTTCACGATCCTGCACGGGCGTACACCGGTGATCGGCGAAGCGGAGCTGCCCGTCGCCTCCGAGGCCCGCTCCCGGGTGGAGGCGGCGGTGCAGGGCCTGGTCGGCGGGCGCGGCGGCGACGCGGCCACGCTGGCGAGCAACGGCATCGCGATGGTCGCCGTCGCTCCGCCCCTCTCACCGGCCCTGGCCAGGACGCTCGACTCGCAGCCGTCGTTGCAGCGCCTCAGCCTGTCGGACGCGGGCGGCCTGTGGCTGCTGACCGAACCGGTCACCCGCGTGCCCGCCCAGCCGGCGAGCGTGCTGCACACGCCGTGGTTGTGGGTGCAGGGCGCGCTCGTGATCGTGATCGTGATCCTGGCCTCGCCGGGCCGGCGCCAGACCGAGGGCACCGAGCCGGCCGTGGCGGTGGCGCGATGAGCAGGTTCGTGGAGCACAGGTTCGGCCTGCTCGTGCTGGTCGTGGTGTCCCTGCTCGCCCTGTACGGCGTCGCGCTCGTCACCCGCCCCACGCCGCCGTCCCCGCCCGCGCAGACCCCGAAGCGGGTCGCCGTCGAGTCGGTCACCGCGGTCTGCCCAGGGGCGAAGGGCCAGCAGGTCAACGTCTACCTGCCCGGCACCCTGAACGCCGAGACCCTGGAGAACGGCGACCCGTACGTCACCAAGGGCCCCGGCGGCCTGGAGGCCGGTTACCTCGTCCGCGCCACGGCAGGGGAGTCCCGCGGCCTGGCCGGGATCCGCTGCACGGAGCCGGCCGCCGAGACCTGGCTCGTGGGCCCGGGACCGGTGCACGCCGACGTGCGCCTGCACCTGGTCAACGCCGACAAGGCGCCGGCGCTGGCGGACGTGCAGGTGTACGCGGCCGAGGGCCCGGTCTCGGGCGACAAGGGCGTCGGCCTGGAGATCGCCCCCGGCCAGCACCGCGAGATCGACCTGCGGACGCTGGCACCGTCGGCCGACATCATGGCCGTCAGCGTCACCACGATCTTCGGCCGCGTCGCCGCCTTCGCCAGGACCACGATGGAGACCGGGGGAGTGGACTGGCTCCCGTCGGCCGGGCCCCCGGCCACCCGCGTGGTCGTCCCCGGCATCCCCGGGGGCGGCGGTCAGCGCAGACTGCTGGTGGCGGCGCCCGGCGAGACGGACGCCCTCGTGCGGCTCACGGCCGTCAGCGAGGACGCCGAGTACGCGATGCGCGGCCGCGAGACGGTGTCCGTGCCGGCGGGCAGCGTCGTCGCCCTCGACGTCACCACCACGCTGGCCGGCTCGTCCGCCGCGCTGGTGCTCTCGTCGCCGACGCCCGTCGTGGCCGGCTTGGTCGTCACCAGCACGGGCCGGCCGGGGGACGTCGCCTTCACGGCCGGCACCCCGTCCCTGGAGCTGGGCAGCGCGGTGGCCCGCAACGGCGCCGGCTCCCGGCTCGTGCTGACGGCGCTCGGCAAGCCGGGCAAGGTGCGGGTGCAGGTGCTGCCGGCGGGGGGCGAGGCGGCGGAGCCGTTCGAGGTGGACATCCCCGCCGGGCGCACCAAGAACGTCAAGCTGGCGGCGAAGGGCGACTTCGCGGTGTCCGTCACTCCCGTGGCCGGCGAGGTCTACGGCGCCCGCGTGGTGGAGGAACGCGCGGGGAACGCCGTCCTGCTCACCGTCCAGCCGCTCGCGCCGGCGCGTTCGTGGACCCTGCTGCCGCCCCTCACCGACACCCCCAGGGTCGTCGCGCCCTGACGCGTCACCCGACGGCCTCCAGCGCGTTGCCGTCGGCGGGGCGTCGCGGCGTGGAATCCGGCGCTGCCTCAGCGGCGGTCGTCGTAACCCGGGTCGACGGTCTCCGGGGAGAGGCCGAGCAGGGTGGCGACCTGCTCCACCACCGTGTCGTGGACGAGGGCGCCCAGCGTCTCGCGGTCGCGGGCCCTGGCCTCCAGCGGGCGGCGGTAGACCACCACCGACGCCGGCGACTGGCCGGTGGCGGCGTCGGCGCGGCCGAACGGGATCGGGTCGGAGCTCAGCTGTGGCCCGTCGCCCAGCTCGCTCAGCGGCGGCACCTCCTCCACCGCGAACTCCACCACCGACAGCTGTCTCTCCCACCGCGGCCGGAGCCGGTCGACGGCGTCGAGCACCAGGTCGTCGAAACGTTCGCTGCGCGACTTGGCCACCGGGACGTGGGAGGGAGCGAGCGGGCCGCGCAGGCCGCGACCATGCCGATCGCGCCGTCGGGGACCGCGCTTGTTTGTCACGCCAGCAAGTGTACGGGCCCGCCTCCTGCGTCACCGGGAGCGGAGCCGCGGTTCTGGGGCAAGATCGGTGGGGTTCGGGTGATTGGGCAGGTGGTGATATGGGCAAGCCCGGGGTGGGACGGCCGGCACGAGGCCCGGTGACTTCGGGGCATGTGGGTGGAAAGGCTGCGACAGGTGTCCGAATTGTGGCGACACGCTCGTTAAGAGCGCTCAGATAGTGGCGCCTCGCACTCTTACCGGATACGGTCCCTCCGTGAGCCCCGTCCGCCGTTGTTCCCGCACCGCTTGCAGCCAGCCTGCCGTCTTCACGCTCACGTACGTATACGCCGACTCGACCGCTGTTCTCGGCCCCCTGGCGACGTACGCGGAGCCACACTGTTATGACCTGTGCGCCGAACACGCCGAGCGACTGACCGCCCCCCGCGGCTGGGAGGTGGTCCGCCTGCCGACCGACGGCGCTTCGCCCAGCTCCGACGATCTCGAGGCACTGGCCAACGCGGTCAGGGAGGCCGCGCGTCCCACGACGTCCGGCAGCGGGGAGCCGGTCGGTCAGGGGGTCGAGGTCGGCCGCCGCGGGCACCTGCGCGTTCTGAGGTCGGCCCAGCAGCACCGCGACCGGTAGGCTCGTTTTACACGGAGGAGAACGACCTAAGGGCGGAGCTGGAGAGTGGGCGACCTCGCCAAGATCTTCAAAGCGTACGACGTTCGCGGCGTTGTGCCCGACGAGCTCGACGAGCCGACCGCCGAGGCCGTGGGGGCGGCCTTCGTCGAGGTGACCGGCGCCCGGTCGGTCGTGGTCGCACACGACATGCGCGAGTCGTCTCCGCCGCTGGCCGCCGCGTTCATCCGCGGCGCCCGCTCGCGCCGCGCCGACGTCGTGCACGCCGGTCTGGGCTCGACCGACCTGCTCTACTACGCCAGCGGCAGCCTCGGGCTGCCCGGCGTCATGTTCACCGCCAGCCACAACCCGGCGCGCTACAACGGCATGAAGATGTGCCGGGCCGGCGCGGTGCCGATCGGCGGCGACACGGGCCTGACCGAGATCCGCGACCGCGCGGCCGAGCTGGTCGGCGCGACCGCCACGCCCAGCGGCTCCCTGATCGAGAAAGACCTGCTCAGCGGCTACGCCCACCACCTGCGCACACTGGTCGACCTGAGCGGCGGCCGGCCGCTGAAGGTCGTCGTCGACGCGGGCAACGGCATGGGCGGCCACACCGTGCCGGCCGTGTTCGAGGGGCTGCCGATCGAGCTGGTGCCGCTCTACTTCGAGCTCGACGGCAGCTTCCCCCACCACGAGGCCAACCCGCTGGAGCCGCAGAACCTCGTCGACCTGCAGCGCGCCGTCCTCGACAGCGGCGCCGACCTGGGTCTCGCCTTCGACGGCGACGCCGACCGGTGCTGGGTGATCGACGAGCGCGGCGCGTCGGTCTCGCCGTCGGTGATCACGGCCCTGGTCGCGGCGCGCGAGCTGGCCAAATACCCCGGCGCGACGATCATCCACAATCTGATCACCTCGCTCGGGGTGCCCGAGATCGTCCGCGAGCACGGCGGCGTCCCCGTGCGCACCCGGGTGGGGCATTCGTTCATCAAGGCCGAGATGGCGCGCACGGGCGCGGTTTTCGGGGGCGAGCACTCGGCCCACTACTACTTCAGGGACTTCTGGTTCGCCGACTCCGGCATGCTGGCCGCGATGCACGTGCTGGCCGCGCTGGGCGAGCAGGATCGGCCGCTGTCACAGGTCGTGTCGGCCTACTCCCGTTACCACGCCTCGGGCGAGGTCAACAGCACGGTGTCCGACCAGGGCGAGGCGCTGCGCCGGGTGCGCGAGGCGTTCGCCGGGCGCGGGGAGTTCGACGAGACGGACGGGCTCACCGTGACCGGGCCCGGCTGGTGGTTCAACCTGCGGCCGTCCAACACCGAGCCGCTGCTCAGGCTCAACGCCGAGGCGGCCGACGAAGCCAAGATGACGGCGATCAGGGACGAGGTCCTCACGATCGTGGGAAAGGTGTCAGAGTGAAGATCGACGACTGGCTGCTGGAGATCCTGGCCTGCCCGGCCTGCAAGGCCCCGCTGCGCGCCGAGGCCGAGGCCGACGAGCTGGCCTGCACGGGCTGCGGCCTGGTCTACCCGGTCCGAGACGACATCCCCGTCCTGCTCGTCGACGAGGCCAGGAAGCCGTGACCTGGGAGCCGGAGAGGCTCGACGACCAGCGTCATCTCAGCGAGGCCGACCCGGAGGGCATGCTGCCCGCGGTCGCCGCCTCGGCGGCCCACGTACGCACCGGCCACCGCGCCGCCGTCGAGGCCGGCCTCGACCGGCTGGCCGGCCATGGCCGCCCGCGCGCCATCGTGGTGGCGGGCATGGGCGCCTCGGGCATCGTCGGCGACATGCTCGCCGCGGTCGCCGGCAACGGCGCGCCGCTGCCGATCGTGACCTTGCGCTCCTACCAGCTGCCCGGCTGGGTGGGCGCCACCGACCTGGTGGTCGCCGTCTCCGGCTCCGGCCGCACCGAGGAGACGCTGGCCGTCGCCACGCAGGCCGTCCGCAGGGGCTGCACGCTGCTCGGCGTGGGCCCGGCCGGCTCCCCGCTGCAGGCGATCGCCACGCAGGCGTCGGCCGTCTACGTGCCGGTGCCGGTGACCGGGCAGTCGCGGGCCGGCCTGTGGCTGCTGGCCGTGCCGGTGATCGAGGCGGCGGCGGCGCTGCGGCTGGTGTCGGCCGACGCCGGCCTGTTCGAGCGGGTGGCCAAGTCGCTGGAGGACCTGGCGAACCGCTGCCGTCCGTCCAGCGACTCGTTCATCAACCCGGGCAAGTCGCTGGCGATGGACCTCGCCGAGAGCGTGCCGATGGTGTGGGGGGCGTCGGCGCCGACGTCGGTCGCGGCCTACCGGCTGGTGTGTCAGCTCGCCGCGAACGCCAAATACCCCGCCGTCCACGGTGAGCTGCCCGAGGCCGCGCACCACCAGGTCGCGGCCTTCGACGGGCCGCTGGCCGAGCGCGACATCTTCGCCGACGCCGCCGGGCGTACGCTCAGGCTGGTCGTCATGCGCGACGTCGAGGAGCACCCGCAGGTCACGCGGCAGCGCAAGGCGGCGCTGAGGCTGGCGGGCGATCGCGACATCCCGGTCACCGAGCTCGCGGCCGAGGGCGAGCACCCGCTGGAGCGGATGGCCTCGCTCATCATGCTGGGCGACTACGCGAGTACGTATCTCGCGCTGGGATATGGGACAGACCCGACGGCTGTGTCAGCGATCACGGAGATGCAGGCCCGAACTTCCCCATAGTATCGCTTATCAGGCCTTTATCGTGATCATGTTGAGTGGAGTAGATCGGTGAGCGCGAGCGGCGGTACCAAGGCAATCATTGCGGCCCTGACCGCGAACCTGGCCATTGCGGTGGCCAAGTTCGTGGCGGCGTTCTTCACCGGGTCCTCCTCGATGCTGGCGGAGGGCATCCACTCGGTCGCCGACTCGGGCAACCAGATCCTGCTGCTGGTCGGCGGCAAGCGGGCGGCCCGGGCGAGCACCCGGGAGCACCCGTTCGGCTACGGGCGCGAGCGCTACTTCTACGCCTTCGTGGTGGCGGTGGTGCTCTTCACGATCGGTGCGGCGTTCTCCATCTACGAGGGCGTGCACAAGCTCTCCGACCCCCACCCGGTGGAGGCGCCGATCTGGGCGTTCAGCGTGCTGATCTTCGCGATCATCGCCGAGGCGTTCTCGTTCCGTACGGCGATCAGGGAGTCGAACGCCGTCCGGGGGCAGCAGTCGTGGTGGGCCTTCATCCGCCGCTCCAAGTCGCCCGAGCTGCCGGTCATCCTGCTGGAGGACCTGGGCGCGCTGCTCGGCCTGATCTTCGCGCTGTTCGGCGTCACGATGGCGGTGGTCACCGGCGACGGCGTCTGGGACGGCATCGGCACCCTGATGATCGGCGTGCTGCTGGCCGTGATCGCGATCGTGCTGGCCATCGAGACCAAGTCGCTGCTCGTCGGCGAGGGCGCCTCGCCCGACGTGGAGGAGCAGATCCGCGGGGCGCTGGCGAACGCGCCCGAGGTCGAGCGGATCATCCACATGCGCACGCTGCACCTCGGGCCGGAGGAGCTGCTCGTGGGCGCCAAGATCGCGGTCGCCCACGACGAGACCGCCGCCGAAGTGGCGCGCGGCATCGACGAGGCCGAGCGGCGCATCCGTGAGGCCGTGCCGATCGCGCGGGTGATCTACCTGGAGCCCGACCTCGACAGGTCGCGCACTCCGGCGTCCTAGGCGGGGCGGCGGGGGCCGTCCGAGGGGCGCAGGAGGCGCAGGGCCTTCTCCTTCTCGAAGTCCAGGGCCCTGCGGGGCACCTGGATGCGGCCGATCCGCACCCCGAGGTCGCGTACGGCCGCCGCCACCGCCGGCTCGGTCAGCACCCGCAGCGCGAACGCCAGCTCGGCCGGCGACACGTCGAACCGCTTCTCCAGCTCCACGCCCTGGGCCACGGCCGCCAGCTCGTCGGGGCCGAAGCGCCGGTGCGCCCCCTGCTCCCTGACCGGCGGCAGCAAACCCAGGGCTTCCCGGTATCGGAGCATCCGCGGGGACATGCCGAGCCGTTTCGCCGCTTCCGTGATGCGCATTCTTACATTCTTACGTCAGTTTCGGCCTGCTTGAGATGCGACTCCGCGGGAGCGGCGCCTACACTCGTCGCAGACAACATCAGTGACGCGAGGGGAAACCCGATGGACTTCAAGGTCGCAGACCTTTCACTTGCCGACTTCGGCCGCAAGGAGATCCGGCTCGCCGAGCACGAGATGCCCGGCCTCATGGCGGTCCGCAAGGAATACGCGGCCTCTCAGCCCCTCCGCGGCGCGAAGATCATGGGCTCGCTCCACATGACCATCCAGACCGCCGTGCTCATCGAGACGCTGGTGGCGCTCGGAGCCGAGGTCCGCTGGGTGAGCTGCAACATCTTCTCCACGCAGGACCACGCCGCCGCCGCGGTCGTCGTCGGCCCCGACGGGACGCCCGACGACCCGAAGGGCGTGCCGGTGTTCGCGTGGAAGGGCGAGACGCTCGAGGAATACTGGTGGTGCACCGAGCAGGCCCTCACCTGGCCGAACGGCGACGCGCCCAACATGATCCTCGACGACGGCGGCGACGCCACGCTGCTGGTCCACAAGGGCGCCGAGTACGAGAAGGCCGGTGCCGTGCCGCCCGCCACCGCCGACGACCCGGAGGAGTGGCACGTCATCATCGACCTGCTCACCCGCACGGTCGGCGCCGACAAGAAGTGGACCAAGATCGCCGAGAGCATCAAGGGCGTCACCGAGGAGACGACCACCGGCGTGCACCGCCTCTACGAGATGCACAGGAACGGCCAGCTGCTCTTCCCGGCGATCAACGTCAACGACTCGGTCACCAAGTCGAAGTTCGACAACAAGTACGGCTGCCGCCACTCCGTCATCGACGGCCTCAACCGTGCCACCGACGTCCTGATCGGCGGCAAGGTGGCCGTGGTCTGCGGCTACGGCGACGTCGGCAAGGGCTGCGCCGACGCGCTGCGCGGCCAGGGCGCCCGGGTCATCGTGACCGAGATCGACCCGATCTGCGCGCTCCAGGCGGCCATGGACGGCTTCCAGGTGACCACGCTCGACGAGGTCGTCGGCATCGCCGACATCTTCGTCACCGCCACCGGCAACTTCAACATCATCACCGCCGGGCACATGGCGAAGATGAAGCACCAGGCGATCGTCTCCAACATCGGCCACTTCGACAACGAGATCGACATGGCCGGCCTCGCCAAGCTGCCGGGCATCGAGCGGCGCAACATCAAGCCGCAGGTCGACGAGTGGGTCTTCGCCGACGGCCACTCGATCCTGGTGCTCGCCGAGGGCCGCCTGATGAACCTGGGCTGCGCCACCGGTCACCCCAGCTTCGTGATGTCCAACTCGTTCACCAACCAGGTGATCGCGCAGATCGAGCTGTTCACCAAGACCTCCGAGTACCCGCTCGGCGTCTACACGCTGCCGAAGCACCTCGACGAGAAGGTCGCCCGGCTCCACCTCGACGCTCTCGGCGTCAAGCTCACCGAGCTGACCAAGGAGCAGGCCGCCTACATCGGCGTCCACGTCGAGGGCCCGTACAAGTCCGACCAGTACCGGTACTGATCGATCGAAGAGCTCCGGGAGGGGTGCTTCTCCTTCCGGAGCTTTCCCTTGACGGCAGGGAGGCTCTCCGTTCCCGGGGGTTCCCGTCTCACGGGGCTTTCCCCTGTCCATCCTTTACGGCAGGCCAAGTCACCCGCACGCGCCGTAACCCCTTGCCGTCGGTCCTGGCCGGTCGTGAAGGCTCACGGGCCGGGCGCCGTGACGGAGCGGGTTCTTGGCCGCGTTCTTCGGTTAAGGCACCCCATGGATCTGAGTGACAGCGGTGAGCGGCAGATCTCCTGGGCCGCGCGTTCGATGCCGGTGCTGACGGCGATCAGCGAGCGGTTCGCGCTCGAACGGCCGCTCGACGGGCTGCGCATCGCGGCCTGCCTGCACGTCACCGCCGAGACGGCCGTGCTCATGGGGGCGCTGAAGGCGGGCGGGGCCGAGATCGCGCTGGCCGCGTCGAATCCCCTGTCGACGCAGGACGACGTGGCCGAGGCGCTGCGCGGCTACGGCATCGCGGTGCACGCCCGCGCGGGGGTCGACCGGGCCACCTACTACCGCCACATCCACCAGGCGCTCGATGTCGGGCCCGACCTGGTGCTGGACGACGGCTGTGACCTGGTGAACATCCTGCACACCGAACGTACCGACCTGCTGGAAGGCGTCGGCGGCGGGTGCGAGGAGACGACCACCGGCATCATCCGGCTGCGGCAGATGGCGGCGGAGGGCGCCCTGCGGTTCCCCGTCGTGGCGGTGAACGACACTCGGACCAAGCGCATGTTCGACAACCGGTACGGCACCGGGCAGTCGACGCTCGACGGCATCATGCGGGCCACCAACACCCTGCTGGCCGGTCGGACGGTGGTCGTGGCCGGGTTCGGGTTCTGCGGGCGCGGGGTGGCCGAGCGGGCCAAGGGGTTCGGCGCCCGGGTGATCGTCACCGAGATCGACGCCGTCAAGGCGCTCGACGCCACCCTGCAGGGCTACGAGGTGCGCCCGATGGCCCAGGCCGCCATGATCGGCGACCTGTTCATCACCGTGACGGGCAACCGCGACGTGATCAGGGCCGAGCACCTGGCCGTCATGAAGGACGGCGCGATCCTGGCCAACGCCGGCCACTTCGACGTCGAGATCGACGTGCGGGCGCTGGACGAGCTGACCCACGAGGTGCACCGGGGCGTGCGGCCCAACACCGACGAGTACGTCATGCCCGACGGCCGCCGCCTGCTGCTGCTGGCCGAGGGCCGCCTGGTCAACCTGACCGCCGCCGAGGGGCATCCGGCGGCCGTCATGGACATGTCGTTCTCCGCGCAGGCGCTCGCCGTGGCCTGGCTGGCGGGGGAGCGGGCGGGCCTCGCGCCCGGCGTGTACGACGTGCCGGAGGAGATCGACCATGAGGTGGCCCGGCTCAAGCTGGAGGCCGCCGGCATCGGCATCGACACCCTCACCGCCGACCAGGAGGCCTACCTGCACTCCTGGAGAGTGGGCTCCTAGAACCGCCCAGGATACGTGGCTCGTTCGGTGTCCATCAGCTCCTGGTGACCGAGGCGCCGGCCGTCGCCCAGGATCACGCCGGCCAGCAAGCGCAGCGCGGCCCGTCGTTCCAGACGATCCGGACCTGGGCTGGCACGGAGTCACCAGCGAGGAGCCGCGAGGATCGCGCAGGGCCCCGATCAGCGGTGGCCTTCGTCGCCCAGGGCGCGAAGCGTTCCGTCCCGGGCGAGCGCTCCCCCGACTACCACGCGGGCCAGTACGTCAGCGTCGACCTGCCGCTGACCTCGCAGGTCATCCGTGCCTCGCCCGGCGAGCCGTTCCAGGCGTTCGGGATGGCGCTCGAACGGGCCGCAGGGCGACATGGTCCGGCAGATCGGCTCGGCCGACAGCCGCGTGAGCCTCGTCGCCCGCCATCAGACGGATTCGGCCGCGCTACAACCGGGTGATCCGCATGAAGGTCCTGGCCGACCACCTCGGGGTGAGCATCTCGTCGCTCAACCGGCACTTCCTGGCGGTCACGGCTATGAGCCCGCTGCGGTGTCAGAAAACAGCTCCGGCTCCAGGAGGCGCGGATCACGCTGATCTCGGCGCCGCACGACGTGGCGACGGTCGGATACGGCGTGGGGTACGAACAGCCCCTCGTAGTTCAGCCGCGAATACCGGCGCATGTACGGGCTGCCGTCCGCCCAGGACGCGGCCCGGCTCCAGGCCGAGCTGGACTCGGCGCACGGCGTGCCGATGTAGGCGCGGCCGGTCAGAGCTCGGCCTGCATCTCCTGCATGCGGCGGATCTCGGCCGTCTGGGTGACGTTGACGTCGCCGGCGAGCTCCTCGACCCGGATGTGCGTGCCGCTCATCAGGACCTGCTCGGACATCTTGATCGCGCCGAGGTGGTGGTTGATCATCAGCTCCAGGAACATCCGGTCGAAGTCCTTGCCCTTGGCCGCCTTGAGCGCCTCCAGCTGCTCGGGCGTGGCCATTCCCGGCATGCCCTCGTGCGCGGCGTGGTGTTCGGGCGCCTGCTGACCCTGCTCGCGCAGCCAGGTCGTCATGAACTGGATCTCCGGGCCCTGGGCGGCCTGGATCCGGTCGGCCAGGCTCTTCAGCTTGGCCGACTCCGCCCGGTTGGGGGCGAGCAGCGCCATGTCGAGGGCCTGCCGGTGGTGGACGATCATGTCCTGGACGTACGTGATGTCGGCCGCGTTGGCGGTCTGTGTCGGCACCGCGGTCGCGGCTTCGTTCGGCGACAGCGTCCTGGCCTGTTCGCCCGGGCGTCCGGGGGCGATGACGGGCGCGGTCGAGTCGGCCCGGGGCGTCTGCGGCGTCGCGCTGGAGCTGCAACCGGAGAGGGCAACGACCGTGCCCACGATGACGATGAGCGCGGCGCGCACTCAACCTCCCTGCTGACTCGGTGGGAATGGGAACTTTAGGTGAAGAACGCCGCAATTGAAAGGGGTCGAATCGGAACAAAAATTGACACGTTGGACGCTGGCCTGCGAACGCGAAGGAGGTAAGGATTGCGTAGGTTTATGCCCCCTTTATCGGAGGTTCCGAGTGTTCACCCCCCGAAGGGCCGCCGTTCTCGTCGCGGCCCTCGTCGCCTTCGCCGGCGCTACCGTGCCGGCCGCGCAGGCGGCTGACATCCCGGCTCCTGGCGAGATCGTCATGAGCCCCAACATCAGCCATGTCACGAACGTTCCCAAGCCCGGGGCGTTGACCGACATCAACACGGACATGGCCTTCCAGGGCGACTACGCCTATGTGGGCAACTACTCCGGGTTCTCGATCTACGACATCAAGAACCCGAAGAAGACGTCCGTGGTCAGCTCGGTCGTCTGCCCCGGCGGGCAGATGGACATGAGCGTCTACGGCAACCTGCTGTTCGGGTCCGTCGACGCCTCGCTGAACAACGACTCGTGCAGCGCCACCTCGCAGCCGGCCTCCAACGAGAACTCGTGGGAGGGCGTCCGCATCTTCGACGTCTCCGACAAGGCCAACCCGAGGTACATCAAGTCGGTCGAGACGAACTGCGGCTCGCACACCCACACGCTGGTGCCCGACAGCAGTGGCGAGAACGTCTACATCTACGTCTCCTCCTACACGCCGTCGGCGAACTTCCCCGACTGCCAGCCGCCGCACGACCTGATCTCGATCATCAAGGTGCCGCTGGCCGACCCGACGGCTGCCTCCGTCATCGCCACGCCGAACCTGTTCCCCGACGGCGGGTTCCCGGGTGTGCCGGGGTCGTATCCGGTCGGCAAGTCGGCGACGACGGGCTGCCACGACATCACCTCCTACCCGGAGAAGGGCATCGCGGCGGGCGCCTGCATGGGTGAGGGCATCCTCATGGACATCCGCGACCCGGAGCAGCCGAAGGTCACCGCGACCGTCCGTGACGAGGTGAACTTCGCCTTCTGGCACTCCGCCACGTTCAACAACGACGGCACGAAGGTGATCTTCACCGACGAGCTCGGCGGCGGCACCCGGGCCACCTGCAACGAGGCCATCGGGCCGGACAAGGGCGCCAACGCCTACTACGACATCGTCGACGGGCAGATGGTGTTCAAGAGCTACTTCAAGATCGCCCGTCACCAGGCCGACAGCGAGAACTGCGTCGCTCACAACGGCTCCCTGATCCCGGTCAAGGGCCGCGACATCATGGTCCAGGCGTGGTACCAGGGTGGCATCTCGGTCGTCGACTTCACCGACTCGGCCAACCCGCAGGAGATCGCCTTCTTCGAGCGCGGCCCGGACAACACCGCGCCCCCGCTGGACGGCGGCTTCTGGTCGGCGTACTACTACAACGGCTACATCTACGGCTCCGACTTCAACCTGGGCCTCGACGTGCTGAAGATCAACGACCCGCGTACGAACCAGGCGAACAGCGTGAAGATGGACATCCTCAACACGCAGACGCAGGGCTCGTACCCCGAGCACGGCCGCTGACCGTGCCGGCGGTGAGGGCCTGACCTGGCCCTCGCCGCCATTTCCGGTGCACAGTCCCCCCGGACAAACGCGATCAAGGAGGCTCCCCGAGTGTCCCTCACACGTCGTGCCATCGCTGTCGCGGCGGCCGCCGCGGCAGCGTTAGCCCTGGCGGGCGCTCCCGCGCTGGCCGCCGACATCCCGCCCGCCGACACCGTGGTCACCAGCCCCAACGTGAGCCACGTCCTGAACATCCCCAAGCCCGCCCCCATCGCCGGCACCATCAACACCGACATCGCCTTCCAGGGCGACTACGCCTACGTCGGCAACTACGGCGGCTTCTCGATCTACGACATCAGGAACCCGAAGAAGGCCAAGGCCGTCAGCTCCGTCGTCTGCCCGGGCTCCCAGATGGACGTCAGCGTCTACGGCAACCTGCTGTTCGGCGCCGTGGACAGTCCCCGCAGCGACGACTCCTGCAACAGCACCGGCCTGCCCGCCACCGAGGAGAGGTCCTGGGAGGGCGTCCGCATCTTCGACATCTCCGACAAGGCCAACCCGAGGTACATCAAGTCGGTCGAGACAGACTGCGGTTCCCACACCCTGACCCTGGTGCCGGGCAAGGGCCGTGACCGTGACAGGAACGTCTACGTCTACGTGTCGTCGTACCTGCCGAGCGCGACCTTCCCCGACTGCCGGCCGCCGCACGACAAGATCTCGATCATCAAGGTGCCGCTCAAGGACCCGGCCTCCGCTTCGGTCGCCGCGACTCCGGTGGTCTTCCCCGACGGCGGCAACGAGACGCAGCCCGGCCTGCTCCTGCCGACCAGCGGTTGCCACGACATCACCGTCTACGCCGAGAAGGACATCGCGGCGGGCGCGTGCATGGGTGACGGCGTGCTGTTCGACATCTCCGACCGGATGAACCCCGTGATCACGGCGCGGACCACGGATCCGAACTTCGCGTTCTGGCACTCCGCCACGTTCAACAACGACGCCACCAAGGTCGTCTTCACCGACGAGCTCGGCGGCGGCGGCGCGGCGACCTGTAACGCGACCGTCGGGCCCAACCGCGGCGCGGACGCCATCTACGACATCGTGGACGGCGAGTTCGTCTTCAAGAGCTACTTCAAGATCCCGCGCTACCAGGCCGACACCGAGAACTGTGTCGCCCACAACGGCTCGCTGATCCCGGTCAAGGGCAAGGACATCATGGTCCAGGCCTGGTACATGGGCGGCCTGTCGGTCTGGGACTTCACCGACTCCGCCAACCCGCGGGAGATCGGCTACTTCGAGCGCGGCCCGCGCTCGGACGGCTCCGGCGGCGGCATCTGGTCGGCGTACTACTACAACGGCTACATCTACGCGGCCGACTTCAACGAAGGGTTCGACATCGTCCAGATCAAGGACCCGCTGACGGACGGCGCCAAGGGCGTCCGTATGGACCACCTGAACGTGCAGACGCAGGAGTCGTACGGCCGAGGCCGTCACTGACCCCTTCGCGTCAGCGAGGCGGTGCGAACCCGCCCGGAGTCGCCTGCGGCGGCTCCGGCGGGGGATAGGGGCCCTGCCGCGGCTGTTGCCGCGGCGGGGCCTCCTGCGTGAAAGGCCCTGGCTGCGTGTACGGGCCCGGCTGGGTGTGCTGGCCGGGCTGCGTGTACGGGCCGGGCTGGGTGTGCTGGTCAGGCCGGGTGTACGGGCCGGGAGCCTGTCCGGCGGGCAGCAGCAGCGCGTGGCCATCGCGCGGGCGCTGCTGCAGCGGCCCGAGCTGGTGCTCGCCGACGAACCCGTGGCCTCGCTCGACCCCGAGACGGCCGCCTCGG
>NZ_SMKQ01000161.1 GCF_004348995.1 Nonomuraea terrae
CCACCGCCCCGCCCCACACCACCGCCACCAGGAACGTCCCCGCGGCGCTCACGACCGGCGACAGCAGGTGGTAGCCGATCTGCCGCCACATCGACGGGCTGCGCCAGTCCGCGGGGCCGGGCACGGGCGGGATGCGGACGCCGAGGAAGGCGTCGAACCGCGACCGCTGCACCCCCGTGAACCGCGGCACGGCCCGGCGCAGCACGGGCGGCGCCACGGCCAGCGCGAGTGTGAGCCCGCCGAGCAGCACACCGACCGGCAGGCCGGTCACCACGTGGGCCGTGTCGAGCCAGGTCCGTGCCGACCAGGGACGGGGGACTTTCATGCCAGCAACGGTATTGATCCGGCCAGTGTGGAGGAAATGGGCCTGGTGTGCCACCGCGGGGTGGAGCTAGCCCCACCCCCCCGCGGCCCTGTACGGGAGCTCCTGGCAGGTCAGAGGGTGTGGTGGTGGCGGAAGGTGATGGGGTCGAACACGCCCCCGAGCGTGGCGGACAGCCCCGCGCGGGCCGCCTCGGCGAACTCCGGCGCCCCGAGCCGCCCGGCGCCGTCCGGCAGGGCCCCGGCGAGCGGCCGGGCGGCCAGCATCTCCAGGTCGGCCACGCTGCTCCGCTCGGCGAGCCCCGGCGCCTGCGGCCACCGCCCGATCACGATGCCCGCCAGGTCGAGCCCCCGGTGCGCGAGCGCCTCCAGGGTCAGCGCCGTCCGGTTGACGGCGCCGCACCCCGCGCGTACGACCACGAGCACCTGAGCCTGCAGCGACCGGGCCAGGTCGGCGATGGTGGCGCCGTCGTCGTCGTAGCGTTCGAGCAGGCCGCCGGTGCCCTCCACGACCACCAGCCGGTTGCTCTCGGCCAGCTCCCGCGCCAGCACGGCGGCCCCCGCCAGCGACACGGGCGGCATCCCGGCGGCCCGCGCGGCCGCGGCGGGCGACAACGGCTCGGGGAAGCGCCCCAGCTCGAACGTGGTGGCCGCCCCGGACAGCCGGATCACCTGGTCGACGTCGCCGGGCTCGCCGGCCGCCACCCCCGTCTGGGCGGGCTTGACCACGGCCGCCGTGGACCCGCGCCGCAACGCGAGCGCCACCACCGCCGCCGTCACCACGGTCTTGCCCACGCCGCCGTCGGTTCCCGTGACGACCAGAACGCTCATGGCCCCAGCGTAGAAGCGACGGCCGCTACGGACGGCGCAGGCGCGTGACGAACTTGTAGCGGTCGCCGCGGTAGAGCGACTGCGCCCACTCGACGGGGTTGCCGTCGGCGTCGAAGGCGTGCCGGGTGAGCAGCAGCATCGGCAGGCCGACGTCGACACCGAGGGCCTTGGCGTCGTACGGCGTCGCCAGCACGGTCTCGATGATCTCCTCGGCGTCCGTCAGCCGCACGTTGTAGGCGTTGTGCAGCGTCTCGTACAGCGACGAGTGCACTTCCAGCTCGCGCCGCAGCCGGGGGAAGCGGCGGGCGGACAGGTGGGTGGTGTCGATCGAGACGGGCTCGCCGTTGGCCAGCCGGAGGCGGTGGATGCGCAGCACGCGGCCGCCGGGGTTGATGGCCAGCCGCCGCGCGAGTGCCTCGTCGGCGGTGATGTAACCGATGTCGAGGATCTTGGTGTCCGGCTCCAGGCCTGCCGTGCGCAGGTCGCCGATGTAGGAGGTGAGCTGGAGCACCTGGGCCACCTTCGGCTGGGCCACGAACGTGCCCTTGCCCTGGATGCGCAGCAGCCGTCCCTCGACGACCAGCTCGGTCAGCGCCTGCCTGACCGTCGTGCGGGAGGTCTCGAACCGTACGGCGAGCGTGCGCTCGGGCGGCAGCGCCGTGCCGGGCGGCAGGCTCTTGGTGAGCTCGAGCAGGCTGCGTTTCACGTCGTAGTACTTCGGAACGCGGGGGCCGTCGTCTGTCACGCGCTCACCTTCACTTCTGCCACGGCGGTGAGGGCGTGTCTGGTCACCGCGAGATCATCGGAACTCACTTTCGCCCGAGCGGTCAACCGCGGGCGCAGGCGGCTCACCGGCGCCGGTCGCGTACGGGCGTGGGCACGCGCGGCTCCGGGCAGCTCAGGTTGATGGAGAAGGATATCCGCAGCGGCCCGCAACGTCGTAACCGAGGTCCGGTGACGCGTCGTGTCGCGGAGAGAGCACCCGCCCGTGTGGATCACCTCCCGCAGGCCGCGGGCCGCCGTGCCGAGGAGGCGGGCGCCTGCGACGTGTGACGGTTCTCACATTATGAGATTTCAGCAAATGTCTGTTTGCCTGCACGGTGCTGGGTCTGTGTCGTGGGTGGGCCGGATCTGTGCCCGTCCTGTCTTCACTGTGCGAGCGCGTGGCCGTGCGCCCGCGTTCTACGGAGTTATGCCCATGTCGGGGCGACTCCGGCCACCTGTCCCGTATGCGACCGGACGTACGCGCCCGACAGGGGGTCGGTTTGGTTGTCACGGGCAAAAGCACGCATGATGCAGTCGTGCCGACTCTCAGCGACCTCGTGGCCCGCCACACCACACTTGACGAGGCCGATCTCGACTGGCTCCACTCGCTGGTCTCCGACTGGCAGCTGCTGGCCGACCTGTCCTTCGCCGACCTCATCCTGTGGGCTCCGCTGCTGGGCGAGTCCGGCTGGATCGCGATCGCGCAGATGCGCCCGACGACCGGTCCGACCGTCTACCACGACGACGTCGTCGGCACCGTCGTCGCCAAGGGCGAGCGCCACCTCATCGACACGGCCTGGAACGAACGCCGCATCTGCCGCGAGGGCGACCCCGACTGGTCCACGGGCGTGCCGGTCAGGGAGGAGACCATCCCGGTGCGCCGGGCGGTCGAGGGCGGCGAGGGCCGCTTCCTGGGCGTCATCCAGCGCTCCACGAACCTGTCGTCGGCGCGCACACCGTCCCGGCTGGAGCTGACCTACCTGCAGAGCGCCTCCGACCTGGCGCAGATGGTGGCCGAGGGGCGTTTCCCGTTCTCGGGGGAGGAGCCGATCCTGGTCCGCTCGCCGCGCGTCGGCGACGGGCTGCTCCGGCTCGACCGGGCCGGCCGGGTGACGTACGCCTCCCCGAACGCCCTGTCCGCCTACCGGCGGCTCGGCCTGCACGCCGACCTGGTCGGCGCCGAGCTGGGCCGGGTGACCGCCGCGCTGTGCTACTCCGACGAGCCGATCAACGAAGACCTGATGATCGTGGCCAGCGGGCGCGCGGCCAAGGAGACGGAGGTCGAGTCCGGCGGCACCATCGTGCAGCTGCGGGCGATCCCGCTGATCGTGGGCGGCGGCCGGATCGGCGCGCTGGTGCTCATCAGAGACGTCACCGAGCTGCGCCGGCGCGAGCGCGAGCTGATGACGAAGGACGCCACCATCCGCGAGATCCACCACCGGGTCAAGAACAACCTGCAGACCGTGGCCGCCCTGCTCCGGCTCCAGGCCAGACGGCTGCGGGTCCCGGAGGGCCGCGAGGCGCTGGAGGAGGCCGTACGCCGGGTCGGCTCGATCGCGATCGTGCACGAGACGTTGTCCCACGCGCCCGAGGAGTTCGTGAACTTCGACGAGATCGCCGACCGCGTGATCGCGATGGCGGGGGAGGTGTCCTCACCCGAGGTGGCGGTGACACCCCGTCGGGTCGGGGAGTTCGGCGTGCTGCCCTCGCTCATCGCCACGCCGCTGGCCATGGCGCTCACCGAGCTGCTGCAGAACGCGCTGCAGCACGGGCGGCCCAAGCGGCTGGAGGTCGTCGTCGAGGCGGAGCTCGACCGGCTGAACGTCACCGTCTGGGACGACGGTCAGGGGCTTCCGGCGGGCTTCGAGCTCGACGGTTCCACCAGCCTGGGATTGCAGATCGTGCGCACGCTGGTGGAGGGAGAGCTGTCGGGCCGGCTCACGATCGAGCCGCGCCTGCGGGGCGGCACCGAGGCCGTGCTGTCCATCCCGCTTCCACTCCCGCCTGGCTGAACCGGCGGGTGTGACGCGCGCGTGCGGTCAGGCGGTGAGGCGCGCGCGGGCCCGGGCGGAGCGGCGCTTGAGCGCCCGGCGCTCGTCTTCGCTGAGACCGCCCCAGACGCCGGCGTCCTGTCCGGACTCCAGCGCCCACTTCAGGCAGGCCTCGACGGCCGAGCAGGACCGACAGACCTGCTTGGCCTCTTCGATCTGCATGAGGGCGGGGCCGGAGTTGCCGATCGGGAAGAACAGCTCGGGGTCCACGTCACGGCAGGCAGCTCGGTGGCGCCAGTCCATGCGTCCACTCCTTAGTAGATGGAGCCTCTGGTCGGCTCCGTACGGCTACTACTTTGTGAAAGGTTTCACTAACCATGGCGAACAATTACCCGCGTCCTTGATGAGGACACGGGGGCTTGTCCACGGAGCGACGGTAGGGCCCTTATAGGTTTGTTAAAGGTCCTACGTTCCGACGTCCACGATGAGACTGTCAGCCACGCAGAGTGCACGCAAGGGGGTTGGCGCGAAGTTTTGCCCCTTATGGATGTCGGATGCGTCACACAATGACCGAATGTAACCAGCTAGACCAAAACTTGTAACGCGTTCGGTGTAGACCGGAATGTTACGGTTTCGCGTTCCCCCAGGTAGTCCCCGTCCAGCTGGAAGGCCACGGGACGGTCGGCCGTGAGCGTGAACTCGGCCTCGTCGTGCAGCTGAACGAGGTGCCGGCCGGAGGGAAGCGCGTCACTCTCGGTGAGGATGTGTCGGATCACCGGCGCGAGCGCGAGCGGCCCCATGCGGCGCAGCCCGAGCAGGTCGAGCCCCGTCTCGAAACCGGCCCACGGCGTGGGGCGCACGGGGCGCGGGCCGACGTACGTCCACGGCGAGGTGTTGGAGATGATCGCCATGAAGAGCCCGCGGGCCCTGGGGATGCCGGGACCGGTCAGGGTCATCGCCGGATGCCGCTTGTCCGTGGCCAGATAGTGCCGCAGAGCCGTGTTCACATACCGGGCCGGGGTAGCTTTACGCCCCGAGCCTCTGAGGCCCTCCACGGCCCGTACAACCTCGGCGTCGTATCCCATGCCCGAGCAGAACGTGAAATACCTGCTCTGCCCCTCCCACAGCGCCTGGCCCAGGCCGACCGTACGCCGGCGGCCCTCCCTGAGCGCCTCCAGCACCACGCCGGTCGACTCCACCGGGTCGTTGGGCAGTCCGAGAGCGCGGGCGAAGACGTTCGCGCTGCCGCCGGGGATCACCACCAGCCACGGCCGCCCGGAGCTCGGGTCGGCGAGATGCTGGGCCTCGCCGCCGCCCACCGGGTTGAGCAGTCCGTTGACCGTCTCGTTGATCGTCCCGTCGCCGCCGAGCACCGCCACCACGTCGTAGCCCTTGGCCCGCGCCGTCGCCGCCAGCCGGGCGGCGTGCCCGCGGTAGCGGGTCTCCTCGACGGCGAGCTCCACGGCCGCGCCGAACGCGCGAATCAGCACGTCACGCGTGCGGGCGTTCGTGGTCGTGGCCTTGGGGTTGACCAGCAGCATTGCGCGCATAGCGCCAGCGTAGCCGGTCGATGTGCTGTGCCTTATGGGCCTAACGTCCCATTTTTTCGCCTGTTTCTCTGACCGCGAGAGCCTGGCGGTAGGGTACGGACGTGAACGGTCGCCCGCTCAGCCTGCTCATCGCCACCGCGGTCGTCGCCCTGGAGGGCCTGGTCGCCGCCGGGCTCGGCGTCTTCGCCGCCGTGGAGGCGCTGACCGGCACGCCCGTCGACCTGTCGACCGCGCTGGCCGAGGCGGTGTTCGCGCTGCTGGTCGGCGCCGGGCTGCTCTGGGTCGCCGGCGGCGGATTGTTCCGGACGCAGCGATGGGGCAGGTCACCGGCCGTGCTGGCGCAGATCTTCCTGCTCCCCGTCGCCTACACGCTCATCCAGTCAGGCGTGCCGCAGCTCGGCATCCCGCTGGCCGTCGTCGCCGTGGCGGGAATCGCGACGCTCCTCGCTCCCCCCACCACCCACGCACTCTACGGCGACGGCTGACTAGTCTTCGGCCGTCAGGCCCTCGCGCAGTTGCGCGAGGGTGCGGGCGAGCAGCCGCGAGACGTGCATCTGTGAGATGCCCAGCTCGGTCGCGATCTGCGACTGCGTCATGTTGCCGAAGAACCGCAGCAGCAGGATGCGCTTCTCGCGCGGCGGCAGCCGTTCGAGCAGCGGCTTGAGCGATTCGCGGTATTCGACGCCCTCGAGCGACTCGTCCACGATGCCGAGCGAGTCGGACACCGCGGGGGCGTCGTCGTCACCGGAGTCGGGCGCGTCGAGTGACACGGTGGAGTAGGCGTTGGCCGACTCCAGGCCCTCGAGCACCTCCTCCTCGGTCATCTTCAGGTAGGAGGCCAGCTCCGCCACCGTCGGCGCGCGTCCCTCGCGCTGCGACAGGTCGCTGATCGCCTTGGTGAGCGAGAGCTTGAGCTCCTGCAGACGGCGCGGCACCCGCACCGCCCAGCCCTTGTCGCGGAAGTGCCGCTTGATCTCACCGACGATGGTCGGCGTCGCGTACGTGGAGAACTCCACGCCGCGGTTGAGGTCGAAGCGGTCGATGGACTTGATCAGACCGATGGTGGCGACCTGGGTGAGGTCGTCGAGCCACTCGCCCCTGTTGCGGAATCGGCGAGCCAGGTATTCGACCAGGGGGAGGTGAAGCTCGACCAGCTCGTCCCTGATGCGCTGACGACGCGGCTCCTCGGGGCCCAGCTCGGCCAGCTCGGCGAAAAGCTGACGGGCGCGCACCCTGTCGGGCACGGCGTGTTCGCTGGTGGCCATGGCTCCAGTCCTTTCCGTCACGCCGGCCCCGCCGATTTCTGGGCCGCGCCTCGGCGCTTGCGCAGGACGATCGCCATGCGATCGGGAGTGTCGCTCACCGCGTCGACGTCGTCGGCCAGGGCGGTCAGCACCATCCAGGCGAAGTCGTCACGCTTGGGCGCGGAGCTGCCGACCGTCGCCACCTCCACCCGGACCTGCATCTCCTGCCCCGTCAGCTCGAACTCCGCGGTCAGGTCGGTGCCCGGCACCGCCTCGCTGAGCAGCATGGCGCATGCCTCGTCGACCGCGATCCGCAGGTCTTCGATCTCGTCCAGGGTGAAGTCAAGCCGCGCCGCCAAGCCGGCGGTAGCCGTACGCAGCACAGACAGGTAGGCGCTCGCAGCGGGGAGCCTGATGCTCACCACGTCGCGGATGCCCGTCACGCCCTCCGCGCGCGTCTCGGTTTCCTCGGTCACGTTCCTCCTCGCGTATCTGACGCTGACTGCAACTTACCGCCCCTGAGAGGTGCTTGGACGATTCAGACGCGCCATCAACGGAAAAGGCTCTGTGCGGCCCGGCGGCCGCACAGAGCCTTATGGGCCGTTTTAGGCTGCCTTGGTCTCCCAGAAGATCTTGGAGATCTCGTCGATCTTGGCCAGGAGCGCGTCGGCCTGGGAGCCGTCGACCGTGCCCTTGGCGCCGGCGGCGCCGGCGAGCTTGGTGGCGTCCCAGAAGAGCTGGTGCAGCTGGGGGTACTTCTCCAGGTGCGGCGGCTTGAAGTAGTCGGTCCAGAGCACCCACAGGTGGTGCTTGACCAGCTCCGCGCGCTGCTCCTTGATGATCAGCGCGCGGGTGCGGTAGACCGGGTCCTCGTTGGCCGCGTACTTCTCCATGATCGCCTTGACCGACTCCGCCTCGATGCGGGCCTGGGCGGGGTCGTAGACCCCGCACGGCAGGTCGCAATGGGCGGATGCGACATGCTTGGGTCGTAGCAGTCGTGCGAGCATCAGAAAGTCCTTCCTTGATGCTGAATCAGCTTGGTCCACAACCGACCTTACTCGTGTCCCGATGCCTGCGGAGGAGGGGGCTACGGCCCATGAGAGTCCGTGTCGAGGGTGAATCGATGCGTCCGGCGCTGGAGCCCGGCGACTGGCTTCTCGTGCGCCGGGGCGCGGCCGTGCACCCGGGTGACCTCGTGGTGGCCAGGCTGCCCGGCGATCCTGATCGGCTCATCGTCAAGCGGGCGCAGTGGCGCAGCGAGGACGGCTGGTGGCTGGAGAGCGACAACCAGCGGGCCAGCGGGCGCCGCGACAGCTGGGATTTCGGCCCGGTCAGCGACATCGTGGGCCGCGTGGTCCTGCGCTACTGGCCCCTGGTGCGCGGCCGGCGCTAGCCGGCGTCAGGAGGCGTTCCTGCGGCGGGCGCGGAAGGCGGCCACGTTCGCGCGGCTGGCGCAGCGGGCCGAGCAGTAGCGGCGGGAGCGGTTGGAGGAGGTGTCGAGGAACGCCTGCTCGCAGTGCGGCTCCCGGCAGCGGCCGAGCCGGTCGACACCGAGCTCGGCGACGACGGCGGCCAGGCCCATCACGGCGGTCGCGGCCGGGTCATCGGCCAGGTGCAGGTGCCAGTCGTGGCCGTCGTGATCCGACAGCTGGGGGCGTACGGGATAGCGCCCGAGCAGGGCGTTCAGGCGCTCGGCCACGGCCCGGTCGTCACCCGCGGCGTCGAACACGGCGGCCAGCTCGTCGCGCAACCGCCTCAGCCCCTGGGGCGGTCGCGGATCGTTCACCAGCCGCACCGCCCACTCGGCGTAAGAGGTGAGGTCCATGTTCGAGTATTACACCAGACCGGGTGCCGGTGCGCGGTCCTGACGCGGCGGGGCGCGCCCGTCCGGGCGGCCCCGCCGTGGGTCAGTCCTCGGGGTGCAGGACGCGGTGCAGGAAGGCGCGGGTGCGATCCTGCTTGGGCTCGCCGATGACCTGGGCCGGCGGGCCGTCCTCGACGACGACGCCGCCGTCCATGAAGACCACGCGGTCGGCCACCTCGCGGGCGAAGCCCATCTCGTGGGTGACCACCAGCATGGTCATGCCCTCCTCGGCCAGCTTGCGCATGACGGTGAGCACGTCGCCGACCAGCTCGGGGTCGAGCGCCGAGGTGGGCTCGTCGAAGAGCATCAGCCCCGGGCTCATGGCCAGGGCCCTGGCGATCGCCACGCGCTGCTGCTGGCCGCCCGAGAGCTGCCCGGGCAGTGCGTCGCACTTGGCCCCCACGCCCACCTTGTCGAGGTTCTCGCGGGCGATGACCTCGGCCTCGCGCTTGCTCCGCCCGAGCACCCGCTGCTGGGCGATCATGACGTTCTGCAGCACGGTCATGTGAGGGAAGAGATTGAACTGCTGGAAAACCATGCCGATGTGCCGGCGTACGGCGTCGATGTCTACGTCGGGGTCGGTCACCTCGACGCCCTGGACGAACACCTTGCCCCGGGTCGGCTGCTCCAGCAGGTTGACGCAGCGCAGCAGGGTGGACTTGCCCGAGCCCGACGGGCCGATGACGCAGACCACCTGGCCGGGCTCGACGGTCATGTCGATGCCCTTGAGCACTTCGTTCTTGCCGAAGTGTTTGTGCAGGTCTTGCAGTTGGATGGCGTGCGTCATCGTGTCCTCCCCTTACGTCCCTCCAGCCGGGACGCGAGGTAGCCCAGCGGGATCGTGACGATCAGGTACGTCAGGCCCGCCACCATGATCGGTGTGGCGTTGGCGTACTGGGAGGCCAGGTCGTTGCCGAACTTGGCCAGCTCGACGTACTCGCCGGAGACGCCGAGGAACAACACCAGCGACGAGTCCTTGAGCAGGGCGACGAACTGGTTGGTGGTCGGCGGGATGACCATGCGGATCGCCTGGGGAATCACGACGGTGATCTGTGCCCTGGTCGCCGACATGCCCAGCGACCGCGCGGCCTCGACCTGCCCCTTCGGCACGGCCTGCAGGCCCGCGCGGAAGACCTCCGCCTGGTAGGCCGCGCCCACCAGGCCGAGCCCCAGGATGCCCTGCCCGTACGTGCCGCCGGGGACCTGGAAGCCGGGCAGCGCGAGCGGCAGGAACGTGATCAACAGGAAGATCAACAGCGCGGGCAGGCCGCGGAAGATCTCGATGTAGAGGATCGCGATCCACCGGTACGGCCGGACCTGCGAGAGCCGCATGAGCGCCAGCAACAGGCCGAACAGGAAGGAGAAGACGAACCCGCCGACGGCGTAGATGATCGTGTTCCGCAGCGCGACGGTGAACAGCTCGGGCAGCGCCTCGGAGGCCACTTCACCCTTGGCGAAGTTCTCCGCCAGGCTTTGCCAGTCGGCGTACATGACGACGGCGACGAGCGCCGCGGCCAGGACGACGTACTGGACGGCGCGGCTGATCCGCTGCTTCTTCCGCGGGCTGAGCCTGGCGCGGGCAGGCTCAGCCGTCTTCGGGTCGGCCATGGATCAGCCCAGCTCGCCGGGCTTCTTGCCGAACCACTTCACGAAGATCTGCTCGTACGTGCCATCGGACTTGGCCTCGGTGATGGCGTCGTTGATGGCCTTGAGCAGGACCGGGTCGGCGTTCTTCTTCAGGCCGACGCCGTACTGCTCACCGGTGTCGAGGCTGGCGATCATCTCGAACTTCTCGGCGACCTCCGGCTTCTTCAGCCAGGTGAGGACGACGGGCAGGTCCTGGACGATCACGTCGGCCTGGCCGGCCTGCAGGGCCAGCAGCTCCTTGGCGGAGTCGGCGTACTCGGTGGGGTCGAAGCCGGCCTTCTTGACGTAGTCGAGGCCGGTCGTGCTGGCCTGGGCGCCCAGCTTGAGACCCTTGGCCTTGACGTCGTCGAGGGACGTGGCGCCGCTGCCCTTCTTGGCGAGCAGCGCCTGCGTGGCGTCGAAGTAGGGGACGGAGAAGTCGATGTTCTTCTGGCGGTCGGGGGTGATCGTCATGCCGGCGGCGGCGACGTCGCACTTGTTCGCCGCCATCGCCGCGCCGCTCTTGATCACGGCGAAGTCGATGTCCACGATGTTCTGGGTCACGCCCAGCTTCTTCGCGGCCAGGTCGACGACGTCGACGTCGAACCCGACGATCTTGCCGCTGTCGTCCTTGAACTGGAACGGCTCGTACGGGATGTTGGTGCAGACCGTGAGCTTGCCGGGCTGCACCAGCTTGGCCGCGCTTGCTGCGCCGGACGCGCTCGCGTCGGTCGTGCCGGAGCTCGTGCCGGTCTCGCTGCCGCAGGCGGCCAGCGCGAGCGCGGCGGTCAGGGCGAGCGCGCCGGCGGTGAAACCACGGCGGCCCTTGGGGCTGAGGGCCATGTACGGCCTCCTCGAAGTGAAAAGCCAGGAAACTTGCGTTTTGTGCAGTTTAAGGGCCGTTTAGCTGCGGTCTGTCATCTGGCCTTTAACGATGCGTCAACGGAACGGCGTCAGTCTGGCTCCCGAACCGGTATATGGCAGAATCGAGAGACGGGTGACCCCCGAACCCCCCTCACGAGACGCTCGGCGAGGGGAATCTGGCAGCTACCGAAGCCAGCCCGCTCGCGCGTGTCCGCCGATGGTTTCTTCCGCTCCGATGATGACAGGGGTCGCTGTGGCCGCCACACCCGACGCTTCCGCTCATTCCACCGAAAACCTCGACCCCGCCTTCCCACTGCACCGCGGGGGCAAGATCGAGGTCCGGTCCACCGTTCCCGTCCGCGACGCGGGCGACCTGGCACTGGCCTACACGCCGGGCGTCGCGCGCGTCTGCAGCGCCATCGCCGACAACCCGGCGCTCGCCCGCGAGTACACCTGGGTCTCCAACGTGGTCGCCGTGGTCACCGACGGCACCGCCGTGCTCGGCCTCGGCGACATCGGCCCGTCGGCCGCCATGCCGGTCATGGAGGGCAAGGCGCTGCTGTTCAAGGAGTTCGCCGGCGTCGACGCCGTCCCGCTCTGCCTCGACTGCACCGACGTCGACGCCCTGGTCGAGACCGTCGTGCGGCTCGCGCCGTCGTTCGGCGGCGTCAATCTCGAGGACATCAGCGCCCCGCGCTGCTTCGAGGTCGAGGAGCGGCTGCGCGAGCGGCTCGACATCCCGGTCTTCCACGACGACCAGCACGGCACCGCCATCGTGGTGCTCGCCGCGCTCCAGAACGCCGCCCGCCTGACCGGCCGCCCGCTCGGCGACCTGCGGGCCGTCGTGGCCGGCGCGGGCGCCTCCGGCGTCGCCGTCACCCGCATCCTGCTGGAGGCCGGCATCGGCGACATCGCCGTCTCCGACTCCAAGGGCATGATCTACCAGGGCCGCGAGGGCCTCAACCCGGTCAAGGAGGCCCTCGCCCGCGACACCAACCGCGCGCGGCACACCGGCTCCACCGAGGAGGCCCTGGAGGGCGCCGACGTGTTCGTGGGGCTGTCGGGCTCGACCCTGTCGGAGGAGGCCGTCGCCGCGATGGCCCCCGGCGCGATCGTCTTCGCTCTCTCCAACCCCACGCCGGAGGTCCACCCCGACATCGCCGCCAAGCACGCCGGCGTCGTGGCCACCGGGCGCTCCGACTTCCCCAACCAGATCAACAACGTGCTGGCCTTCCCCGGCGTGTTCCGCGGCGCCCTCGACGTGCGCGCCTCCGCCATCACCGAGAACATGAAGGTGGCCGCCGCGAACGCGCTGGCCGGCGTGGTGGGCGACGACCTGTCGCCGACGTACGTGATCCCGAGCCCGTTCGACGACCGTGTGGCGCCCGCCGTGAGCGCGGCCGTGGCCGCCCAGGCTCGCGCGGACGGTGTCGCGCGCGTCTGAGCCCCACCCGGGACGCCCCTCTGCGGGGCGTCCCGATTTTTTTACGCCTACTTGCCGCTGCCTCGGGTAGGCGTGTGGATTTGTGTGGGGCACCTTGGGGAATGGCCAAGATTCCTTTACTGAAAGTGCTATAACTGTAGCTCTCTGTAAGGACGTGGGCGCCGGCTCCTGTGACGAGGAGAGCGATGGAACGCGAGCCGAATCGACTGCTGCAGCAGCTCATCGCAGAGGCGGGCTTTTCTCACAAGGGACTTGCCAGGTGTCTCAACGATCTCGGAGCCGCGCGCGGCACCCCGGGCCTCAAGTACGACCACAGCTCCGTCCTGCGCTGGATCGGCGGGCAGCGTCCGCGCGATCCGGTTCCGTCCTTGCTCGCCGAGATCTTCTCGCTGCGGCTGGGCCGGCCGGTCACCCCCGAACACCTGGGGATGGCGGCCACCAGCACGCCGCTTGATCTCGGCCAGGAGTTCACGCACACGTGGCAGGAGGGGATCTCGACCGTGACAGCGCTGTGGCGGGCCGATGTGGAGAGACGGAGGTTCCTGATCGATTCGACGTTCGCGATCGGGGCCGGCTCCGTCGGGGCCATCCGCTGGTTGACGTCCCCGGCCGACGGGCGCCTGGGCGGCACCGGCACGCGACGGGTCGGCCAGACCGACATCGCCGCGATCCAGGAGGTCACCCGTTCCTTCGGTGAGCTCGACAACCGCTTCGGCAGCGGCCGCGTCCGCTCCTCGGTGGTCAAATACCTCGACACCGCCGTCTCGCCGTTACTCAAGGACGGCTCGTACGGCGAGCCGACCGGCAGGCGGCTCGCCGCGGCCGCCGCCGAGCTGACCCGGCTGGCGGGCTGGATGGCCTACGACATGGAGCAGCACGGCATCGCCCAGCGCTACCTCATCCAGGCCCTGAGTCTGGCCAGGGGCGCCGGCGACCAGACGCTGGGCGGCGAGATCCTGGCCGGCATGGCCCACCAGGCGATCTACATGGGCCAGCCCGGCCACGCCCTCGACCTCGCCAGGGCCTCCCAGATGGCCGCCCGCCGCGCGGGGATCAAGACGCTGCAGTCCTCCGCCCACGTCCTGGAGGCGCACGCACACGCCGGTCTGGGGGACGCCCGTGCCTGCGGGGCCTCGCTCAACGAGGCCGAGCGCGCGTTCACGGCCCGCAGGGCCGGCGAGGAGCCGCCGTGGCTCAGCTACTTCGACGAGGCCTATCTCGCGGCGAAGTTCGCCCATTGCTTCCGCGACCTCGGCCAGGGCGGGCGCGCCGTCGAGCAGGCGCGGCGTTCGCTCGACATGGACGGCCGCTACGTGCGGGGGCGGATGTTCAACCTGTCGCTGCTGGCCGCGGGGCTGCTGCAGTGCGGGGAGGTGGAGGAGGCGTGCACGGCCGCGGCCGACGCGCTGGCGCTGGCGGGGGAGCTGCAGTCGGTGCGGTCCCGGTCGTACGCGGCCGATCTGCGGCGGCGGCTGGAGCCGTACCGGGAGGAGCGGCCGGTGCGGGAGCTGCGGGAGCGGGCGCGGGAGCTCGCGGCCGTCTGAGCGCGCGCCTTCACGCGTAAGACCGGCTGTCCGAGACGTGAACCCGGGCCTTCCGCGTAAGGCCTGCTGCGCGAGACGTGAGCCTGGGTCTTCGCTGTCTGAGATGTGGAACGCCGCCAGGCCGGCCGTCTGAGACGTGAATCGGGTTTTCGCCGCAAGGCCGGCTGTTCGAGACGTGGAACGGCCCGGGCCTTCGAATACACCCGCGAGGCCCGGGCCGTCTTGCGCGTTCGTCTACTTGAGCAGTTCGCCGTTCGGGCCGACGATCGACTTGGTCTTCGCGTAGTTCGCCTTGTTGTAGACGTCCGCGACCTCGCCGTCGAAGATCGCCGAGCTGACGTAGTCGATGCGGTCGTTGCCGTCGTAGTCGTGGAACATGCTCGTCACGCCGTTGACGTAGCCGGTGCGCTTGTTGTTGTCGTACTTCATGAGCCAGGGGCCGCCGTCGGCGCCGCCGGTCATGGAGCACTTGAGCACCTGGTGCGTCTCGACCCTGAACATGTTGACCTGCCAGCTCTTGGTGCCGGTCTTGCCCGCGCACCACTTCGGCGTCACGCCGGAGAACGGACGGTCGCCGTCGGGGTGGGGAGCGCTGGGGTAGCCGAAGACGGTCACCGACTGGCCGAGCGGCTGGTTCCAGGCGACGCCCTGACCGCCGACGACGTCACCGAGCCGGCCCATGTCCTTGGCCATGCCGATGAAGTAGTGGTCGCGGAAGTAGCGGACGGTCTTGCCGGCCTTCACCCACTGCTTGATGTAGTAGTGGTTCTCGAACCAGGCGGTCTCGACGTCGCCGACCTTGGTCACTTCGAGCTTGCCGGTCCACTTGCCGTCGCCCTGCTTGGCCTGGAGCTCCTTGAACGTCTCCTGGCTGATGGGCGTGCGGACCTTCTCGTACTGCTCGCCGTTGACGTCGGCGGCGGTGTCCTTGGCAGCCTTCTCGTACTCGGACTCCGTGACCTCGACCTTGGTCAGGGTCTTCTCGCCCGGGTAGTTGTGGGCCACCTTCTCCGGGGTGACGTCCTCGTCCTTCGACCAGTACGGCCCGGCGGGCCCGTACTTCTCGAAGCCGGCGTCGTACTCGTCCTTCTTGATCTCTTCGTGCTTGATCCACTTGTCGCCGGCCCACTTGGCGAACTCGCTCTTGACGACCTCCTTCTGGCCGGTCAGGGCGAAGCCGTTGTGGACGGCGACGAAGGCGAAGTCGCC
Source organism: Nonomuraea terrae (assembly GCF_004348995.1). GTDB lineage: Bacteria > Actinomycetota > Actinomycetes > Streptosporangiales > Streptosporangiaceae > Nonomuraea > Nonomuraea terrae. Next base: position 15,254 of record NZ_SMKQ01000161.1, read on the forward strand.
GTCGTAGTCGTCGTAGGTGTCGAGATCGTAGGCGGTGAAGGCGTACGCGCCGACGTAGACGCCGAAGGGGGCCTTGCCCTGGAAGTAACCGGGGATGAAGACCCACTTGTCGTAGACGTCGTCCTTGCCGTCGCTCTCGAAGACGCAGTGGCCGGCGGTGGCGACGAGGTTGCGCTGCTGGGACTGGATGGAGGTGGCCGAGCACCAGTGGAGGTGCCCGTCCTTGTCCTGGAAGAACACCTTGCCGATGGTCTTCGGCAGGTTCACGTTCTTGGAAGCGGCCGGCTTGGCGGTGGTCGTCGGGCCGGTCATGCCCGGCTTCCCGTCGGTGGTGTCCGTGGTCTTCGCGCTGACCAGCTTGGGGACGTCCTTGGTGTCCAGCCGGTACTGGGTCGCCTTGCGCAGGGCGGCGCCGTTCGCGTCCATCCAGAAGGCGGCGGCGCCGTAGGCGTCGGCCGGCTTGGGCAGGAGGTTGTCGGACGCCCACGTGGGTGCGGCGGAGGCGGGGACGGCAAGGGCGGCGGCGCTCAGGCCGGCAACGGCGAGGGGGAAGAGCAGGCGCTTCACGGAAGGCTCCACGGTTGTCAAAAAGGGGTGTAAAGACCCTATCGACCCTTGAGTCACTCTGGTAAGGGAAACCACTTTATTTTCAGCCCAGACAGGCCAAAGGGCCCGGCTGGCTGCCGAGCCCTTTGGTTTGCTGCTGGTTACTGCTGCGCCAGGATTACTCGGCGGCCGGGACGAGCTTGCCGGACCACGAGGCCGCAGCGGCCTTGTAGATCGCGGCGGTCTCGCCGTCGAAGATCGCCGAGGTGATCGTGTCGTAGCGGTCGTTCTTGTCGGTGTCAGCGATGAGGCTGGTGACACCGCTCACGTAGCCGAGACGCTTGGTGTTGCTGTAGTTGGACAGCCACGGGCCACCGTCGTAGCCGGCGGTCACGGCGCACTTCAGCGACTGCTGCTCCTCGACCTTCTTGGAAGCGATGGTGAGGACCTTGCTCGCCGACTTGCCGTAGCACCACTTCGGCGTGACACCGGTGTACGGCTTGTTGCCGTCCAGGTGCGGGCCGAAGGGGTAACCGAAGGTGCGGACGGTCTTGCCGGGGCCCTGGTTCCAGGCAACGCCCTGGCCACCGACGTTGTCGCCCAGGCGGCCGTTCGACTTGATCGAGGCCTCGACGACGTAGTACTCCTCGACCCAGTACTTCATCTCAGCGGTCGACTTGACCCACTTCTTGACGTAGAACTGCTGCTTGAACCACGCGGTCTCGACGCCGTTGGCGTCCTTGACCACGCGGAGCGCGCCCAGGAACTTGCCGTCGCCCTTGGCGGCAACCAGGGAGTTGTACTCCTCCTGGCTGATCGCCGTCTCGGTGCTCAGACGCTCGAACTTCATGCCGTTGTCGAGGCCGGTCTTGGCAGCGTCGTAAACGCTCTTGGTGACCTCGACGCCGGTCAGCTGGACGCCGTTGACGCCCTTGCTGATGTAGTCCTCGATCTTCGCGGCAGCGTCCGCCGGCATGGCCACGGACTCGACCTTGGGGTCTGCCAGCTTGGACTTGAAGGGGCCGGCCTCACCGTACTGGTCGAAGCCCTTCGCGAACTCCGCCTCGGTGATGGGGGTCTCCTTGACGAGGACCTTCTCACCCTTGGCGGCAGCAGCCTTGGCCTCGCTCGGCGTCAGCTTGTGGACCTTGGCGTCCACGCTGCCGATGCCGTCGTACACGGTCACGAACGCGTAGTCGCGGTCGTAGTCCTCGTAGACGTCGAAGTCGTAGTGGGTGAACGCCTGCTTACCCACGTAGATCCCGAACGGCGCCTTGCCCTGGTAGTAACCGGGGACGAAGACCCACTTGTCCAGCGTGGACGCGTTGTTGTCCGTGTCGTAGACGCAGTGCCCGGCCGTGGCGACCAGGTTGCGGTACTGCGACTGGATCGAGGTACCGGAGCACCAGTACTTCTTGCCGTCCTTGACGAAGAAAACCTTGCCGATGGTCTTCGGCAGGTTCACGTTCTGAACCTTGGCGGTGGTCTTCTTCTCCTCGCCGATGGGGGCGGTGGAGCCGGCCTTGGTGTCGGCCGTGTAGCCGCCACCGCTCTTGATCTGCGAGACCTCGAGGTTGTCCGGGTTGAAGGCCGTGGCGCCCCTGAGCGCCTTGTTGTTGCTGGCGGTCCAGAACTTGACGGCCTGCCACGCCTTCGCCTCAGCGTTGATGGTGTCGGTCTTCACCTTGCCATCAGCGTGGGCGGTGCCGGCCAGGCCGGCAGCCAGAAGACCAGTGGCCAGAACGATGCCACTGGCGGGGAGGAGGATGCGCTTCAAGGTAACTCCTTGCGCTGTCGTGGAACGCCTCTTGCGTCCCATTCGTCAGTAAAGGGATAGCCAGGAACATACAGTGTCGATCTTGGTCCCGGGTAGCCGCTTCGGCAGGAAAACAGGCGACTCGTGGGGCCGTGATCGTTCTGTGATGTTTAAAGGGCTGATGCGCAGGAGTTGCGGGAAGACCGTCTCGTGACCATTTGGCCTGATCAACATAAGGGCGTTGTCAGTGTGACTGGCGGGGTCAGAGCCCGTTCCTGATCCGTTCCAGAAAAGCTGTGTGACGCAGATCACATGGATCCAGTGGCACCGTCCTGGCGTCCCGTGCGTCAAAAAGCCTTTCACTTTCCGGGAAGCAGAAAGGGCCCGGCTGGTTGCCGGGCCCTCTCCGCTGTCACGGGTTACACGAACGGCTCAGGTCCGGTCGCGGAACGTCGTCACTTAGACGATCTTGCCGGACCAGGAGGCCGCGGCGGCCTTGTAGACGGTGTTGGTCTCACCGTCGAAGTACGGCGACGAGACGTAGTCCACGCGGCCGTTCTTGTCCTGGTCGTTGAAGGTGCTGATGACACCGTTCACGTAGCCGAGACGCTTGTCGTTCTTGTAGTTGTACAGCCACGGACCACCGTCGGCGCCCTCGGTCATGGCGCACTTGAGGGCGACGTGCTCCTCGATCTTCTTGGCAGCAGAACCCTGCAGCTTGCTGCTGGTCTTGCCGTAGCACCACTTGGGCGTGACGCCGGTGTAGTTCTTGTTGCCGTCGGGGTGAGGAGCGGCCGGGTAGCCGAACACGCGGACGTACTTGCCGGTGGGCTGGTTCCAGGAGAAGCCCTGACCACCGACGTTGTCGCCCAGGCGGCCCTTGTCAGCAGCGGAGATGTCGACGACGTAGTAGTCCTCGACCCAGTACTTCATCTGAGCGGTGCTCTTGACCCACTTCTTGATGAAGTACTGCTGCTTGAACCAGGCGATCTCGGTCTTCTTGTCGTCACCGAGCTGGGCGCGGACGTCGCCCATGAACTTGCCGTCGCCCTTGGCGTCCTTGAGCTGCTCGTACTCCTCCTTGCTGATGGGGAGTTCCTTGCTCAGGCGCTCGAACTTGTCGCCGTTGTCCCAGCCGGTGCCGGCCGCGGTGTACTGAGACTTGTAGACCTCAGCACCCGTGAGCCGGACGCCCTCGGTCGGGCCCTCGCCACGGATGTAGGCGTCGATGTTGCTGTTGCTGACATCGGCGGGCTTGGCGACCGTCTCGACCTTCGGGTCGGCGGCCTTCGACTTGAAGGGGCCCGCGTCGCCGTACTTCTCGTAGCCGGCGTCGAACTCGTCCTTCGTGATCGGCGTCTCCTTGACGAAGCCGACGCCGCCCTTGGCGACGTGCGACCGGTACTCGCTCGGAGTGACCTTGGTGGTCTTGCCGTCGACGGAAACGCCGTTGTACACGGTCACGAACGCGTAGTCGCGGTCGTAGTCCTCGTACACGTCGAAGTCGTAGTGGGTGAACGCCTGCTTACCCACGTAGATGCCGAACGGCGCCTTGCCCTGGTAGTAACCCGGGACGAAGACCCACTTGTCCATGACGTCGGAGTTCGTCGCCGTGTCGTACACGCAGTGGCCGGCCGTGGCGACCAGGTTGCGGTACTTGGACTGGATCGAAGTGGCGGAGCACCACTTCTTCTCGCCCTTGTCGTTGACGAAGAACACCTTGCCGATGGTCTTCGGCATGTTGACGTTCTGGACCTTGCTGGAGGTCTTCTTCTCCTCGCCGATCGGAGCGGTCGAGCCCGGCTTGGTGTCCGAGCTGTACCCGCCCTTGCTCTGGAGCTGGGCGACGTCGGTCTTGTCCCAGACGTTCGACTCCTTGGCGGCCTTGAGGGCCGCACCGTTGTTCTCCGCCCAGAACTGCGCGATGGCCTTCGCGTTGGCGGCCGAGGTCGCCATGTTGTCCTTCGCCACGACCGTGTCGGCGGTGGCCGTGCCGGCCAGGCCGGCGGCCAGGAGGCCGGTGGCCATGACGATGCCACCGGCGGGGATGAGGATGCGCTTCAAGGGAACTGCTCCTTGCTCTGTCGTGGGTCGCAACTTGCGTCCCATGCGTCAGTAAAGGGATAGCAAGGAACATAGCGTGGTGATCTCCGCAGGTGAAACCCGCTTTGGAACATCCGATCCCGCCCTCCCTCGCCGTGACCTGTTCGTGACCTGTCAGACGATCTCGCGGGCCGTGATCACTAAGTTACGTTTTTGCAGGAAATGAGGGGATTGATATTGCCGGGACGAAAGTGCCGTTAGTGTCCCGCCACTTTGCGTAGCCAGCACAATGTGACTCAGATCACAGGAACCAGATGGGAACGTGCCCCGTCTAATCTGGCTCGTTCCCCACAGGAAACGTTCAGGGTCCGGCTCGGTGCTGCCCGATTTACCCGATTTTAGGGGTGTCGTCCCGGCTCCTCGCGGCGCCGTACAACCCCCGGAAACAAGGCGAGGGCCTCCGGCACACAGTGCCGAAGACCCTCGCTTTCCCCTGGTAGGGCTTACTTGTACAGCTCCCCGCGGGGGCCGACGATGCGGCCGGTCCACGAGTTCTTGGCCGCGTTGTACACAGCGGCCGTCTCGCCGTCGAAGTACGGCGTGGTGATGTAGTCGATCCGGTCGTTGGTGTCCTGGTCGGCGAACGTGCTCGTCACGCCGTTGACGTAACCCAGGCGCTTGCCGTTGCTGTAGTTGAGCAGCCAGGGGCCGCCGTCGTAACCCGGGGTGACGGCGCACTTGAGGCCGACGTGCTCCTCGATCTTCAGCCAGGAGGCGCCCACGGTCTTCGCGGTGGTGTTGCCGTAGCAGTGCTTCGGCGTCACGCCCGAGTACGGCTTGTCGCCGTCAGGGTGCGGAGCCGCCGGGTAACCGAAGGTGCGCACGGGCTTGCCGGTGGGCTGGTTCCACGCGAAGCCCTGACCGCCCACGTTGTCGCCGAGGCGGCCGGCGTCCTTCGAGAGCAGGATGTAGTAACGCCCGCCCCACGACCGCTTCGGCCCGGTGAAGCGCTGGTAGTCCCTGCGGTCGACCTGCTTGACGCCGTTGAACAGGACGCCGTTGTAGACGGTGACGAACGCGTAGTCGCGGTCGTAGTCCTCGTAGACGTCGAAGTCGTAGTGGGTGTAGGCCTGCTTGCCCACGTAGATGCCCCACGGGGCCTTGCCCTGGTAGTAGCCGGGGACGAAGACCCACTTGTCGAGAGTGGGGGAGTTGGTCTCCGTGTCGTACACGCAGTGGCCCGCGGTGGCGACCAGGTTGCGGTAGTTCGACTGGATGGAGGTGGCCGTGCACCAGCGGAACCGGCCGGAGCCGTCGACGAAGAAGACCTTGCCGACGGTCTTGGGCAGGTTGATGTTCTGGGCCGAGCCGGTGGACTTCGACTCACCGGTCGGGGCCGTCATGCCGGGCCGGCCGTCGGCGTCGTAGCCGCCCTTGGAGACGACCTTCCGCACCTCCTTCGAGTCCCATGTGTACTGGGTCGCGGAGCGAAGGGCGGCGCCGTTCGAGGCGAGCCAGAAGGAGGCGACGGAGACCGCTTCGGCGTTGTTGCGCGCCATGGGGTCGTGGGCGACACCGGCGGCGGCCTGGGCGGCCGTGCCGGACAGGCCGGAGGCGAGCAGTCCGGTGGCCAGAACGGCGCCACCGGCGGGGAGAAGGATTCGCTTCAAGGTAACTCCAGGTTGCGCTGACTGGAGGCGCCTCTTGCGCCTCCGCAACTCAGCAAACGGACAGCCCGGAACTTACAGCGTGACCTGCAAGCCTGGAGTTACCGGCGAATCCGGTCGAACGTTCCAAACGTGGACGTGATCATTCCGTGACAAAAGAACTGGCTGATCACCCGCTGTGATCACGTGGTTGCTATGACTTAGGTCACATTTGCCGGTGTAGTGACCGATGCGGCGTGGCGGTAGATCTGCCCCGTCGTGGTGTCGAAGTACGGAGACGACACCGCATCGTAGAAACCGCCCGGGTTTCGGTTCCAGGTCAGGCTGTTGACGCCGTTGAGGCCGCCGAGTTGGCGGGTCTCGTCGTAGCCGATGACCCACGGGCCGCCGCTGACCCCTGCGCTGAAGCCGCAGGGCTGCAGCTCGACGCCCTTCTGGACGTCGCGGGCGGGGGCGACGGTGAAGCGGG
>NZ_SMKQ01000162.1 GCF_004348995.1 Nonomuraea terrae
GCGCTGGGCGGCGCGGCGGGCAAGGGCGAGGAGGCGGCCTCCGTCAGCGCCATGGTGCGCGGCGGGCTGCGGGTGCTCAGCGTCTGGGAGTCCGACCCCGACCTGGTGATGCGCAAGGTCAACGAGGCCCTGGTGGCGCAGGGCACCGGCATGTTCGTGATGGCGGTGGCCGGGTTCGTCAAGGGCCGCGGGATCCGCCTGTCGTCGGCCGGCCACCACCCCGCCGCGCTGCTGCAGCCCGACGGCGGCGTGCGCTTCGCCGCGGGCGGCGGCGTGCCGCTGGGCATCTCCCCCGAGGCCGAGACCGGCGTGGAGGCGCTGACGGTGGCCCCCGGCGAGACGCTGGTGCTCTACTCGGAGGGGCTCATCTCCTCCAGGAACGAACGCGGCGAGCCGTACGGCGAGGAACGGCTGGCCGACGCGCTCAGCCGGTGCGCGGGCCAGGCACCGTCCACCGTGGTCAAGGCGGTGGAGGCGGACCGGCACGCGTTCTCGGGCGGCCAGGTCTGGGACGAGATCGTGGTGTTCGCCCTGCGCGGCGTCTGATCTGCAAGGGTTTGCGAATCAGCCGAACCTGGGTATGGTCAAAGGCGTAGTACGACGTGCCTAAGACGCAGGCACACCCTTCAGGCTTTTTCACGCTGCAGAGGTGTGCCATGAACATTGCGATCGTCGCTTCCGCCAACGGCAAGCAGCGCCAGCGGATCCTGTCCGTCGCACGGGAGCTGGGGCGCGAGCACCACGTCACCATCTACTCCCGCCGTGACAACGCCGAGGACAAGCCCAAGACGCGGGTGGCCCCGGGGGTCACACTGGAGCACATCGACGTGGGGCCGGCCCTGGAGCTGACGCCCGACGACGTGGCGCCGTACCTGAACGACGTCGGCGACCATCTGATGCGGCGGTGGAGCCAGCACCGGCCGGACGTGATCCACGCGCACTCGTGGACGGGCGGACTGGCCGCCGTGGCGGGCGCGAAGGGCCTGGGGGTGCCGGTCACCCAGACGTTCCACACGGTTGACGCCACCCACATCGAGGTGGAACGGGCGCTCGGCCGCCGGGCCAACGCGGTGATCGCGGGCTCGGGCGACGAGGAGTCGGCCCTGATCCGCCTGGGGGTGCCGCGCAACAACATCGCGATCGTGCCGTACGGCGTGGACACCGAGCGTTTCCAGCGCCGGGGCGCGGTGGCCTCGAAGGGCAACCGCAGGCGCCTGCTGCACGTGGGCCCGCTGTCGATCGAACGCGGCGCCCACACCATCGTGCGGGCCCTGCAGGGGCTGGGCGACGTCGAGCTGGTCATCGCGGGCGGTCCTGAGCCAGAACAGCTGGAGCAGGACCGGGACGCGCGCCGCCTGCGCGCGCTGGCCGAGCAGCTCGGCGTGGCCGACCGGGTGACGTTGCTGGGCCAGGTCAAGCGCTCGGCGGTGCCGAAACTGATGCGCAGCGCGGACGCCGTGGTGTCGGTGCCGCGCGAGGCCGTGACCGGGATCGTCGCGCTGGAGGCGATGGCGTGCGGCGTGCCGGTGATCGCCTCGGCCGTGGGCGCGCACCTCGACTCGATCGTCGACGGGGTCACCGGGCTGCTGGTGCCGCCGGACCGGCCGGCCCGTACCGCGCGGATGGCCCGCGAACTGCTCACCGACCCGACGCTGCGGACGGCGCTCGGGTACGCGGCCGCGGACCGGGCGCGCTCGCGCTACTCGTGGGAGCGGGTCAGCCAGGAGCTGGTCCGGGTCTACGAGGCGGCCTGCGCCTGACGAGATCCGACATAAGAGGAGGGGCCCGGACGCCGGGCCCCTCCTCACGTGCCGGGGAGCAGCCGGGCGGCCTTGAGACCCAGGTGCAGGGCCAGGCGGTCGTCGCCGTCGCCCAGGTCGCGGTGGGTGAGGCGCTCGGCCTTGCCCAGCCGGTAGTAGAGCGTCTGACGGTGGATGCCGAGCTCCGCGGCGGTCCGCTGGACGTGACCGCCCCGGTCGAGGTAGATCTCCAGGGTCTGGGCCAGCTCGGCGTCGAGCGCCGCGGTGCCGGCGGCCAGCTCGCGCAGGTCGGCCTGGCCGAGCCGGGCCAGCAGGCGGTGCACGCCCAGGTCCTCCCAGCGCGCGACCGGCGCGTGGCGGGGGAAGTGCTCGGCGATGCGCAGCGCCTGGCGGGCCTCCCGCCAGCTCAGCCAGGCGTCCGCCGGGTCGGCCCTGGGCCCGCCGACGCCGGCCGCGGTGCCGTACGCGCTCTGGACGCTCTGCGCCACCTCTGCCGCGAGGTGGGCGGGGCTGAGCAGGGCGACCGGTGAGCCGGGGCGGGCCAGGACGCCGCGCGGGAGCGTCCAGAGGGCGGCCAGGCGCTCCTCGGACTCGCGTACGGCGATGGCGGTGACCGGGCCGGGCAGCTCGACGGTGGCGTTCGCGCGCTCCTCGGGATCGGCGGACAACAGCGCGCGCAGCTCGCGCCCGAGGTCCTGGCGGCTCCTGGCCTCCTGGGCGAGCGCGGCGGCGGCCGTGGCCACCAGCGGCGCGGCGGAGCGCAGCCGTTCGTCGGTCAGCTCCCCCGAGTCGAGCAGCCACAGGTAGCCGTAGGTGACCTCGGCGTGCCGCAGCGGCCAGCAGACCCGGGCCAGGACCTTGAGCTCGGCGTCGGCGGGGATGCGGACGGGGGCGCTCGCCCGGGCGATGCCGTAGCGTTCGAAGTATTCGCGCACCTCCCCCGTGGCGCGCCGGCGCAGGATGGACTCCTGGCGGACCGTGTCGATGTCGCCGTGCTGCGCGCCGTAGGCCAGCAGCCGGAACGATCGGTCCTCCAGCGTCGCGGACGCCCCCAGCCGGGCGGCGATCTCGTCGACGATCTCTTGTAGGTCGGCGGAATTGTGCATTTGTATGACAGCGTCCCACACTGCGCGTTACGCGCGTCGATGGCCCCCTCTGACCTGGCTTTTTAGACTTGAAGCATGCTGGGTCAACTGCTGCTCGCCGCTTCCAACAGCGGCGTCGTGCGCCGCGCCGTGTCGGGCTTCCCTCTCACGAAGAAGGTCGTGGACCGATTCGTGGCGGGCGAAAGCGTCGAGGAGGCCCGCAACGCCATCGAGCGGCTGTGTGACGCCAAGCTTGCCGTGACCGTCGATCACCTCGGCGAGGAGACGCGCGACGCGCGCGCCGCCGAGGCCACCGCGAACGCCTACATCACGCTGCTGCAGGCGCTCGAGCCCCTGCGGCTGGGCGCCAGGGGCGAGGTGTCGGTGAAGTTGTCGGCCGTCGGGCAGCGGCTCGACGACGCCATGGCCCTGGAGCACGCCCGCGAGATCTGCGCCGCCGCCGCGGCCGTGGGCGCCACCGTCACGCTCGACATGGAGGACCACACCACCGTCGACTCCACGCTGGGCATCCTGCGCAAGCTGCGCGAGGACCACCCGTCGACGGGCGTGGCCATCCAGGCGTACCTGTTCCGCAGCGAGGACGACTGCCGCGACCTGTCGGCGGAGGGCTCCCGCGTCCGGCTGGTGAAGGGGGCCTACCGCGAGCCGGCCTCCGTCGCGCACCAGGGCCGGACCGCCGTGGACAAGGCGTACGTGCGATGCCTGCGGATCCTCATGGCGGGGAAGGGTTACCCCATGGTGGCGACGCACGACGATCGCATGATCGCGATCACCGAGCTGCTCGCCGACCGGTTCGGGCGGACGATCGGCGACCACGAGTTCCAGATGCTCTACGGAATCAGGACCGACCTGCAGGAGTCCCTCGCGGGGGCCGGCCACACGGTCCGCGTCTACGTCCCCTACGGCGACGACTGGTACGGCTATTTCATGCGCCGCCTGGCGGAGCGCCCGGCCAACGTCGCCTTCTTCCTTCGTGCCCTTGGGGGTAAGTAAATGGATGCCATCAGCAACGTCCCCGTGCCCGAGAACGAGCGCGTGTACGGCTACGCTCCCGGCAGCCCCGAGCGGGCCGCGCTGGAGAACCGCATCAAGGAGCTGGCCGGGGCGTCGATCGACCTGACCATGACCATCGGCGGCGAGCAGCGTCTCGGCGGCGGGCCCGCCATCGACGTGGTGCAGCCGCACAACCATGCCTCCGTCCTGGGCCGGACCAACGACGCTTCGGCCCGGGACGTGCAGGACGCCGTCGACAGCGCCCTGCGGGCCGCGCCGGCCTGGCGGGCGCTGCCGTTCGACGAGCGGGCGGCGATCTTCCTGAAGGCGGCCGACCTGCTGTCGGGCCCGTGGCGGGCGACGCTGAACGCGGCGACCATGCTGGGCCAGTCGAAGTCGGCGCAGCAGGCGGAGATCGACGCGGCCTGCGAGCTCATCGACTTCCTGCGCTTCAACGTGGCCTACGCGCGCCGGCTCTACGCCGAACAGCCGAACTCGTCGCCGGGCGTGTGGAACAGGATGGAGTACCGGCCGCTCGAGGGCTTCGTGCTGGCGATCACGCCGTTCAACTTCACCGCCATTTCCGGGAATTTGCCGACCTCGGCGGCCTTGATGGGGAACGTCGTCGTCTGGAAGCCGTCGCCGACCCAGCAGTTCGCCGCGCACTTCACCATGCGACTGCTGGAGGAGGCCGGGCTGCCGCCGGGCGTGATCAACCTGGTCACCGGCAGCGGGCAGGCCATCTCCGAGGTGGCGCTGACCCACCCGGCGCTGGCCGGCATCCACTTCACCGGCTCGACCGCCACGTTCCAGCACCTGTGGCGCACGATCGGCGAGAACATCGCCTCCTACCACGGCTACCCGCGCCTGGTCGGCGAGACCGGCGGCAAGGACTTCGTGCTGGCCCACCCGTCCGCCGACCCGGCGGTGCTGTCCACGGCGCTGATCAGGGGCGCGTTCGAGTACCAGGGCCAGAAGTGCTCGGCCGCCTCGCGCGCGTACGTGCCGCGCTCGGTCTGGAACCGCATGCGTGACGACTTCGTCGCCACCGCCGAGTCGCTGACCGTGGGCGACGTGACGGCCGACCTGTCGACGTTCATGGGCGCGGTCATCGACGGCCGGGCGTTCGCCAAGCACAAGGAGGCGATCGACCGGGCGCGCGCCGCGGCGAACATCGACGTGCTCACCGGCTCCTACGACGACTCCGTGGGCTACTTCGTCAAGCCGACGATCCTGGAGTGCGCCGACCCGACCGACGAGATCTTCGTCAAGGAGTACTTCGGGCCGATCCTCGGCGTGCACGTCTACGACGACGGCGACTACGACGCCGTGCTCGACCAGATGGAGGGCATCGCCCCGTACGCGCTGACCGGCTCGATCATCGCCCAGGACCGGTACGCGATCAACGCCGCGTCCGAGCGGCTGCGCTTCGCGGCGGGCAACTTCTACGTCAACGACAAGCCGACAGGCGCGGTCGTCGGCCAGCAGCCGTTCGGCGGCGGGCGCGCCTCGGGCACCAACGACAAGGCCGGCTCGATCTTCAACCTGACGCGGTGGGTGAGCGCCCGCGCGATCAAGGAGACCTTCGTGCCGCCGACCGACCACCGTTACCCGCACATGGGCTGATCTTCGCGCCCATTGTCACCAGAAGCCCCCGGGTCCTGCCCCCGGGGGCTTCTGGCGTAATGTGCAAGATTCGTGTCGTTGACGCCATGTCCCGCCCGCGACCAGCATGGAGGGCATGCAACGACGGGTCCTGATCGTCGTCTTCCCCGGCTTCCAGCTCCTCGACATGGCGGGGCCGGCGGACGTGTTCGGCCTGGTCGCCCTGCTCTCTCCCGGCGACTGCTACCGGGTGCAGGTCGTGGCCGTGCGCGCGGGCGAGGTGAGCGCGGGCAACGGCGTCACGGTCAACGCGTCGGCGCTGTCGGAGGTCACCGGGCCGGTCGACACGCTCCTGGTGGCCGGCGGCATGTCCGTGCCGGACCACGTGGCCGACCGGGAACTGGTCGCGGGGATCGCGGCGCTGGCCGGGCGCGCCCGGCGGGTGGCCTCCGTCTGCAACGGCGCGTTCCTGCTGGCGCAGGCGGGCCTGCTGGAGGGCCGCCGGGCGACCACGCACTGGCTGGCCGCCGGTGAGCTGAGCCGCCGTTACACCGGCGTCGAGGTTGACGCCGACCCGCTCTACATCGAGGACGGCCACGTCTGGACCTCCGCCGGCGTCCTGTCCGGCGTGGACCTGGCGCTGGCGCTGGTGGCCAGGGACCACGGCCACGCGCTCGCCCGCGACGTCGCCCGCGGCCTGGTCGTCTACCTGCACCGGCCGGGCGGGCAGAGCCAGTTCAGCACTCCCATGCGGGCCCTGACGCCGCGCAGCGAGCCGCTCAGGGAGCTGCAGGCCTACATCGAGGCCAACCCGGCCGCCGACCTCAGCGTGCCCGCGCTCGCCGCGCGGGCACGGATGAGCGAGCGCCACTTCTCACGCGTCTTCACCAAGCAGACCGGCATGTCACCCGGCCGGTACGTCGAACGCAGCCGCGCCGAGGCCGCCCGACGGCTCCTGGAGGTGACCGGCCTGCCGCTGGACACCGTGGCCAGGGAGTCGGGGCTCGGCTGTTCGGAGACGCTCTACCGCGTCTTCCGGCGACATTGGCGCATCACCCCCGGCGACCACCGCCGCCGGTTCCAGTCGAAGGAGAAATGACCCATGCACGCCGTCATCCCGCTCTATCCCCGGTTCACCGCGCTCGACGCCGTGGGGCCGTACACCGTGCTGGCCTTCGCGCCGGGCTGGACGGTCACGTTCGCCGCCGCGCAGGCGGGGCCGGTGACCGACGACCGCGGCTCGCTCACGCTGGCCGCGACGGCCTCGTTCGCGGACGTGCCCGCGCCTGACGTCATCGTGGTCCCCGGCGGGCTCGGCACCCTGGACGTCATGGAGGACGAGGCGCTCGTCGGGTGGATCCGGCGGGCGCACGAGCACACCCGCTGGACGACGTCGGTCTGCAGCGGCTCACTGCTGCTGGGGGCGGCAGGGCTGCTCGCGGGCGCCAAGGCCACCACCCACTGGGCCGTGCTCGACTTCCTGGCCAACTCCGGGGCAGTGCCGGTGAGCGAGCGCGTGGTCGAGCACGGCAAGATCGTGACGGCCGCCGGGGTGTCGGCGGGCATCGACATGGCTCTGACCCTGCTGGCGCGGGCGGCCGACCCGGTGACCGCGCAGAGCGTCCAGCTCGCCATCGAGTACGACCCGCAGCCTCCGTTCACCAGTGGCTCCCTGAAGACCGCCCCCGAGGGCCTGGCCGAGCGCGCCCTGGCCCTTATCACCTGACCGTCAGCCTTCCGGGACGGCGCCCAGGGGGAGGACGTCGAAGTGCACGACCACGTGCGCGACGTCCTCCCCCGGAGCCGCGTCGTCCCTGCCGTCCGACACGGCCCGGAAGCGTTCCAGCACCGCGAACACCTCGTCGCGCATCAGCTCCGTCTCCTCCGCGGTGAGCCGCAGCGACCGCCGCCCGTACGCGCTCGCCTCCAGCCACTCCTGCGGCGCCTGATCCGCCGCGCGCCGCCAGCGGGCCAGCTCCGCGCCTCGCTGCCGCACGAGGTCGTCGAGGAGGCGCTCCATCGCGCTCACCGCCTCCGGGTCGCCGGCGGGCGGCTCGCCGTAGGAGAAGCCGCCGGGCGTGACGTGCCAGTACTTCTCCTTGCCCCGCCCCATCCCCGGCACGATCTCGATCATGCCGTGCCGGGCGAGCTCACGCAGGTGGTAGCTGGTCGCGCCGGTGTTCTGCCCCAGCAGACCGGCGAGCCGGGTGGCGGTGGAGGGGCCGTGCTCGTCGAGCAGCTCGTACATCCGCAGCCGCAGCGGATGGGCGAACGCCTTCAGGGCGTCCGCGTCGAGCGTCCGGGCGGAGAAGCTCTTGTTCGCCATAGTGTGCAAGCATATCTTTGCAAAGGAATTTATGCACACTTGGGAGTGAACCCGTGGGACGTTCGTTCGGTTACCTGTGGTGGTCCACGGGAGCGTCCAACCTGGCCGACGGCGTCCTGAAGATCGGCGCGCCGCTGCTCGCCGTCTCCATGACACGCTCGCCCGCCCTCGTGTCCCTGGTGGCCGCCGCGGGCACGCTGCCCTGGCTGGCGCTGGCCCTGCACGCGGGCGCGCTCGCCGACCGCGCCGACCGGCGCCGGATCATGGTCGCCGCGAACCTGGCCAGGACCGCCGTGCTCGCCGCCACCGCGCTGGGGGCCTGCCTCGGCCTGCTCAACCTGTGGCTGCTGGTCGCCGCCGTGCTGCTGGCCGGCGTGTGCGAGGTCTTCGCCGACCTGACGGCGCAGTCCGTCCTGCCCATGACCGTCGCCCGGGAGGACCTGACGAAGGCTAACGGCCGCGTGTCCACCGCCCAGATGATCGGCAACGACTTCGTCGGCGCCCCTGTGGCGGGCCTGCTCGTCGTGGCCCTGCCCGCCGCCGTCTTCGGCGCTCCCGCCCTGCTGTACGCCGCCGCGGCCCTGCTGCTGCTCGGCATGCGGGGCGCCTACCGGCCCGCCGCTCCGGCGGGCGGACGGCGCCCGCTGCGCCGGGAGATCGCCGAAGCGCTGCGCTACCTGTGGTCGCACCGGATCCTGCGCAGCCTCGCGATCACGGCCGGCCTGCTCAACATGGCCAACTCCGCGTACTTCGCGGTGTTCGTGCTGTGGGCGGTCGGCGACGAGTCGCGCATGGGGCTGGAACCGGGCCAGTACGGCCTGATGACCACGGCCTTCGCCGCCGGAGCGGTGCTCGGCTCGTTGCTGTCCGCGCGCGTCTGCGCCCTGTTCGGCGAGGTCAGGACGCTCCTCGGGGCCTGGCTGGCGACCAGCCTGCTGCTCCTGGCGCCCGTGGCCGTGCCGTCGGCGTGGGTGCTCTACCCGACCGCCGTCCTGTGGGGGATGACCGGTGCGGCCGGCAACGTCCTGGTGATCTCGACGCGGCAGCGGCTCATCCCGGCCGAGCTGCTGGGCCGGGTCAACTCGGCGTACCGGCTGATGGGCATGGGCGGGATGCCGCTCGGCGCGGCGCTCGGCGGTCTCGCGGCCGAGGCGGCCGGGATCGGCGTGGTGCTGACGGGCGCGACGGTGGTGTGCCTGGCCGCGGTCGCGCTGGTGTGGCGCGCCCTGTCGGATCGAATTTCCGGCACCCTGACCAGCGAGCCCACACTTTCTGACATATCCAGATCACGTTAGGCACGCACGGAAGCGCGGTGAAGTGACATGATTATCCCCGAGCATGAGGGGATGGTATGCGGAAGATCGGCGGACGGTACCTCCTGCACGAGGAGGCCGGTCGTGGGGGTATGGGAGTCGTCTGGCGCGCCTTCGATCAGCTCCTCCACCGTACGGTGGCGCTGAAGGAGCTGACCTTGGCCGGGGAGGCCGAGATGGTGCGCCGCCGGGTGCTGCGCGAAGCCCGGATGGCCGCGGGGCTGACGCATCCCAACATCATCACGGTGCACGACCTGATCGAGGAGGGCGGCAAGCTCTGGATCGTCATGGAGTACCTCGACGGGCTGTCCTTGCATCAGCTGCTCTCGCAGGTGGGCACGCTGCCCGCGCAGTCGGTGGCGGCCATCGGCCAGCACCTGCTGGCGGCGCTGCGTACCGCCCACCAGGCGAGCGTGCTGCATCGTGACGTGAAGCCCGCCAATGTCATGCTGACCGGCGACCGGGTGGTGCTCACGGACTTCGGCATCGCGACGGCCGAGGGCGACATCCGGATGACGACGTCGCGGCGGCTGCGGGGCACGCCGGCGTTCATGGCTCCCGAGCGGCTGCACGGGGGGCCGGCCTCCAAGGAGGCCGACATGTGGTCCTTCGGCGCCACGCTCTACAGCGCCATCGAGGGCCAGCCGCCCTATCCGGGCCAGGACGCGGCGACGGTGCTCGCCATGGCGCGCAGCGGGCCGTACCCGCCGCCGCGTCGGGCCGGGGTGATGCGTCCGCTCATCGAGGGCCTGCTGCACCACGACCCGGTGCGCAGGTTCGCGCCGGAGCAGACGGCGACGCTGCTGGCGGGCATGCGGGCGAGCGCGTACCAGGCGGCCATCTGAGCGGGGGCGGGCCCGGCCCGCCCCCGCGCGTCTCAGTCGTCCTGCCTGCTCGCCCGGGCCTCGGCCTCGGCGGCGTCCATCGCCGCGGCCTCCTCGGGCGTCGGCGCGCTGCCGCCGAGGTGGGCCGGCTGCCACCACACGCCCGGCGGCATCTCCGGGTACGTGCGCTGCGCCCGGTCGACCAGCTCCGACAGCCGGGCGTGCAGGTCGGTGGTGTGGTCGTTGACGTTCTCGCCGCGCTTGGGGTACATCGGCTCGCCCACCAGGATGGTGAGCGGCACGTGGCGCTGCAGCAGCTTGCGCGGCCGGCCCTTGGTCCACAGCCGATGACCGCCCCACAGCGCCACCGGGATGATCGGGGTGCCGGTGGCCTGGGCCATCCGGATGGCGCCGCTCTTGATCTCCTTGACCGTGAACGACCGGCTGATCGTGGCCTCGGCGAACACGCCCACCACCTCGCCCGCCTTCAGCATGCGCAGCGCCGTGGCGTACGAGCTGGCGCCCGCGCCCCGGTCGACCGGGATGTGGTGCATCCCGCGCATGAGCGGCCCGGAGACGCGGTGGTTGAACACGTCCTCCTTGGCCATGAAGCGCACCAGGCGCTTCGACGGCAGCGCGGCGAAGCCCGCGAAGATGAAGTCGAGGTAGCTGATGTGGTTGCTCACCAGCACCGCTCCCCCGGACCTCGGCACGTGCTCGGTGCCCTCCATGTGAAAACGCAGGTCGAGCACGCGAAACAGGGTCCGCGCGGCGGCGATCACCGGCGGGTACACGATCTCAGCCATGACCAGAAGGTAGCAGTCCCGCCGGACCACCCCCATCCTCCGGCGCACGCTTGCGCGGTCGTGAAAGAGGGCAGATGTTCAAACCATGAAGAAGCTCATCAACACGGCAGAATCCGTCGTTGAGGACGCGCTGAACGGCATGGCCGCCGCCCACCCGTCGCTGCGGGTCCGTGACAGGGTGGTCTACCGGGCCGAGGGTCCCCTCCCGGGCAAGGTCGGTGTGGTGTCGGGCGGTGGCTCGGGTCACGAGCCGCTGCACGCCGGATTCGTCGGGTACGGCATGCTCGACGCCGCCTGCCCCGGCGAGATCTTCACCTCACCGGTCCCCGACCAGATCGTGGAGGCGACCCAGGCGGTCGACGGCGGCGCCGGCGTGCTCCACATCGTCAAGAACTACACCGGCGACGTGCTCAACTTCGAGATGGCCGCCGAACTCGTCGAGGATGTCGAGGTCGCCAGTGTCCTGGTCGACGACGACGTCGCCGTCCAGGACTCCCTCTACACCGCGGGCCGCCGCGGCACCGGCGCCACGCTGTTCGTGGAGAAGATCGCCGGCGCGCTGGCCGAGGAGAGCGCACCGCTCGCCGAGGTCGCCGCCGTGGCGCGCGAGGTGGACGAGCGCAGCCGTTCGTTCGGCATCGCCCTGACCTCCTGTACGACCCCGGCGGCCGGCAAGCCCATGTTCGACCTGCCGGCGACGGACGTCGAGCTGGGCATCGGCATCCACGGCGAGCCGGGCAGGGCCCGGGTGCCGATGCGCCCTGCCCGCGAGCTGGCGGTCCTGGCGATGGAGGCCATCCACGCCGATCTGCCGCTCCGCGACGACCTGCTCGTCATGGTCAACGGCATGGGCGGCACCCCGCTCATGGAGTTGTACGTCGTGTACGCGGAGGTGGCGGCGTTCGCCCGGGGCAAGGGGGCGAGGGTGACCCGCTCGCTGGTCGGCAACTACGTGACGAGCCTCGACATGCAGGGCTTCTCCGTGTCGGTCTGCCGGCTCGACGAGCGGCTGACCCGGCTGTGGGACGCGCCCGTCGAGACGCCCGCGCTGCGCTGGGGGCGCTGATGGACGCCTCCCTGTGCGTGGCCTGGTTCGAGGAGGCGGCCCGGCTCGTCCACCGCGACCGCGACCGTCTGACGAGGCTCGACGCGGAGATCGGCGACGGTGACCACGGCACCAACCTCGACCGCGGGCTGACCGAGGTTCGCAAGGCGCTGGCCGAGTCACCGCCCGGCTCCCCCGCCGAGGTGCTGACGATCGCCGGCACGACGCTGATCCGCCGCGTCGGCGGCGCCTCCGGCCCGCTGTACGGGTCGGTGTTCCGGCAGATGGGCAAGGCGCTGCAGTCGCCGGTGACGCTGGCCGCGTTCTCGGCGGCGTTCGAGGAGGGCGTCGTGGCGGTCGAGCGGCTGGGCAAGGCGGCGCTGGGCGACAAGACCATGGTGGACGCCCTGGCCCCGGCCTCCCGGGCGCTGGCCCTGGCCGTACGCGACGGGGTGGGCGTGCGGGAGGCGGTCGAGCAGGCGGCCCGCGCGGCCGCCGAGGGGGCCGAGGCGACGATCCCCATGCGCGCCCGCAAGGGGCGCGCCAGCTACCTCGGCGAGCGCAGCGTCGGCCACATGGACCCGGGCGCGGCCTCGTCTGCGCTGTTCATGGAGGCGCTGGCCACCGTGGCGCGCGAGGCGGCGTGATGGTGGGGCTGGTCCTGGTCTCCCACAGCGCCGGTCTGGCGGCGGAGACGGCGGCGCTGGCCCGGGGCATCGCCGGGGCCCAGACGCCGGTGGCGGGGGCCGGCGGCACGCAGGACGGCGGGCTCGGCACGAGCACCGACCTCATCGAGGAGGCGGTGCGCGCCGTCGACCAGGGCGACGGCGTGGTGCTCATCCCCGACCTGGGCAGCTCGGTGCTGTCCGCCCGGCTGCTGGAGGAGGAGGGGCGCGTGGTGATCGCCGACGTGCCGTTCGTGGAAGGGGCGATCTCGGCGGCGGTGGCCGCGGGCGCGGGCATGCCGCTGGCCGACGTGCTCGCCGCCGCCGAGGAGGCCCGCGCCTTCCGCAAGCTCTGACGGCTCAGTGGCCCTTGAACGCCTCCTCCAGCCACCAGGAGCCGCGCTCCCGTGTCACCTTGGCGTGCACCAGGAGGGGGCCGTCCAACGGCCCGCGCGCCCATTCCCCGACCTCTGACAGGTCCTCCGGCCGGGTGACGGTCACGGCGGGGATGCCGTGGCCCCTGGCCATGGCGGCCAGGTCGGCCGGAGGGAACCTGACCGTGTCGAGCGGTTGGTCGTGCGGGCCGAAGTGATGCACCTCGGCGCCGTACGCCTCGTCGTCGTAGACCACGATCACCATGGGCAGGCGCAGGCGGACGACGGTCTCCAGCTCCGCCAGGCCCATGAACGCGCCGCCGTCGCCGAGGGCGGCCACCGGGATGCGGTCAGGTCGGGCCAGCGCCGCGCCGATCGCCGTCGCCAGGCCCAGCCCGACCGACTGGAACGCCTGCGTGAAGCAGAACCCGCCCTCGTCCGGGACGTCCAGGAACATCGACGGATATCCCATGAAATTTCCGGAGTCGACGGAGACGATCCGCTGCGGGGGCAGCAGGTCGTCCAGGGCGACGGTGAGCGTCCGCGGGTCGATCCGGCCCCCGCCGCTCTCGTCCTCGAACGGCACCGCCCGCCAGCGCCCCTCCGCCTCGATGCGCCGGGCGATCTCCGGCGTACGGTATCCCGGCCCCTCGGTCAGCCGGCCGGCCACCGCCCGCGCCACGTCCGCCACGTCGCCGGTCACGCCGAGGTCGGCGGGCACGTGCGTCTTGAACGCGGCGGGGTCGAGGTCGACCTTGACCACCTTCGTCCCCGGTGAGACGAGAGAGCCGTGCCGGGTGGTCCACATGTTCAGGGCGCAGCCCCAGGCCACGATCAGGTCGGCGCCACGGATGAGCTCGGCGGCCAGGGGCGTGGCGAAGCCGCCGGAGACGTCGAGGTCCCACGGGCTGCCGCGGAAGAGCCCCTTGGCCACCGCGGACGTCGCCAGCAGCGCGCCCGCGCGCTCGCCGAGCTCCTCCAGCTCCCGCCGCGCCCTCCTGGCGCCGCGCCCGGCGATGAACACCGGCCGCCGCGCCGCCGCCAGGGCCCGCGCCAGCTCGGCCACCGCGCCGTCGTCCCACGTGCGTGCGGGGGCCGACGCCGCAAGGGCGGGCGGGTCGAGCGGCCCGTCGTAGGGCATGGACTGGACGTCGAGCGGCAGGTTCAGCAGGACCGTGCGCCGCTCCTCCACCGCCACCCGGTACGCCTCGGCCGCCCGCTCCACGGGGTTGTCCGCGGCGGTGAGCCGCATCGGCACCGCCCCCACCGCCGTGGCGAGCGCGGCCTGGTCGATGCGGAAGTTGGAGGTGATCTCGGTGGCCTCACCGGCCAGGACGACCAGCGGCGTACGGCTCTTGGCCGCCTCGGTGACGCCCGTCATCGCGTTGGTGAGCCCCGGCCCCTGGTGCACGGACACGACCGCGACGCCGTCGGTCATCCGGGCGTACGCGTCGGCCATCGTCGCGGCCCCGCCCTCGTGGCGCGCGGCGACGAAGTGCGAGCCGCCGGCGAGCAGGGCGTTGGTGACGTGGAAGTTGCCGCTGCCGACCACCCCGAACGTCATCTCGGCGCCGCACGCGGCCAGCGCGCGGCCGACGGCCTCGGCGAAGATCAACGTTCCACCAGGGCCAGGACGCGGACCGGGCTGCCGGAGCCGTGCACGATGGGCAGCGGCGGCGCGACCACGACGGCACCGGTCACCGGCAGGCGGTCGATGTTGCGCAGCTGCGTGAGGCCGTACTTGCCGGCGCCCAGGAGGAAGGAGTGGCACGGGAAGGCCGGGTCGAAGGAGTGGGCGGCGCCCGCGTCGGTGCCGACGGTCTCGACGCCGAGGCCCAGGATCGGCGTCTCGGAGGCCAGCCACGAGGCGCACTCCGCCGAGATGCCCGGCGTGTGCGGGCCGCTCTCGTCGGCGTTGATGAAGGACGCCTGGTCGGCGGAGCGGGCGTCCCAGCCGGTGCGGTAGAGCAGCCAGCCGCCCTCGGGCAGCGGGCCATTGGCCCGCTCCCACTCCTTCACGTGGTCGATCTGGAGCAGGAAGTCGGGGTCCTTGGACGCCTCGGCGGAGAAGTCGAGCACGACGGCGGGCGCGATGAGGCTGCGCACGGGCACCTGCGAGATGTCCTCACCGTCGCGGCCGGTCACCCAGTGGACGGGGGCGTCGAAATGCGTCCCCGTGTGCTCGCCCGTGTGGATGTCGTTCCAGTACCAGGCCGGGCCGCGGTCGTCGTAGCGGCTGATCTCCTCCAGCCGGAACGGGATCGTGTTGCCGAACGGCTCGGGCAGCTGCAGGATCGGCGTGTCCGCCGTGAGGGGCGCGGTCAGGTCGATCACCTCGATCGCGCCGTTGCGCACACTGTCCACGAAGCTCTGCAACACCGACATGTCGTCCTCCTTGTTCGCGTGAGCGCATCCTCCTATGCTCCACCGGGCCGTGCCAACAGCTCACGCGACGGTCCACTCGGCGCAACCGCCGGTGTGGAACTCCTTGTCCGCGGGCTGGATGGTGACGCTCGCCGGGCCCGTGGGCATGCCGCTGGCGATCACGCCGCCGGTGGCGTTCATCCTGACCCAGTAGCACATGGTGAACCCGGCCACGGGGCCGGTCGTCCGGTAGGTGCCGGGCTGGATGTCCGTGCCGACCGCGAGCGTCCGCAGCAGGCCGGACGCCGGGTTGACGGCGGGGCCGGTGGCCGTGGGGAGCGTCTCGCCAGGGCCGGTCTGTCCGGGCACGGTCTGCTCCGGTGGGATCACCCCGGGCGGGGTCTGGCTCGGCGGCGTCAGGCCGGGCGGCGTCTGACTCGGTGGTGTCTGGGCGGGTGGCGTGGCCTCCGGCGGCGTTCCGACGGTCTCCTGCGGGGCGGGCTCGCTCTCCGTGACCGTCACGGTGACCTGGGGCGCGGACGAGTCCGGCTCCGCACCGGCGCCGAACCCCACGAACACCCCCAGCAGGAACCCCAGCAGGGCCGCGAGCCCCGACACCAGCAGGATGATCGGCGGACTGCTCGTCGCCCTCGGGTACTCCGGCACCGGGGCGTATTCGGGAGGGGGCGGCCCGTACATCACGGGACCAAGCGTCCCATCCCTGTCAACGGTGCAGGTAGTCGACCAGGGACGCCTTCTCCGTCTCCAGCTCCTCGATGGCGCTCTTGACCACGTCGCCGATGCTCACGATGCCGACGAGCCGGCCGTCCTCGACGACGGGCATGTGCCGGAAGCGCTGCGTGGTCATGATGCGCCGCAGCGAGTCGACGTTCTCGGCGGGCGTGACCGTGTGGACCTCGGTGGTCATGATGGCCGACACCGGCTCGTCCAGGACCTCCGAGCCGCGGTCGTGCAGGCGCCGCACGACGTCGCGTTCGGACACGATGCCCTGGATGGTGACGTCGTCGGAGGACACCACGACGGCGCCGATGTTGTGTCGGGCGAGCTTGGCGAGCAATTCCCGCACGGTCGCCCCTGGGGCGACGGTCGTGACGTCGGCGCCTTTGGCGCGAAGGATCGTCCCGATGAGCATGTGCACCACCCCTTCGCCCTCAGTGTTCCAAGCCAGCACGCGGGCAAACAACCCCATGGGGGTGTGGCTTGCGACTCCCGTAGGCTGCATCCGGTACGGAATGCCGTACAAATACTGAAATATCACCACAGGGAACACGCCAGATGACCGAGCCGCTCAACACCGGAAGTCACGACCTGCCCGTCACCGAGGAGCTCGCCGCGTTCATGCGCACCGGCTGGGCCGGCGCCCGCGCGGCCGAGGTCCCGCCCGAGGTCACGGCGCGGCCCATCGCGCCGTGGGCGGCCAAGCGCCGCACCGCGCTCGCGCAGCGGTTCCCCGGCGAACGGCTGGTGATCCCGGCCGGCACGCTGAAGGTCCGCAGCAACGACACCGACTACCGGTTCCGGCCGCACAGCGCGTACTCGTACCTGACGGGGGCGGGCGAATCGGACGACGTGCTGGTGATCGAGCCGTCCGGCGAGGCGACCCTGTACGTACGGCCCCGCGCGCCGCGCGAGGAGGGCCAGGAGTTCTACCGCGACCGCCGCTACGGCGAGTTCTGGGCAGGTCCGCGCCCCGACCTGGCGGAGGCCGCCGAGATGTACCAGATCGAGTGCGCGCACATCCGCGACCTCGACCTGAGGACTCCGGCGCGGGCGCTGCGCGGCGTGGACGCCAAGGTGGACGCGCGGGTGCCGCGGGGCGACGGCGACGCGGAGCTGGAGTCGTTCCTGGCGGAGATGCGGCTGGTCAAGGACGAGTGGGAGGTCGGCGAGCTGCAGTCGGCCGTCGACTCGACCGCGCGCGGCTTCGAGGACGTCGTGCGGGCACTGCCTCAGGCGATCGGCCACCCGCGCGGCGAGCGGTACGTGGAGGGCGTCTTCGGCCTGCGGGCGCGGCTGGAGGGCAACGCGACCGGCTACGACAGCATCGTCGCGTCCGGTTCCCACGCGTGCGTCCTGCACTGGATCCGCAACGACGGCGCCCTGAACCCGGCCGACCTGCTGCTCCTCGACGCCGGCGTCGAGACCGACACCCTCTACACCGCCGACGTCACGCGCACGTTCCCCCTGTCGGGGCGTTTCAGCCCGGTGCAGCGGCAGGCGTACGAGCTGGTGTACGAGGCGCAGAGCGCGGCCATCGCCGCCCTCCGGCCGGGCGCCCGCTTCCGCGACTTCCACCAGGCGGCCATGCGCGTCATCTGCGACGGCCTGCGCGACTGGGGCCTGCTGAAGGAGTCGACCGACACGCTCATGGAGACCGGCCTGTACCGTCGCTACACGCTGTGCAGCAGCGGCCACATGCTGGGCCTGGACGTGCACGACTGCGCCAAGTCGCGGGCGGAGGTCTATCTCGACGGCGTGCTGGAGGAGGGTCACGTGCTGACCGTGGAGCCCGGCCTGTACTTCCAGCCCGACGACCTGACACTGCCCGAGGAGCTGCGCGGCATCGGCATCCGCATCGAGGACGACCTCGTCGTCACGGCCGGCGGGGCCCGGCTGATGTCCTCGGCGCTCCCCCGTCACCCGGACGAGATCGAGTCCTGGATGTCGGCCCTGCGGTGAAGGCGCGGTCCTAGGATCGTCGTGTCAACGGCAGGAGGTGTCCCTCCGTGCCACACGAGCGACCGAGGAACGACGATAGGCACCTTGGCCATGGGCGGGCGCCCCGAGGAGGTGCTCGCCCCGGACGACTGGCTCACCGGCGTGGAGCGGGAACGGGCCGGGCGCTTCCGGTTCGAGGACGACCGCGACGGTTTCGTGGCCGCCCACCTTCTCGCGCGCCTCTGCGCCGCCGCCGTGCTCGGCGCCGATCCGGCGGAGCTGACGCTGCGTCAATACTGCGAGCTGCACGGCCACGGCCACGGCAGGCCGTACGTCGAGCAGGCCCCCGAGCTGGGCCTCAGCCTCAGTCACACCCGCGGCTACGTGTGCGCGGCTGCCGGGCCCGGCAAGGTCGGCGTGGACGCCGAGCGCGTCCCGAGGGGCCCGCTGGACACCGTGCTGGCCGACCGCGTGCTCACCCCGCGCGAGC
This sequence comes from Nonomuraea terrae, assembly GCF_004348995.1. GTDB lineage: Bacteria > Actinomycetota > Actinomycetes > Streptosporangiales > Streptosporangiaceae > Nonomuraea > Nonomuraea terrae. Next base: position 18,351 of record NZ_SMKQ01000162.1, read on the forward strand.
GGGCGATGGTCACCGGCAACGACGAGCTGATCAGGCACGTCACCCGCAAGGAGGCGCTCGTCAAGCGCGGCGAGCTGGCGCTCGGCCGGCTCACCGCGGGCGGCGACGACCTCACGGGCCGGCACCTGCTGGAGTGGAGCGCCGGGCCGGACATCAGGGTGGCGGTCGTCACCGACGCCCCCGCGAGGAGGGTCCCCATCCCCGATTAGGGTGGGGGCATGTTCTACCGCAAGCCTCTCGAAGAGCGGATCGCCGACCGCGTCGCCAAGCGCAGGCCGCTCGAAGAGGGCAAGACGTTCGAGCACGGACCGGCGAAGTTCGTGTTCGTCTCGCTGCTCGTCGCGGTCGTGCTCATGCACGTCGTCGGCGTCGCGATCGTCATGGCGTTCACCTGACCGGGCCGCCCTGGGTGGGGTGCAGGAAGACCTGGGTGATCCCGGGGAAAGCCTCCCGCAGCCGCCGGTCGAGCTCGTCGCAGGCCGTCTCCACCCCCGCGGCGGTGGCCTCGTCCCTGAAGTCGATCTTCGCGGCGACCAGGATGTCGCCGGGGCCGATCATCATCGTGAGCAGCTCCACCACGTCCTCGACCTCGCGCTGGGCGACCAGCACGGCGCGGATGCCGGTCTCGACCTGCTGCGGCGCGGCCCTGCCGATGAGCAGCGACAGGTTCGACCGGATGAGGACGAGCGCGACGACGAGCAGGAGCACGCCGATGGCGACCGACGCGGCGCCGTCCCAGACCGCCGAGCCGGTGAGCTGCGAGCCGGCCAGCCCGGCGCCGGCGATCAGCAGCCCGATCAGGGCGGCCGCGTCCTCGAACAGCACGGCCTTGAGCGCGGTGTCGGACGTCAGCCGCACCAGCCGCACGGGCGCGATCCCCAGGCCGGCGGCCTGCCGGCGCAACTGCGTGTACCCCTTGGCGAACGACAGGCTCTCCATGACGAACGCGACGGCCAGCACGACGTACGACGGGGTGAGGTTCGCCAGCTCCTCGCCGTGGCTGAGCTCGTGCAGGCCGTGCGTGACGGAGAACCCGGCCCCGCCCACCAGGGTGGCGACCGCCGCCATCGTCGCCCACACGAACCCGGCCTTGCCGTGGCCGAACGGGTGCCGCCGGTCGGCGGGCCGCCCGGAGCGGCGCACCGCCACCAGCAGGAGGAGCTCGGTCACGGTGTCGGCGGCGGAGTGTGCCGACTCCGACAACATCGCCGCCGAGCCGCCGATGAGGCCGGCGACGAGTTTGGCCAGCGCGATCGCGAGGTTCGCCGCGCCCGCCACGAGTACGGTGGCCAGGCTTTCTCCCGACTTGCCCCCCATGGGGCATCACCCTACGTGCGCTAGATTGGGATCATGAGCCCGCCTCGCTGGCTATCTCCCGCCGAACAGCGCGCCTGGCGTACGCATCTGGCGCTGCACAAGTTGCTCATGCACCGGCTCGACCGTGAGCTGCAGGAGCACTCTCTGTCGCTGAACGACTACGAGATCCTGGTCAACCTCTCCGAGAGCGCCGGGCGCCGCATGCGGATGAGCGATCTGGCCGACGCCACGATCCAGTCGCGCAGCCGGCTGTCGCACCAGATCTCCCGCATGGAGGCCAAGGGGCTGGTGCGGCGGGAGGACTGCCGCGACGACCGGCGCGGCACGTTCGCGGTGCTGACCGACGAGGGCTGGGAGGCGATCCAGCGGCTGGCGCCCGCCCACGTGGCGGGTGTGCGCGAACACTTCGTCGACCGGCTCACCGACGACCAGCTCGAAGCGATCGAGTCGTGGTTCGCGCCGATCGTGGACCACCTGAAGAAGCTGCGCTGACACCCAACCGATATCGCCCGCGGCTCACGGACTGTCGCCGGCGCTCGCTACGATCCGCTCATGCTCAGAAAGCTACTGATCGTGGCGGTCCTCGCGCTGACGGCGGCGTGCTCGTCCGGCGGCGCCGGGGAGGAGCTGCCCGCCGGGCCGGAGCTGATGAAGAAGGCCTCCGAGGCCATGAAGGCCGTCAAGACGGCCGGCTTCTCGATCGCGACGGAGGGTGAGCCCAACGTGCCGGTCAAGACGGCCGACGGCAGGCTCACGGCGCAGGGCGACGCCGACGGCACGATCACGCTCGAGGTGCTGGGCACCCTGCAGGAGCTGACGTTCACCGTGGTCGGCGACACGGTCCACTTCAAGGGGCCGACGGGCGGCTTCCAGAAGATGACCCGTGAGCAGCTCGCCCAGGTCTACGACCCGTCGGTGATCCTCGAGCCGACCAAGGGCATCGCGCAGCTGCTCGCCTCGGCCACCGGCCCGAAGGTGGAGGGCGTGGAGGGCGAGTCGTACCGCGTGGCCGCGACCTTCCCCGGCCAGGTGCTCGGCCAGATCGTCCCCGGCGTCACCGAGGGCGTCAACGGCACGCTCTGGATCGACCGGGCCACCAGCCGGCTCGCCAAGGCGGGCATCCCGCTGCGGGGCGGCACGGTGACGGTGTCGTTCAGCGACTACGACGCGCCGGTCACGATCACTCCGCCCGCCGCCGGATGAGGCGCGCCCGCCGGGTCGCGCTCGGCGCGGGCGGGGCCGTGGTGCTGCTCGCCGCGCTCGACGCGTACGTCGTGGTGACGGTCCTCGCCGCCGTCGCCGAAGACGTCGGCATCCCGCTCAACCGCCTGGAGCGGGCCACCCCGATCGTCACGGGCTTCCTGCTGGGGTACGTCGCCGCGATGCCCCTGCTGGGCCAGCTCTCCGACCGGTACGGACGGCGGCCGCTCATCCACGCCTGCCTGGCGGCGTTCGCGCTCGGCTCGGTGCTGACGGCGCTGGCGGCCGGGGAGCTGATGGTGGTGGCCGGGCGCACGGTCCAGGGGGTGGCCGGGGGCGCGTTGCTGCCGATCACGATGGCGCTCATCGGCGACCTGTGGGACGAACGCGAGCGCCCGGTGGCCCTGGGCGCGGTCGGCGCGGCCCAGGAGCTCGGCAGCGCGCTCGGGCCGCTGTACGGCGGTTTGCTGGCGCTGGCGCCGAGCACGGTGGTGGCGGGCGTGGAGCTGGGCGGCTGGCACGCCATCTTCTGGATCAACGTCCCCCTGGCAGCCCTCGCCGCCCTGGCCATCCACGTGACCATCCCAGCCCGCCCCACCGCACCGACCGGCGCAGCCGCCCGCACCC